>CAZNYT010000010.1:0-49306 GCA_964577315.1 uncultured Desulfovibrionales bacterium
GTTTGCAGAACCCTCGGACCCAGGGAAAGAGTTGCTGCCATAATATTAAGGCTGTTTATAGAGCCATGGTTACAGAGCCAAGTTTCGTTGTAGTACTTTTAAGAGAGGAATTATCGAATATCCTCTCTTTTTTTCTTGCCAAAGGGACAAATTAGATTTAATATGATTAATTGTCCCAATGAACAGGCGTGATCTGTTCAGTTATGTGGGCAGAATGCTTGCCCCTTTTAAACAAAATTATTTTAAGGAGGTGTTTTTTCGTGCCAGGAGTTGTCTTGGGGGAAAACGATAACTTTGATTATGCTTTGCGCAGGTTCAAAAAGCAGGTAGAGAAGTCCGGCATTCTTTCCGAGCTGAAGAAAAGGCAGCACTATGAAAAGCCTAGTATCCAGAAGAAAAAGAAAGAAGCTGCTGCTAGAAAGCGTTTGATGAAAAAAATGCGCAAGATGCAGTCCTAAGTAAGCACAGGTTCTTATACCAGCGTGCCGAATTTATTAAACTAAGACCACGCCCAAGCGTGAAAAAACACCTTCCTGCTCCCAGCATGGGCAGGGAGGTGTTATTCTACCCAAATCATATGGAATCCAGAACTCTCAAGCTGCTGGAATTTCCCAGAATCATCCAGTACCTAAGCCGAGAAGCCGTTTCCACCCCCGGGCAACAGGCTTGTCAACAAATCCGTCCCTATAGCACCATCCCAGAATTGGCAGAAGAGCAGGCGCTTCTAGAAGAGGCCATGAAGGCCCGAAAGGAGCATGCCCTAGAGGTGGCAGCCTTCCCTGAGCTAGGGGAGGTGTTGCGCATTGTCCGGACCGAGGATGCAGTCCTGGATCAGGAAGGTCTTTGGGCCGTGCACAATTTTTTGGATTCCGCCCATAACTTGCTCAGCGCTGTTGAAAACATCACTCCAGAGTATTTCCCAAGGCTGCGGGCCACCTGGGAGGGCAGGACCTGGCCGAAAAAGCTATGGTCCGCTCTGAACCGATGCCTGACCCCGGCGGCTGAAATCAAGGATCAGAGCTCTCCTGAACTTCAGGCTGTGCGCGAGGAAATAAGATCTTTGAGGGCGCAATGTTCCAAAAAGATCAACGAGTCCCTTAGCCAGATCAATCTCACCCATTATCTGCAGGACGAATACCTGACTATCTCTTCGGATCGCTATGTCCTGGCCTTGAAAAGCAATTTCAAGGGCAAATTGCAGGGAATTATCCACGATTATTCTCAAACAGGGGAAACCTGCTATTTTGAGCCCATGTTCCTGGTGGATCTCAACAATAAACTCCAGGAACTCCACCGGAGTCAAAAGGAAGAAGAGAGAAAGGTGCAAGCCTATCTTACCGGACTTGCCCGCGGGCATCTTGAAGATTTGCACAAAATATACGATTGGCTGGTCCGCATGGATGTGCTCTGGGCCAAGACCAGACTGGGAGAGCGCGTGGGTGGACGAACCCTGCCGGTTTCTCATGATAGTCCCCTGGAGCTTAAGAACATCCGTCATCCTTTATTGATCCTGGGTGGACACAACGTGGTTCCTGTGGACATTAGCCTGAATCCGGGCCAAAAGGCCCTGGTTATCTCCGGGGGAAACGCCGGAGGCAAGACGGTTTGTTTGAAAAGCTTGGGCCTGGCCGCCTTGATGGCCTTGTGTGCCATCCCGGTCCCAGCGGACGAGGGCAGCAGCCTCCCCTACTGGGACAAGATCTTTGTATCCATGGTTTCGGAGCAAAGCGTGGAGGAGAGCCTGAGCACCTTTACCGCTCAAATCGAGCATTTCAGCCGTTTTTGGCAGGAGGTGGACTCAGATACTCTGGTTCTCTTGGATGAATTCGGAGTGGGTACGGATCCGGCCCAGGGAGCCGCTCTGGCTCAGGCCGTGCTGGATTCGTTGCTGGATAAGCAGGCATGGGCGGCTACCGCAACTCATTTTCCCGCCCTGAAGGCCTACGCCTTGTCCAAGGAGGATGTGCGGGCCAGCTCGGTTCTTTTTGATCCGGAAACCAAGAAACCCCTGTATAAGCTGGCCTACGACCAGGTGGGGTCCAGCCAGGCTCTGAAAGTGGCTCGGGAGCAAGGTTTGCCCGGAGAAATCATTGACCGGGCCCAGGAATACCTTTTGCTCGAAGGCGAGGAACAGAACCGGCTCTTCGAGCGCTTGAACCAGCTGGCTGCCCAAAGAGAGCAGGAGCTTGATCAGCTAAGGGAGGAAAGAACCAGGCTTCATTCCTGGTTGGAGCAGGAGCGGGAGAAGCTCTCCCGGGATAAAGCCAAGCTCCAGAAGGAGCTAAAGGAGCAGGGCCAGGAAATAGTCCGGGAGTGGAAGGAGCAGAAAACCGGACGCAAAAAGGCCATGAAGGAGCTTGGCCAGATAAGGCAAAAAGCGGATGAATTGGTCCCGGAAACCACCGAAAAAAGTTCTTCCCGGGCAACAAGTTTCCAGGATGTCCAGTTGCAAGCCAGCTATTTGTATCCTGTCTGGAACAAAACAGGCATTGTCCGCGAGAAGGACGAGCGCAAGAAACAGGTCAAAATAGATCTGGGCGGGATATCCTTGTGGGTGGACCCTTCTGAGCTTGAGCATCCCCCTTCCAGGTCCGGTGGACCGGGCGGCTACAGCTCACCTGCCGCTGCCAGAGCCCAGGGGTTAAGGCTGGATATAAGAGGCAAATACCAGGACGAGGCCTTGGAGGAACTGGAGAAGTATCTGGACCAGGCCATTTTGTCCGGGCGCAAACAGGTGGAAATAGTTCACGGTAAGGGCACCGGGGCCTTGAAAAAGGCTGTGCGGGAATATCTCCGGCGCAATGAAATGATACGGGATTTTGTGTCCGGATCCCAGGAATCTGCAGATGACGGCTTCACCACCGTGGAGCTTAAATAACCTAAAGCTACAGCGAGACTTGTCAGCGAAAAAGCTTGCTGCCACTGGATAGGGCTGTTTATAGAGTTAGTCCCAAGCCTAGCTGTAGTATCAGGGTTAAATATTTTTCCAGAGTGACAACCAGGGGAGAAGTGATGGCCTCTTTCGAAGCCAAGGATGTGGCCGAGATAAAATCCAGGCTGTCCCTGGAGGATATAGCAGGCAGATACGTCCAGCTAAGGCCAGTGGGCGAGCGTCTTATGGCCCCTTGTCCCTTTCACCAGGAAACCAAGGCTTCCTTTTCCATAAGCCCAGACAGGGGATTTTACTATTGTTTCGGGTGCCAGGCTAAGGGAGACGTGATCGAATTTTATAGGAATATTAACGGCCTGGATTTCTCGGAAGCAGTGACGCAATTGGCTGCCGAGGCCGGAGTAACCCTTGAAAGGACCGGCTCTAAATCCTCTCCTCAGGCAGAAAAAAGCCGGAGTGCTGTATGCAGGGAGATCAACTCCTGGAGTCAATCCTTTTTTCGAGACCTCCTTAATAGTCCCGGAGGCGAACCAGCACGCAAATACTTGAAGCAAAGGGGGATTAGCCCGGAGATCAGCCAGACCTTTTCCCTAGGTTGGAGCCCGGAGGGATGGAACAACCTCAAGGAATTTCTGCAAGGCAAAGGATTCGCTCCTCAGGACGGGGTTACTGCCGGTGTTCTTAGCTCCAACCGCCAGGGCAGGATATTTGATCGTTTCCGGGGAAGACTTATTTTTCCCATTACAGCCCTGTCCGGGGCGGTGGTAGCCTTTGGGGGACGGGTGATCGCGGACGGAGAGCCCAAGTATTTGAACAGCAGCGAGAGCCCGGTTTATACCAAGGGAGAGCATTTATACGGTTTATACCAGGCCCGACAAAGCATCACCCGTTCCAAGCAGGTTTTTTTAACCGAGGGGTATCTGGATGTCCTTGCCCTGCACCAGCACGGCTTTACCAACAGCTGCGGCATACTGGGTACTGCTCTCACCAAGGCTCAGGTGAAAAGGCTTTCCGGCTTGGCCCGGGAAGTGGTTCTTCTGTTTGACGGGGACGACGCGGGGCAGAACGCGGCCCTAAAGAGCGCGGAAATGATTCTGCAGGCCGGGATGAATTGCCGGGTGCTTACCTTTCCCCCGGAGGAGGATGCTCATAGCATATTGAATGCTCGGGGTAAGCAAGGCTTGAACCAGCTGCTAGAGGATACCCGGGAGGGGCTTGATTTTTGTTTGAACATGCTTATCACACACAAGTCGCTCCGGGAACTGATGAGTTGGGTAGAGCAGTTTGTTTCTGCTATTCAGGATTTTTCCTGGAGATCCTACTATATCCCCAGGATAGCTCAGGCCTTGGGGCTAAGCGAAAAGGAGCTTCGCGAGAAATTTACCCAGAAAACCGCTCCAGAGAGCCAAAATTCTATAATAGCGCCCGCAGGGAAGGGACCGGAGCAAAGGGACCGGGAGCTTCTAAGTTTTGCGGTGTGTTTCCCGGAATACAGGTCCAGGTTGAAACAGAAGAACCTGGGACTGGTGTTGTCCTCGGAATGGGCTAGGCGATTCTGGGAAAAACTAAGAGCCATGCAGGAAGAGGAACTGGAAATCCTGAATCCCGAGGAAGCGGAATTCTTTGTCCAGAGCAAGATGCGGCTGGATTTTCTGCAAAAGGACAAAGAGCGGATCCTGGAGCAGGTAGAGGAGTTCGTGGACAAAAGCATGGCCCGAATAAGCAAGAAAAATCTCAAGCTGGCCCTGGCCCGGGCTCAACAAAACCAGGACCAGGAAGAAATTAAACGTATTTTGGGACTGTTGCAGAAAAGTTTTTAATGATTACCGAATTATAGTAATTAAGTAATTATGCACTCTGGTCTCAAAAAGATCTGGTGAATAGTTGCTATATTTTTGGGACTATTTGTATGCAGGACCCATGAGCAATGTAGACAGTTTTTGCGTGGATGTTTTGTGGCTATAATTATGGCTCCATTATTGTATGGGCATAAACAGCTTTTTGTAGGGGAGTGTTATGGGCAGTAGCATCAAGGATGTACAGCAAATCAAGGCTTTGATCGCCGAAGGCAAGAAAAAAGGTTTTTTAACCTTTGACGAGATCAATAAGGCCCTGCCTTCGGATGTCACCACCCCGGAACAGGTGGAGGAAATCATTTCTATATTCGATCAATTGGATATAGCTATTGTGGACGGCAAGGCGGGCAAGACCCTGAGTTCAGCCCCTGATGATGCCAATTCCCTGGCTGAGAGCCTGGCCCTGAACATGGATAAATTGGACGAAACCGCCGAGGCTGTGTCCAGGAGCAACGATCCAGTTCGGACCTATCTGCGGGAAATGGGGGCAGTTGGACTTTTGGATCGCGAAGGCGAGGTGGTGATCGCCAAGAAGATTGAATCCGGAGAATTAGAGGTGCTCTATTCCCTGGTGGAGGTCCCTGTGGCTATTGAGGAGCTCATCCAGGTGGGTGAGGACCTGAAGGAAGAGAAAATCAAGCTCAAGGACGTGGTCAAGACCATTGAAGAAGACGATCCCACCGAAGAGGAGATGAACCAAAGGGAGAGGGTGATCGCCCTTTTGGAAGAGATCAAGACCCTTTATAGAAAGCGCAGGAATATTTACGAGAAATTGAATGACTGTGCCCGAGTGGATCGCAGGGTGTACGCCCAGCAGCAAAAGATCATGGATTATAAGCATGAGATAGTGGAGCATTTAAGGCATATCAAGCTGGAAAAGAGCCTTATAGACCGCATTGTGGAGACGGTTAACGATTACGTGCGCCAGATGTACAACTGTCAGCGGGACTTGAGCGCCTATATCCTCTCTTTGGGCATGTCCCAGGATGAATTGCACGAACTCTTGCGCAAGCTGGATAAGCGCGAAATCAACCCCGTGGCTGCGGCGGACCAATTGGGCATGACCGTGGATGAGCTCTTTTCCTTCAAGGAACTAATCTATGGAAAGATGGAGATCCTGGAGCGGTTGGAACAAAAATGCATGCACAATGTGTATGAGCTTGAGGATATCCTTTGGCGGATCCACAAGGGTAATTACGAGGCCCTGCGCGCCAAGCAGGAGCTTATCCGGGCCAATTTAAGACTGGTGGTGAGCATCGCCAAGAAATATACCAACCGGGGGCTGCAGTTTCTGGATCTCATTCAGGAGGGTAACATCGGCCTCATGAAGGCTGTGGACAAGTTCGAGTATCAGAGGGGATACAAGTTCTCCACCTATGCCACCTGGTGGATCAGACAGGCCATTACCCGGGCCATAGCTGATCAGGCCCGGACCATCCGCATCCCGGTGCACATGATAGAGACCATAAACAAGCTGGTGCGCACTTCCAGGTATCTGGTCCAGGAGCTGGGCAGGGATCCCACCCCGGAGGAAATCGCTGAGCGCATGGACTATCCTGTGGACAAGGTTAAAAAGGTCCTTAAGATCGCCAAGGAGCCCATTTCCCTGGAGACCCCCATAGGAGACGAGGAGGATTCCAGCCTGGGGGATTTTATAGAGGACAAAAAAGCCGTGGCTCCGGCAGAAGAAGTGGTAAGTTCCAAGCTTTCGGAGCAAATAGCCAAGGTTTTGGCAGAGCTAACCCCCAGAGAGGAGCAGGTTTTGCGCAAACGTTTCGGGATCGGGGAAAAGTCCGATCACACCCTGGAGGAAGTAGGCAAGCTCTTCAATGTAACCCGGGAGCGCATCAGACAGATCGAGGCCAAGGCCCTGCGCAAGCTCAGGCACCCGGTGCGCAGCTCCTCTCTTAAAACCTATTATGAATAGTTGGCCCAGCCTGCCGGCTGTGGCTGTTAGGATATATGTCATGGCTCGCAGGGCGTACTCTGGTAAAAGAGCCAGGATCTTTATAACATCGCGGATGCAGGGGAGAGGGACCATAACAGGGTAAACCAGGGGGGTTTTATGGTGGCCGATTCTTCGCTCCCTAAGAGAAATCTTGCAAAGCGCTTTGCATGCGTTGTTGTCGGGGTGGCATCGGTTTTGGCCTTGGTGGTACTGGCCACGGCTGAGATGCGCGAAGTTCGCGTGGCCTGGGTTCCGGACGGAGATACCTTGATCCTTGAAGACCGAGAAGTGGTTAGACTGAAGGGCATTGATGCCCCGGAAATCGGAGAAGGTGGAGAACCGGATCAGTATTTCGCCCGGGAAGCCACTCAAAGACTGGAGGAACTGGTCCGGGACAGGACCTTGACCCTGAGGACCGGTCAGGTGGAGGAGGATCGGTACGGACGGACCTTGGCTAAGGCCTATCTCCCCTCAGGAGAAAGCATAAACCTCATCTTGGTCCGGGAGGGCCTAGCCTTTTACTATCCTCACCCGGATCATGGAGAAGGCTTTTCCCAGGAACTCTTGAGGGCCCAGAAAAGGGCCATGGATGATGGGCGGGGTTTTTGGCCCGAAATACTCCAGTTAAAGCCGGAAGTGCAGGCCTGGATCGGGAATAAAAACAGCAAACGGTTCCATCACCCGGGCTGCGGGTACGGTCAAAAGATAGCCCCCGGAAACAGAGAAGAGTTCTCGAGCCTGCGCGATATGTTCTACGAAGGATATGCTCCCTGCCGCAGGTGTACACCGTGGCCGCCGGCTGAAAATGAACAGGGTGCAGAGTGATAACTACAGACAGGAGTGGATTTTTATGGAAGATTGGGTGCAAGTGGCTAAATTTGAAAGAATGAGCGAAGAGGTGCACAAGGAAAAATCCAGGATCGAGGATATTGCCTTGGATGTGGGGCTGCTTCCGGAAAGGGTTATCCACGTGGAAGAAAAGGACGGTGTGATTATTTCCGTGCATCCGGAGTTTTACAGCTATTTTCAGGGCTAGCATGCATGAAAAGCATCTCATCCAGGGGCCGGAGCAGTCGAGCGTAAAAGCCTCCGTAGCCTGGAAAGGAACCGAAAAGCTCCTTTCTTTCTTTTTGCAGGTTTAAATCCGAACTGGATTCCGGAGAGGAAGGGGCCTGGGAAAGAGCTAGACGTTCCCGGATAAGATAGTTTTTCACACGTTCCAGGAAGATCCGCGCATTCCTTTCGAATTCCTGTTTTTCCTTGTACCAGTATGTCAGGATACGGTTATCTGGGCCAAGGCTCAGTACCTGGCATAGCATGGCGTATAAAAAGTTGATCTGGGATCCGGGTATCCCTCTGCGCCATCCCAAGAGCCAAGGCAAGCGCCAAAAAAGCAGGAAATGTTCCCTTCCCAACCGGATTACATCTTCCAGGCCCTGCCTGGTCCGGTACAGGACTTTATCTTCCCAGACAACAGGATGACTGGCCAGATTCCATTCCCGGACCCGGATATCTTCTTCTAGATGCAGGGAGCTTCCCAGCCAGCTATGCAGCAATTCCCGGAGCAATGCGTTGGCCTGCGAAGATTCCGGGGTTTCCAGGTGAACGTAACTTAGAATGTACTCCCCTTTTCCCAGTGATCCCCGGATAATACAAGGTTCCCCCTCCAGGAGCTCCGGATCAAGATTGATGCCGTATAGCTCTTCCCATTTCTGGATGTCCGTGTTTTTCAGGTCCTTGAAGCGAAGATCCGCGGTCCAGAAATCATCTCCGGGTTCCAGGTAGCTGGCAACAACTTGAACCTTGTCCCCGGGGTCTGCAGCGGATTGGAATTGGGAAGGCCACCAGGCGGGCAGGTAAATATCAAAGCGGCTGGAGCTCCACTGGGGCAAACTGACTTGGCAGCGCACATGCCCGCTAAAATTGGGCAGGCGCTGGTGCATGGCTTTTCTGGTCCAGCTGCAAAGATCCAGGCATGAGGATTTGGGCGGGGATTGAAGTCCCAGCCCTGCTCCGCCGCATACTCCCAGGTACTTGCCACCGGAATGAATGTACTCCCTGATTCGGGACAACCCGTCCTCGCCTAAATTATCCGCCTTGAGCTTGGCCCATCCGCCAGGGATCAACAAGCCGGCAGGAGGGGATTTTTCAAGGATATTTTCCGCAATATGGGAGGTACCTATCAACTTGAAGGGGATCTCCATATCCTCTAGGGCCCGGCGAAGCATCAAACCCCATAGATGGGACTCATCCCAGAGAAGATAAAAAAGTTTTTGGACCATATAACGTGTATAGCAAATCCGAATATCCTAGGCAAACACGGAAAAGCTAGGAGCGGGCTTGGGAGTTATTGTGGGAAAGGCAAAAAAGGGCCACAGTGGAGCGCCAATTGGGAAGAACCCGGATGCTTCGGTTCTGAACCAGGGAGTTTAGCTGTAAAAAGCGCTTGTCAATTACCCTGACATCCAGTTCTTGGCAAAGCTCCAAGAAGTCCTTGACAGTGGTCAGCCTTATCTCCGGGGTTTCATACCATTTATAGGGCAGGGTCTGATTGATGGGCAGACGCCCGCAGAAGGCCAGGTGCAACCGTACCCGCCAATGGGCGAAATTGGGAAAGGTGACCACTATCCTTTGGCCAATGCGCAGGGCTTGGCGGAGGAGGGCCAAGGGGTCCTTGACCGTGAGCAGGACCTGGTTCAAGATGACCAAGTCGAAATAATCCCCTAAAAAATCGTTCAGTCCCTCTTCCAGATCCGCCTGGATCACGGACAGACCTTGGGCCAAACAATCGGCAACGTGTTCCGAGTTGAGCTCTATGCCTTGCTCCTGGACCTGTTTTTCCTGCTTTAGCTTCTGAAGGAGCTCACCTCGGCCGCAACCCAAATCCAACACTCTTTCCCCGGGCCGGGTAAGCTCCAGGATATAGGGATCCAACTCCCTGTCCCGGGGCAGACTTTTTTCCCAATCAAAGCGAACCTTGTCTTCCCAGGTGTTCAATCTAGCCCTCCTTTTCCATCCTGGTCAGAAAACCAGAGATTACATCCCCCATGCGATTGCCAGGCAAAAGAAAAGCGTCATGGCCCTGATCGCTTCCTATATTGCAGTAGGAAACACTTTTTCCGGCCTGACGCATGGCCCTGACCAATTCCTGGGACTGGGCCGGGGGAAAGAGCCAGTCACTGGTAAAGGAGATCACCAGGAAGGTGCTGGTGCAGGGCTCAAAAGCCTTGGGCAGGCTGCCGTAGTCCAGATGCAGATCAAAGTAGTCCATGGCCCGGGTGATGTAGAGATAGGTGTTGGCGTCAAAGCGTTTGACAAAAGTGTGGCCCTGGTGGTGCAGATAACTTTCCACCTGGAAGTCCGCCTCCAGCTTGAACCCTGGTTCAGTGCCGCGAATCATGCGCCTGGAGAATTTGCGCAGCATGGCGTTTTCCGAGAGATAGGTGATATGGGCGATCATCCTGGCCAGGGCCAGGCCTCTTTCCGGCTGCTGATCCGGTTTATAAAGTCCAAAATTCCAATCAGGATCGCTCATAATGGCCTGTCTGGCCACTTCGTTGAAGGCTATGGCCTGAGGGGAGAGGCGAGCGGTTGTGGCTATGGGGATGGCCCCACGCACCATTTCCGGATAACTAATGGCCCATTGCAGAACCTGCATTCCTCCCAGGGAGCCTCCCACCACAGCTAACAGCTTAGAAATGCCCAGATAGTCCATGAGCCATTTCTGGATCTTGACCATGTCCTTTACGGTGTAGAAAGGAAACTGGAGCCCGTAGGGCTTACCTGTGGCAGGGTTGGTATCAGCTGGGCCTGTGGTTCCCTTGCAGCTGCCCAGGAAATTGCTGCAAATGACATAATAACGGTCCGTATCCAGGGGTTTGCCCGGCCCAATATGTACATTCCACCATCCAGGCTTTTCGTTGGGGTCATCAGTGTGGTATCCTGCAGCGTGAGCATCCCCGGACAGGGCATGGCAAACCAGAATGGCATTATCCCTGTTTGGGGAAAGCTCGCCGTAGGTTTCATAAGCCACGTTGATGGGATGCAGGGTGTCCCCGGATTCCAGGTGAAGAACCCAGTCATCTCCCTGGAAGGTCACATACTTGGTCTCTACAATCCCTACACTTCCCTCCCGGGTAGAGGAGTCCTGGTTCATGTACCCTCCTGTAGGCAATCTCTGCTGAAGTAGGTAATACTCGGCTGCATTAGGTATCTCTCTCTTACTTGTCCCCCGGTTGTATAACAGCGAAAATTGGAACTGGCTCTGTAAACAGGGCGATTATACGGAGCAAGCTCTCCTCCAGGACGCGTCTGAAAATTGAGAACCGGTTTATAATGTAAAATATTGGGAATAGTTGTGTTGTAATGACTGCTATTTTGTTCCTCCGACGCAATAGACTCGTGGGGTCTTGTCCGGAAACCGGGCCTGTCCGGCACTGAAATAGTGCAGACGTATGGTCTAGGCCCGCGGTCTTTTCTGAATGAGATTCCTGCCGCATGTTATCTTTGCGGTTGAATCCGCTTGCATACAAGCGAATTATTGCCCCGGTCAAAAAGCCAAATAAACCCTTATAAACATAATTCCGGCTAGGGGCAACATGTATTGTAAGCTAGCAAACCGGATTAAAATGGTCTGTCGCTAAAATTTTTGCAATTTGAATAAAAACGAGTTATCCACTTAGCTGGACAGTTAAAAGTTATCAGTTAATGGTTAATAGTTAAAGAAAAAAGCTTTATGATTTCAGATAGTTATAGCATGAATGCATCTGGACAGCTGAAATTTCGAAAAAGGCAATAATTCCAGATTGTTGCGCGAAAACTTTTGACTGTCCAGCACTTAGGCACTTGAGCGTTAAAGGTGAAAAGTAAGAGAAGAAAATCAGTATGTTAAGCTAGAGATGTTAAGGACATAGAGAAAGCTAAAAATTCTCAATAAAAACAAGGGTTTGACAAAGAGCTTTTGACTCTCGAGCTAGGCAAAGAATGCTCCTAAATTGGCAGCTTAGGGGAATTGCTAATAGTTTGGATAAAACATGGTGAATAGTTGCAATAAGAGGCTATTCCCGCCGTATCGTTATTTTCAAGCCCAGAAGTATTCAGGAAATACTAGAGATATGTCAAGCAGTTGACCGGAGCTTTTGGTAGCATATTATCGGACATTGCTTCAAAGTATGCTTAAAGCTATGCTGGTTTAGAGTCAGGAAAAGCTTTATTTCTAGATTCAATTTTGAAATTGTCAACCAACAATAAGGATATGACCTATGTCTGAAACCAATTGGAAAGCAGAAACCCTGGCCCTGCACGGCGGACATGTACCGGACTCCGCAACTCGGAGCCGGGCAGTGCCCATTTATCAGACCACTAGCTACGTTTTTCAGGATACAGAGGATGCTGCTTCTCTTTTCAGTTTAAAGCCCGAGGTTTGGGCTCCCAGGCTTTTTTTGGATTCTCAGGGACTTCGGCCCGAGGACTTTCATCCTGATGCTGCCGGGAATATTTATACCCGGATCATGAACCCCACCACTGATGTCTTGGAAAAGCGCATGGCCCTGTTGGAGGGCGGCGTTGGAGGCATGGCAACCAGCTCCGGGTCTGCGGCTATTACTTACGCCATAATGAATATCTGCGAAAGCGGTGACCACTTGGTATCCGCATCCAGCCTATACGGAGGGACCTACAATCTTTTCCGGCATACCTTGCCCCGCTACGGCATAAGCACTACCTTTGTGGATTCCGGCTCACCAGAGGCATTCGCCCAAAACATCACGGACAGGACCAAGTGTATTTTCGTGGAGACTATAGGTAACCCCCGCCTGGACATCCCGGATTTGGAGGCCTTGGCAGAAGTTGCGCACAACTCCAATATACCTCTTATCGTGGATAATACCGTCCCAACCCCGGCCTTGTGCCGCCCCTTTGATTACGGAGCGGACATTGTGGTGCATTCCCTGACCAAGTTTTGCGGAGGTCACGGCAATTCCATAGGCGGGGTGCTCGTGGACAGCGGGGAGTTCGATTGGCAGTCCTCGGACAAGTTTCCCATGCTCACGGAGCCGGATCCCTCCTATGGAGGGGTGGTTTGGGCCCAAGCCGTGGGCAAGGCGGCATATATCATCCGGGCCAGGACCATTTTGTTGCGCGATATTGGGGCCAGCCTTTCCCCTTTTAACAGTTTTCTCATTTTGCAGGGAATCGAGACCCTGGCCCTGCGCATGGAAAGGCACAGCCAAAACGCGATGGCTGTAGCCGAGTACCTTAAGAGTCATCCCGGGGTGGAATGGGTGCTTTACCCGGGTCTTGAGGATCATCCCACGCACTATCAGGCTGCCAGGTATCTCCAAAACGGGTTTGGAGCTATTGTGGGCTTCGGGATCAAGGGTGGCCTGGAAGCAGGACGCGCTTTCATAGATAACCTGCAAATGATAAGCCACTTGGCTAATATTGGGGACGCGCGGACTCTGGCTATCCATCCCGCCTCCACCACCCATTCCCAGCTAACTCCTCAAGAAAAGCAAAGTGCAGGCGTCACTGAGGATTTTGTCCGCCTCTCCATCGGCCTGGAACATATTGACGATATAATAAGGGATCTGGAGCAGGCCCTGTCCGCGGTCTAGCGAGGTGCGGGTCAGGAGTCAGGAGACAGGGGTCAGGAGACAGGAGACAGGGGTCAGGAGTCAGGGGTCAGGAGACAGGGGGTTAGGAGTCCCCGGTGAAACCCCTATCTTCGATAGGGAGCCCTTCTGGCTGTTTCACGGGGCAAGCAATAAAAACAAAGGGTTGTGAGTTTGACTTATTGCTGGATTGCTCATGATCCGACTTTTTGCAGGCGCAACAGAAAAGTGTGAGGTAAAATGGTAACTGTGGAGTACATCACGGATGTGATTACCCCTGAGGAGAGCAGTCAAGTCCGGGAGCTGGTCCTAGAGGAAAAACCAGTGGGGATTTTTTTAAACGATGAACCCGTGGGCACAGCCATGGTTATGGCCTCGGACTTGGAGGAGCTTGCCGTGGGTTACCTGTTCGGCCAGGGCTATATAGATCCCGGGGAAAAGATATACGAGGTGGTGGTCTGTGATCAGGGCCGGGTGAACGTATACGCTGAAGTGCAGTCCAGGCCGGATCAGGAAATGATTACCACCTCGGGATGCGGGGGTACAGGCAAGATTGCCAGTAGGCTTCTCCAGGAGAGTTTCCCCGAACTCCCGGAGTTTTACATAAACTTTGATCAGGTGGCAGAACTAATAAAAAGGACCCTGTCCTGGTCTTCCCTGTCCCAGGATACCCATTGCGTGCATGGATGCGGATACTTAAGCCAGGGCGGTTTCCAGATCTGTTATGAGGATGTGGGCAGGCACAATGCAGTGGACAAGCTGATAGGAGCTATTCTGCTGGGACGTTTCTCCTCTTTGGGAGCTGCTTATACCACAGGAAGGCTTACCTCGGATATGGTGCTCAAATGCGCCCGTTTGGGGATTCCTGTAGTGCTTTCCCGTACCGCCCCCTCATCCTTGGGCGTGGAAATTGCCAAGAAGGCCGGGGTTACCCTGGGGACATACTCCCGTCCGGGCCGGGTGAACGTGTTCAATGCCCCCCACCGAATTCTCCGGGATTAGAGCAGATTGACTATTGGCTCGCCATCCAGGAAGTGAGCCATGACCTTGCCTTGCAAAGTTTCGCCCAGGCAGGGGGTGTTCTTGCCCTTGGAGAGCATGGTGTTCTGCCCAGGTACCCATTCCTTCTTGAGATCCACCAGCAAGAAATCTGCAGGGTCTCCGGGCGCGAAGCGGCAGGCCGGGAGGTTGAAGAGCCGGGACGGGGTATAAGCCATGTGGCCGGTGAGTTCCTCCAGGGTCAATACGTTTTTTTGGACCAGGCCCAGGCACAGGCTAAGTGCCGTGTCCAGCCCGGATATACCGTTTGGTGCCTGGGCGAAGGGAACTTCCTTCTCAAAGTCTGCGTGCGGTGCGTGGTCCGTGGCAATAATATCAATGACTCCTTGACGCAGGGCTTGGTGCAGGGCAGAAACATCCTCCCTGGTTCTTAGGGGCGGGTTGACTTTGGCCAGGGTATTGTAGCCCGAGATCATTTCTTCGTCCCAGATAAGGTAGTGGGGGCAGGTTTCAGCGGTAATTGGAATGGATTTCTGCTTGGCCCAGTGGATTAGATCCACGGAAGCGGCGCAGCTGATATGGGCCAGATGTACCGGGATGTCCAGGTAGGCCGCTAGCAGAATGTCCCTGCTCACATGAAGAGTCTCGGCCACGGAGGGGATGCCCTTTAGGCCCAGATAATCCGAGACCCGGCCCTCGTTCATCACCCCTTGAGCGGATAAATGGGAATCCTCGCAATGATCTATGACCAGAAGCCCCAGATCCGAGGAGTATTCCAGGGCGCGCCGGAAAAGTTCGTTGTCCTGCACTGGCAAACCGTCATTGGAAAAGGCCAGGCATCCTGCCCCGGCCAGTTCCGCCAAGGGGGACAGTTCCTTCCCGCGGAGCCCTTTGGTCAAGGCGCCCACGGGATACAGACGGGGGCCCAGGGGATGATTTGCGCTGGCTTGCTCCAGAATGTATCTGGTAATAGAAGTAGAGTCGTTGACTGGATCAGTGTTGGCCATAGCCAGGACGCGCCCGAATCCACCGGCTGCTGCGGCAGCCAGTCCGGAAGTGATGTCCTCCTTGTATTCAAGTCCTGGCTCGCGCAGATGGACGTGTGCATCCACCAAGCTGGGCAATAAATGGCAGCCCCGGGCATTCAGGACCTTTCCCCCCGCCTCCGGCGCGGATCCAGCACTATCGGGGATAAAGCTCTCAATGCGATCCTTTTTCAGGATCAAGGTACCTGGCTCTTCATTTAAAACCGCGTTTTGGATGCGGGTATAGGACATGGACTTAGGCCTCCGTGATTTCCTGGTCGGATTTGCTTCGGGCCAGGTACAGATAGAGCAGGGCCATGCGCACTGCCACACCGGATTCTACCTGGTCCAGGATCAGGCTCTGCTCTGAATCTGCCACACTAGAAGAAATCTCCACTCCGCGGTTGATGGGTCCTGGATGCATGATTTGCACCCTTGGGGAAGCCTCCTGCAAATGGTGAGCCTGGAGGCAATATCTGGAGGCATATTCGCGCAGATCAGGCAATAGGCCCGCTTCTTGACGCTCAAGCTGCAGGCGCAGGCTGATAATGGCATCCACGTCTCTACAGGCCGGGGCTAGCTCGGAATATACCTCTACCGGCCAGTTGCGGACCCTCAGGGGCAGCAATGTGCGCGGGGCGCAGATCCTAACCCGGCAGCCCAGCTTGGTCAAAAGCTGGACATTGGAGCGGGCCACCCGGCTGTGGGCAACATCTCCCTGGATAAGGACCTTTTTGTTCTTAAAGCTTTCCCAGTTCTGATACAGGGTAAAACCATCCAGAAGGGCCTGGGTGGGATGGGCGTGCCAACCGTCTCCGGCGTTAAACACGCAGCATCCCAAATACTGGGCAATAAAACCGGCCGCTCCGCTCATGCCATGTCTTAGGACTATGGCATCCGGATTCATGGCTTGCAGGGTCAGGGCTGAATCCTTTAGACTCTCGCCTTTGCTCAAGCTGCTGCCCGAGGTGGCCAGGGAAAAACTGTCCGCGGACAAGCGCTTGGCTGCCATGTCAAAGGAGGTTTTGGTCCGGGTGGAGGGTTCGGCAAAAAAAAGCACCACGCTTTTGCCCTTGAGGATGGGGACCTTTTTCACCGAGCGGGAATTTATTTCCATGAACTTGGAAGCGGTATCAAAGATATGTTCGATTTCTTCCGTGGACAGGGGATCTATGTCCAGGAGGTCCTTGTGTGTCCAGTTCATGAAATACCTTTTTGCATGGGTTTGAAGCCTGGTAAAAAGGTGCAGGGAACTTGTATCCAAAATCGAACGTATTCTAGATTAATTTTTTCTGTTAGGCAAGGAGCATTCCAGGCAACTGCCTTGGGTTCTTTTGACATCCGGATGTTGAGGTATTTTTACTGCACTGGGTGCATGGAATAAGTCTAAGGCCAAAATCATAACTACAACGAAACGCTCTATAAACAGCCTTACAATTATGTAGCAACTCATATTCTCGGACCTCTGGATAATAAGTTTCGTTGTAGTTATATGAACAGGCAAATATTTTATGTCCGATATAAAGGTTTATACACATAGTCTGGGGTGTCCCAAGAACATGGTGGACTCCGAGAATCTGCTGGGCGGTTTGGGGGACATATGGAGCCCGGCAGCCACTCCCAGCGAGGCGGACGTGGTTTTGATCAATACTTGCGCCTTTATCCGTCCAGCGGTGGAAGAATCCCTGGAGAGCATTTTTCACGCCGCTCATGAGATTCAGGATCTGGACCCCAAACCGTTGCTGGTGGTTACTGGGTGTTTGGTATCCAGGTACGGATCTGAGCTTAAGCGGGAGATCCCAGAAGCGGATCTCTGCGTCCCGGTACAGGGTCAGCAAGGCTTGCCTGAGCAAATTTTGGCCAGATTGGGACGTATGCCCCGGCCTGCATCTGGTGTTGCCCGGCCCGGGCCCAGAAACGGATTCGCCTACTTAAAGATAAGCGAAGGGTGCAACAATCGCTGCGCCTTTTGCACTATCCCTTACATCCGGGGGCGGCTGCGTTCCCGGCCCATCCCAGATCTGGTGGAAGAAGCCAGCTACTTGTTGTCCCACGGGATCCAGGAACTGGTGCTAGTGGCCCAGGATACTACTGCCTACGGCCGGGACCTGAAAGACGGCTCGGACTTGTCCCTTTTGGTGAAGGAGCTCTCGAAGCTATCCGGGCTTAAATGGCTCCGGGTTATGTATATGTATCCATCCGGCCTGAATAAAAGGCTCCTGGGGTCCCTGGCCGAGGTCAGCCCACCTTTTGTTCCCTACTTTGACGTACCCTTGCAGCACGCTCATCCGGACATTCTGAGGAAAATGGGCAGACCCTTCAATCACGATCCCATGCGGGTATTGAAGCGCATCAGGGAGTTTTTCCCGCATGCGGCCATAAGGACTACCCTGATTACCGGGTATCCGGGAGAGAAGGAAAAACATTTCCGGGCCCTACTGGAATTTGTGCGCAGGGCCCGGGTGCAACACCTGGGGGTTTTCTCCTACTACCCGGAAGAGGGCACAAGAGCGGCCGGTTTTTCAGGCCAACTTGCCCGGAGGATCAAGGATAAGAGACGCCAAGTCATTATGCAGGAGCAAAGATTCATCAGCCGTCAGTATTTGCAGGGTCATGTGGGCCTTGATATGGATGTTTTGGTGGAGGGGCCGCATCCGGAGTGGCCGGGTCTTTATACCGGAAGGACCTGGTTCCAGGCCCCGGAGGTGGACGGGATGACCTACATAAGCGGCCCCAGCGTGAAAACAGGTGAATTGGTCCGGGCCGAAATCCGGGACAGCTTGGAGTACGATCTGGAGGCCCTGGCCTGACACCGGGTTTTGGGATGGAGACAAAAGAGCACCGCCCTGGTGATTGCAGGGCGCATCCGGGATCAGCCCGGCTACCCCGGGCCTTCAAGGCTGCATAACACAGCGAGACTCTCTTGGCTTTTGACCCCTGGCCACTGGCTCTAGGATCCATAGTTTTCCCAATTTATTACTTCAATGTCCTGTGTCCAATGCGATCAGCGAAGATCAGGGTAATCTGTTTACCCGGTTAAACCGGGTACCCCTTTCGGGTGTTTAACTGGGCGGTCAAAATTCTTCCGCCTTTTTTCTTCACAGATGAACCATCTGCAGCAAGAAAAGAGAATGAAACCGCAGATCTCGCCCCAGTGAAATGGAAGAAATTTCACGGGGTAAACAGATCTTCGCAGATAATGAAGAAAAGATTTAAGTTTACGTATTGCGCCCGGATAATAAATTTCGCTGTAGTTAAACATGTTTTTAACAGGGTTTGCAGCCCTGAATAATAACAAAATTTTAAAAAAGGCATTATTGTTGTTGTCAACTCATAAGCTATCTGCTAATTGATAACAAATTTATCACGTGCGTTAGGGGGATTTTTTATGCACAACACAAACGAAACCACTGCTTCCCAGGACAATTTTGACACCGAGGTTAACTTCGAATCCGCGCTTGAGGATTATCTCAACGCGGATTTCGGCGAGATTCAAGAGGGCAATATTGTTACTGGAGAAGTGGTTAAGGTGGAAAAGGACTACGTTTTAGTGGATGTTAACTTTAAATCTGAAGGCCAGATTCCCATTGGCGAATTCCTGGACAGCGAAGGGAATCTGACCGTCAGCGAGGGGGACAAGGTAGATGTCTTCGTGACCCAGAAGGACGAAAACGAGGGCGTAATCAATCTCTCCCGGGAAAAGGCCAAGCGGGTCAAGCTGCTGGATGATTTGCAGGAAATCATGGATAACCAGACCACTATCAGCGGAAGGATCGTAAAGCGGATCAAGGGCGGTTACAATGTGGACCTGAATGGCTTGGAGGCATTTTTGCCCGGATCCCATGTGGATCTCAGGCCTGTCCCGGATATGGATGCGTTGGTGGGACAAGAGATGGATTTTCGCATCCTCAAGATCAACCGCCGCCGCAGCAATGTGATTATTTCCCGGCGAGTGCTTCTGGAAGAGGAAAGGGAAAAGATGCGCCAAAACCTCCTGGACACCTTGCAGGAAGGCCAGGTGGTTCAGGGCAGGGTTAAGAATATCACGGAATACGGTGTGTTTATTGACCTGGGCGGCTTGGATGGGCTCCTGCACATTACCGATATGTCCTGGAAAAGAATTCGGCATCCCAAGGAAATGGTAGAATTGGGAGATGAGCTGGAGCTCAAGGTCCTGGGTTTTGACGAGGAGGAAAAAAAGGTTTCTCTGGGACTTAAGCAATTGGTCCCGGATCCCTGGGAGAATATCGAGGAAAAATATCCCGAGGGCACCAGGGTGACCGGGAAAGTGACCAATCTGGCGGATTACGGGGCTTTTGTGGAGCTTGACGACGGAGTAGAGGGCTTGGTCCATATCTCAGAGATGTCCTGGACCAGAAAGCTTAGGCACCCGTCCCAGATGCTCAAGCCCGGAGATGAGGTAGAAGTAGTGGTCCTGGGGATCGATTCCGAACGCAAGCGCATTTCTTTGGGCATGAAGCAGGTAGCTCCCAATCCTTGGGATGTTGTGGCTGAAAAGTATCCCGAAGGTACTGTGCTTGAGGCCCCCATCAAAAACATCACCGAGTTCGGCCTGTTTATCGGGATCGAGGACGGCATAGACGGACTGATACATGTCTCGGACATGTCCTGGACCAAAAAGATTCGCCACCCTTCGGAGCTGTACAAAACCGGGGATTCGGTTCAGGCCAAGGTTCTCACCGTGGACAAGGAAAACGAGAAGTTTACCCTGGGAATCAAGCAGCTCACCGAGGATCCCTGGGCGGAAGTACCCAATCGTTATCCCATTGGCAGTACCGTTACCGGCAAGATTACCAATATCACAGACTTTGGGCTGTTCGTGGAAGTAGAGGAAGGTATAGAAGGCCTGGTTCACGTTTCCGAGATGAGCCGCAAAAAGATCAAGAACCCCAAAGAGGTTTTCAGCGAGGGCCAGGATATACAGGCCAAGGTTATACATGTCAGCGCTGATGAGCGCAGGCTGGGTCTTTCAGTCAAGCAGTACCTGGAAGAGGAAGAAAAGAAGCGCCATGAGGGCGAGCAGCGCAACAAGAACGAGACGCCTCCCGGGAGCAACCTGGGAGATTTGATCCGGCAAAAGTTGGAAGAAGGGGATGGAGACAAGCAAGACTAAGTTCAGTCAGAAACATCCACTGATCTTCGGCTTCATGCTAATTATTGCGGCCGTGGTCGCTTTTATGCTGGCCATGGCCGTTTTTAATTACCTGTTTTTTGACGGGCCTAGGTTTAGAGCCGAACCCAAGCTGGGAGTGGTAAACGTGAGCGGCATGATTTCGGATTCCCGGGATATTGTGGAATGGACCCGGGAGTTGCAGGAGGACGATGCCGTCAAAGGGGTTCTGGTGCGCATTAATTCCCCGGGAGGAGTGGTAGCGCCCTCCCAGGAAATCTATCAGGCTTTCTCAAACCTGGCCCAAGAAAAGCCGGTTGTGGCGTCCATGGGAGCAGTGGCTGCTTCCGGTGGATATCACGCCGCCAGTCCTGCACATGAAATAGTAGCCAACCCGGGATCCTTGACCGCCAGCATCGGAGTCAAGGCCACCTTGGCCAATGTCCAGGAGCTGATGGACAAACTGGGGATCGAGGACGAAGTGGTTTACAGCGGGGAGTTCAAGGATGCGGACTCCATCACTCGTCCCATGACACAGGAAGAAAGGAAGTATTTCCAAGCCTTGGTGGATGACATGCACGAGCAGTTTGTAGAGGATGTGGCCCGGGGCAGGGACATGGAGCTGGACAGGGTCCGGGAGCTTGCGGACGGACGCGCCATGACCGGACGTCAGGCTTACCAGGCCGGCTTAGTGGATGAACTGGGCGGAAGACATCATGCCCTGGATATCTTGCGCGAAATGGCAGAAATAGAGAAAGAGGTTAAGCTCCTGGAGGGTCCGGAAAAGGATATATCCCTGCTGCGCTGGATCTTGAGCGAGTTTTCCCTCTCCCTGGGAGATAAAGTCCTGGGGCCCAGGTGGATATTTACCTATGAGTAGTTCCGGGGCAATTCTGCAGCACGTGGAGCAGGGCGGGCGCATCAACCTGGAAGAGGCCCTTGTGCTGGCTGAAGCGGATATACACTCCCTGGGACGGTCCGCCCTATCGGTCCGCAGCCAGTGGTTCCAGGACAGGGCCTTTTATATTTACAATCAGCACCTGAATTACACCAATATATGCATCAATGCCTGCCGGTTCTGTGCCTACAGCAAGCGACCGGGCCAGGAAGGGGGCTACGCCATGAGCGTGGACCAGATCCGGGAAATGGTGCGCTCCAGGATGCATGAGCCCATAGATGAAATCCACGTAGTGGGTGGATTGAACCCGGATCTGCCTTACCAGTATTACCTGGACATGCTAAGGGCCATCAAGGAGCTAAGGCCCGGGGTTCGGATCAAGGCCTTTACTGCAGTTGAGATCGCATACCTGGCTGAGCAGTATGAACTGAGCCGGAAACAGGTTCTTCTGGATTTTGTCCGTGCCGGGTTGGATGCCTTGCCCGGCGGAGGTGCAGAGGTTTTTGCCCAGGGCTTGCGCCAAAGGTTATGTCCGGAAAAGCTCTCCGGGGAGGAGTGGCTAAAAGTCCATGAGCTGGCGCACAGCCTGGATGTCCCCACCAACTGCACCCTGCTTTTCGGCCACGTGGAGGAGTGGGAGCACCGGCTGGAGCATTTGCAGGCCCTGAGGGATCTTCAGGATAGAACCCAGGGTTTTCTTTGTTTTATTCCCCTGCCTTATCAACCCGGCCGGAATGAGCTGCAGGCCCGGGGTCCGGACGGGGTGGACCTGGTCAAGATGTGGGCTCTAGCCCGAATTTTTCTGGACAATATTCCCCATATCAAGGCCTATTGGGCTTTTTCCGGAATCAAAGCTGCCCAACTGGGGCTGTGGTACGGGGCGGATGATTTCGACGGCACCATTGTAGAGGAGCGGGTGGGTCATGCTGCTGGGGCGGATACACCGCAAGGCCTTAGCATGGATCAGTTGGAGCGCCACATCCGGGCGGCTGGCTTTACACCCCAGCGCAGGGATTCCTTTTTCCGGAGTCTGGATTAGTACTTCAGCGCTAACTACAGCGAAAATCAATACTGGCTCTGTAAACAGGACTCAGTATCTATGTAGTTAGACTGGGAACCTTTTTCATTTATAGTGCCCGGCTAACAAGGCAGGTGGCTTGAAAGCCTTCCATTTTACCTTAAAAGATCTCTCCCCATTTTAACTTTCGCTTTTGTGGCAACGAAACTTGGCTCTTTAACCATGGCTCTATAAACTGCCTTACTATTATGGCAGCAACTCTGGATAATAAGTTTCGTTGTAGTCATTTCCTTTTCCCTAATTTACTGGTAACTATTCCCCAAATCTTTTTGCCTGCCGCGTACCCGGCTTGCGCTTTTCTGGGCTCTTCTTGCCGGGGCAAAGTATAGAAGAAAATTTCAAATTCCCACCCCTAAATTCCCAACTATGAGCCGGATGGTTACCCAGGTGAACCTATAACCTTTTACTTTTAACTCTCAAATGCCGTAGCCTGGCCAAAAAAATCGGGGAGTCTCCCGGCGAAAGTACGCAAAAAGAACCGGTGAACGGTTTGAGTAAAACCTGGTGAATAGTTGCCCTGTTTTTTTGTTGCCCTTGCAAGTAGTCAGATAGAAGTTTAGTTTTCCATAACGTTACAGTAACGTTATGCTGGATGTTTTAAGGAGGCGTGGAAAATGCCTGGAGATATCAATCAATACTGGAGCGCTCATTTCTTGAGCCAGATCCTGGACTCCATGGCCGAGGGCGTATTTACCATGGACACCCAAGGCAGGATTACCTCCTGGAACCGGGCCATGGAACGTATTACAGGTTATCCTGCTGCCCAGGCCCTGGGCAGATACTGTACTTTTCTGGGTTTCAGCAAGTGTTTGGGACAAGTTTGTCCTGAAAATATCAACAGTTGCGGGATCTTGGAGCAGGGTTATAGCGAGCCTCGGGAGTGTGTGTTGATGCACAAGCAGGGTAGGGACGTACCTGTTATTAAGCAGGCTAACCTAGTTCGTAACGACCAGGGAGAGCCACTGGGGATTGTGGAAACCATCACGGACATGAGCGAATTGGAGAAGGCCAAGCAAAAGGCGGAAGAAGCTAGTCGTTTGCTTACCCAGCATTTCAGCCTGTACAGTATAATTGGTCGCAGCCAAGCCATGCAGGAGGTGTTTCATCGTTTGCAGGCGGCTGCGGACAGTAGTGCCGCGGTCTTGATACAGGGCGAAACCGGTACCGGCAAGGAACTGATAGCCAACGCGATCCATTATAACAGCAAGTATGCGAATCAGCCTTTTGTTACGGTCAATTGTTCCGCTTTGTCCGAAACCATTTTGGAAAGCGAGCTTTTTGGGCACGTTAAGGGGGCTTTTACCGGGGCTATATATAACCGGCAGGGTAGGTTTGAACAAGCCCACGGAGGTTCCATATTTCTGGATGAAATTGGGGATCTATCTCCCAGGATTCAGGTCAAATTGCTAAGGGTGCTTCAAGAGCGGGAAGTTGAGAGGGTGGGAGATTCCAAACCCCGGAAAGTGGATATCAGGGTGATTACTGCTACCAATTACGACCTGGAGGACCTGGTGTCTCGGGGGGAGTTCAGACAGGACCTATATTACCGGCTAAAGGTATTTCCTATTTCTCTGCCCGCTCTTAGGGAAAGAAGAGAAGATATCCCTTTGCTCATCAGTCACTTTATCCGGCAACAAAACGAGATGACAGGTAAGAACGTTCAGGGGGTGGAGCATCAGGGGTTGCGTTTGCTCATGGACCACGATTGGCCGGGTAATGTGCGTGAGCTGGAAAACGCCATCCAACACGCCTTTGTCTTATGCAGCGGGGACAAGATCAAGGCAGCGGATCTGCCTCGGGAAATAACCACCGGCAAATCTCTAAAAGCTGCATCTGAACCAGGCATGGCCGGCAAATACAGCCAGGTAGGCAGGCAGCCCTTATATTTGGACAAAGACAGATTGGAAGAACTGCTTTACGAGCATGGCTGGAACAAGGCCCAGGTGGCAAGAAGTCTGGGAGTAAGCCGGACCGCGGTTTGGAAGTACATGAAGAAGTGGAGTATTCCCTTACAAGATCCCCACCGGCGGTGACTGCAAAACCTCGCAATCCTGGCTTAAGTGTTTGATTAGTCTTGTCTTCACATGATTTTAAGGTAGGTAATGCTCCTGAATATTATCAAGAAGGAGCAGTTGTGCGATCTCTCAAGCAACAGACAGGTTTGCCATGATGTGAAATGATGTGAAATAAGGAAACCGTTGTGAACAAATGTTTTGCGCAGTTTCACTTGAACTCGGCATGATTTGTGCAAAATTTTCCAAGATCCAGGCTGTAAATTGCCAGTTCAGAGGGGAGGCCCGAAATGAGGCAATCCAATCCAGAAAAGAACAGTAGCCCATCCTACAAGTGCGAGAGGCACCAGGTCTATATGACCTCTGAAGATCTGCACTGCAAAGATCCCCACCTCTATTGCAAGCACAGAACCGCATGCATCATCTGGTTTATATGCAAAGAGGAGGGGCTGTACCAAGAGTCTGCTTCCCAAAAATAAATAGGGGGCAGGATTTTGCCCCCTAGATTATGGATGCTTCCCGGAAAGCAGGGAACAGGCTTTAGGCCCGGGCCTTTTCGATAATATCCATGATGGCTTGATAAGAGGCGGTCAAGGATTCTGGAAAGTCCGGATCATCTACAAGCTGGCCAACCAGGTCCTGTCCGTAGATAAGCATCCGGATCTGCACCGTTCCCCCTTTGCTGAAGGCATTGATGAATTTGGGCATCAAAGGGGACCGCTCCGGATTGGAGCTTAAGCTTTGGGATGCCTTTTCCGGCTTGCAGATCTGGATCATGTGCAGATCAAAGTCCTCTGGTACCTGGATGCCCTTATTCCTGAAGGCCTGGGCCATATTCATCTTTTCCTCGTTGTGGAACACGAATCCTTTCTCCTCGGCTGCGCTTCGAAGATCGCGCAGGAACTCTTGCATGGACTTGGTGGTTTGTGTGGAGTAAATACTTGTTTCTTTCATCCTACAAGCTCCTTGCCTGAATTTTTATGTTAGTTCCCGGTTTTCCCGTAATCATGCCTTTCCCGGCTTGACAGAAGGCGAAGGCCTGGGCTCCGGGGCTGCTTCCGGGGCAGGCGGTTCCCCGAAAATGTGATCCGAATATTTTACGTACCAGGCAGCGGATTGGACCTGGACAATGTAGGCCAGGGCAATTACCAGGGCTGCGCTGGACCCTGCGGGACCAAAGGCATTTATGGCTATGGCCAGGGCTATGGAGAGGTTGCGCATTACAGAGCCATAGACCAGGGCGATGGCGTCCCCCCGGGGAAGCAATTTTTTCCCTACCATGGTGCTCAGGGTAAAATTAAAGGCGTACAGCATGAAAAGGGGCACCAGGATATACAGGATCATGCCCGGGGAATCGGCTATGGCCTCGGCCTTGAGGGCCAAGGCGATGAAGACAATGCCTAGAACGCCCAGCGTGGAGAGGGCGGGGAACCTCGGGGCCCAGTCCTTCTGGAATCCTTCTTGACCGTAGCGGCGGATCAGGGCTTGCTGGGTAAAGAAGCCCGCCACCAGAGGAATGAAAACGATTATGACGATCTGTCTCATTACCTGAAGCACATTAACCTCGATATCCGCACCCATAAGGGCCTGAGCGTAGAAAGGGGTAGCCAGTGAGCCCAGGGTAAGCCCTATGACTACGATTTTGATGGCCGCAGCCACGTTGCCCTTGGCGAATCCGGTCCAGGAGATGGTCATGCCGCTGGTGGGCACTAACCCCGCCAGCAGCAGGCCCAGAGCCATATAGGGTTGCTCCCGGAAAAAGAGCATCCCCAGCCCAAAGGCCACGAAGGGGATGATCCCGAAGTTAATCACTTGGGTGAGGAGTTGGGTCTTGTAGTCCCCTCCCTCGAAAACCTTCTTGATCTTTAGGTTGACCATCATGGGATAGACCATGAGGAAGGTGAAGGGGATGATCAGGCTCTCCAGCGCAGAGGGATCAAACACAATCCCGGTGAGAAAGCCTAGAGCCATCATTGAGGGTATGGCCCAGGTTAAATATTTGCTGAGGGTAGATAACAGCTTCCACATTATAATTCCCGCTCCATGGTGGTATAGTTTAAGCCTTGTCCTGTAGCTGATATTCAGGGCACCGTCTTTTTTGCTGTTTGTTTGCGGCCCGGCCTTTCTCCGTACGTCAATAGTCCACTTGCATGAAGCTACTCACGGAGGTGTGCTTTGTCTGATGCCGGGCCGTCCTGTATAGCCTGCGCGTGATTGTCTTGATTCTCTAAAAGCAAATAGAATGCCAGTGCTGATAAAGATGAGCACTCAAGAACCGGATGCTATTTTGCGAAAAGGTTTCAGCAGGCCTGTTGCAAGGCAGGGTTGTTTGGATTTAACTATTCACCGAATCTTTTTGCTTGCCGTGTACCCGCTTCGGGCTTTTCTGGGCTCTGCTTGCCGGGGCAAAGTATAGAGGGAAATTTCAAATTCCAAGCCCTGACTTTTCAACTATGAGCCGGATGTTTGCCCAGGTGAACCTTTTACTTTTAACTCTCAAGTACCGTAGCCTGGCCGAGAAAACCGGTGAGCCTCCCGGCAAATGCACGCCCAAAGATCCGGTGAATAGTTGGGGTGAAACATGGTGGATAGTTGCGTTTGGACAAGGGTTTTTAAATCCTGAAGAGGATATTTGGGCAGCAAGAGGGTAACCAGGATTAGGCCAAGTAACGTTACGTATAACGATTTGTAACGTTACTTGCGAGGTGTTACAGGATCCTAGCCTGAAAGCACATTGTGTACAGGGGCTAAAACAGGGCAGGCAAATACGGGCGCAAAACCAAGTGTTCTAGCAGGACCAAGCTCAATAGCGCGTAAATCCCGGCCAAAAGATCATCGATCATAACAGAGTAGCCCCCAGGCAGCCATTTTTCCGAGGCACGCACCGGCCATGGCTTGAGAACGTCAAAGAGCCGGAATAAAAAAAATCCCAGTACCAATATTGGGATTTGGGCGGTGCTTAAGAAAAGAAACACCACCCATTGACCTAGAACCTCATCAATAATGGCCTGACTCGGATCCTTGCGCCCCAACTCCCTTTCGGCAACGGAGCAAGCCAAGGCCCCCAGAATGAAAATTGCCCCCAGGATGAGCAGCTTGACCCATAATGAAAAGGGGATAAAAAGCCAGGGAGCCAAGACAGCTGCCACTAGAGATCCCCAAGTGCCCGGGGCCATGGGAAGGTAGCCTACCGGCCCCAGGGTGGCCAGGTTTTTCCAGAACAGGGTGAGAGGGTTTTTGCTTGGGTTCATGTCCTGTCTCCGGAGGCAATTTCCACTGCCCCCAAGTCCAAGAGCTTTTCCAGGACCAGATCCAGGGGCAAGCCCACCACATTGGTGTAGGAACCCTCCAGTTCCCGGATCAGAAAGGCTCCCACTCCTTGAATGGCGTATGCCCCGGCCTTGTCCCACGGCTCGCCGGTATCGATGTAAGCGCCGAGCACGGATTGATCCGCCGGAATCATCAGGACCTTGGTACTAGCTGCGAAACTCTTTTCCACCCGGTCTTGCCCGCATGTGAGAGTTACTCCGGTAATAACAGTGTGGGTGGAGTTTTGCAGGCGCATGAGCATTTCCAGAGCATGCTCCCTGGATTCCGGCTTGCCCAGGACCTCTTGGTCCAAAACCACTATTGTGTCCGCGCCCAAAACCAAAGCATCCGGGTATTTTTCTGAGACTAAACGGCTTTTTTCCCTGGCCATGGACAGGGCGTACTCTTGCGGGTCCTGCCCCCATGCAAACCGGGGTTCCTGAAAACGAGCAGGCAGTACCCTAAAATCCAGGCCTAGTAAAGCAAAGAGCGTCTGCCTGCGCGGAGAGGCAGATGCAAGGATCAGCTCTTTTTTAGCCCGAAAAGGCCCCTGGGGAATGTGCTCGCGGTAGAGGCTCACTGTTTGCCCTCCTTGCTGGATAAGGTTTGGGGTGTTGATAATTGATTGGGGCTTTAAGATCAAGTCCGCAAGGATTGTCTGAAAATCCTGGTTTGATTTTGGTAGGGTAAACTTTTGACTTTTGTTGAGATTTGGTTTGTAATATAAAGGACCTCAACTCAGAAAAGCAATTTATGTTCCAAAAAAGGTTTGCTGCTTATATAGTCCTGGCCTGGATTTTTTTGTTTATTGCTTCCTGCGCGCCCCGGGATCCGGGCATGGTACGGGATCTAGAGGTTCTGCCCCAGGACAGTGCCCATTATATCCCGGATCTCTCCCGTGAGCTTATTTCCCAAAAAAAGCAGAACCGGCTTTTCAAGGAATTTAAGAAGCAACACTTTGCTCCCTGGGACCGCTCCCAGCCCAAGCACGACACTGATATCCTCTTGTGGGGTTTTGATGCCTTTGAGGATAGGGAGGTATACGGGGAGAACCATCTTCCCCTTTCAGAAGAATGGTGGAAGGAAATGCGCGCAAGATCCGATATCTCCGGGTATCCTTCCCGCCACGAGCCGGCAATAACCGTGGACAATGCCTCCATGCGGGTTTTTCCCACCCAGAGGCCGGTGTTTAGGGACCCGGAAAAACCCGGACAGGGCTTTCCTTTTGATCTAGCCCAGAATTCCTTGATTCCAGCCGGAACACCGGTTTTGATCACTCATATCGCCCGGGATGGGAACTGGATCTGGGTAGAAACCGAGTACGTTGCCGGATGGATGCCTGCCTCCAAATTGGCCCGGGTGGGTCAGGAGTTTATGCACAAGTACCGGGACAAGGATCTGGCAGGCTTTATGCGGGACGAAACAGGGGTTTTTACCCGGCAGGGAAATTTTGTCTTTACCGGCCGCATAGGTACAGTTTTGCCCCTGGATCCGGAAAAGGGGGTGTGGGTTCCTGTCCGCGACGAGCAAGGGAAAGCGGAGTTGATTCCAGGCGAGGCGTCTCAAGAAGCCATAAGCGAGCTTCCCCTGCGGGCCACCGGGAAAAACTTTGCCCGGGTGCTGAATTCCATGCTGGGGCAAGCCTACGGGTGGGGAGGGCTATATTCCAACCGGGATTGTTCCGCTTTGTTGCAGGACATCTACCGCATGTTCGGCATATACCTGCCCCGCAACTCAGCGGACCAGAAAGAGGTCGGGAAACCCATGTCCCTGGAGGGATTATCCCAGGAGAAGAAATTGGAGCTCATCCGGGAGAAGGGTCAGCCTCTGCTAACTATCCTGTACATGCCGGGGCATGTTATGCTGTATCTGGGCCAGGACCCGGAATCTGGACAACCGGTGGTTTATCATTCCCTGTGGGGGCTAAGGATCAGTCGTTTTTTGCAAGACCCGGGACGCCACGTAATCGGGCGAACCGTGATCACTTCCCTTAAACCGGGACAGGAGCTGGTCAGATTGGCCCGTCCTGAGGGTCTCTTGATCCACCGGCTGAGCCATCTCACGGTTGTGGCTGATAGCAAGGATCGTCTCTGATAACGTTCAAAGGGCTAAGGCATTGGCAAGGAGGGATGTTATGGAGTACAAGGCATGGGTGGTAGTGGCAAACAATTCCCGCGCACGGATTTTCGGGACCAACGCCCGGGGAGGCAAGTTGACCACCCTGGATGAATTGGATCACCCCGAGGCTAGGTTGCGGGACAGCGAGATGCGAACCGATAAGCCGGGACGCATGTATTCCATGCAGGGAGAGTTTCGGTCTGCCGCGGAACACACCCCGGCCCGCAAGCACGAGGCGGAGCGCTTTGCTCACAAGCTGGCAGACCATCTGGATAAGAACCTGTACAATCAGAACTTTGAAAAGCTGGTTTTAGTGGCCTCACCAGGCTTTCTGGGCACCCTGCGCCAGAAATTGAGCGACAGGTTGCGCAAGGCCCTGGCTAGCGAAATGGACAAGGATCTCAGCCACCTGGACAAAGCCGAGGAGGTCCGCAAGCGTCTGCCGGAATATATGTGGTAGCTGTCTCCACCGGCACCTAGTAGGGGCGAAAAATCTTTCGCCCCTACAAATTGGCCCCTATAAATTAGGTACCGCAGGCAGAGCGCATGGGAAATCAAATAACTCTGTGTTCTACACGGTATCTTGTTTGTTTTTCTGGCCTTCAAGTATCTGGTACACTGTCTCCCCGGATACCTCGTCATTGTCCAGCAGGGTTTGGGCCAGCTCATCTATGGCCTCCCTGTGGGAGGTCAGGACTTCACTGGCCCGATCGTAAGCCTTTTTCAGTATGTTTTCCAGCTCGCTGTCTATTTTTTGAGCGGTATGTTCGCTGTATTCCCTGGCTTTTCCCAGCTCTTCCCCTAGAAAGATCTCCCGAGTAGACCCTCCCAGGGCCATGTGCTCGAACTGTTCGCTCATGCCCCATTCCAAAACCATCTTTCTGGCCATTTTCGTGGCCTGCTGCAGATCGTTGGCCGCCCCGCTGGTGGCGGTGGAAAAAAACAGGGCCTCGGCGCAGCGCCCTCCCATAAGCACTGCCAGCTTATCCAAAAGATACTCCTTGTGATAGATGTACTGCTCCTGCTCCGGGAACTGCTGCGTAGCGCCCATGGATTGGCTCCTGGGAATGATGGACACCTTGTGTATGGGTTCTGCATGAGCCAGTACTGCTCCCACAACAGCATGCCCGGCCTCGTGATAGGCTACCAGCCGCTTCTCCTCCGGGGTTAAAGCTAGGCCGTGTCGGACAAGGCCCATAAGGATCTTGTCCCTGGCCTGCTCAATGTCCTGCTGGTTGATGGAGCTGCGGTTGTCCCTGGCTGCCAGCAGGGCTGCCTCGTTCAAGAGGTTTTCCAGGTCCGCCCCGGCAAACCCCGGGGTCTCACGGGCTAGTTTCTCCAGATCCACCTCCGAATCCAATTGCTTGTTTCTGGAATGCACCTGTAAAAGCTCTATGCGCTCCTGGATACTGGGCAAGTCAACGCTGATGCGCCGATCGAATCTTCCCGGCCGGGTAAGGGCCGGATCCAGGATATCCGGGCGGTTGGTGGAAGTCATGACCGCAATGTATTCTGTGGGTTCGAAACCGTCCAGTTCCGAAAGAAGTTGGTTCAGGGTCTGTTCGCGCTCGTCGTGGCCTCCTCCTACACCAGCCCCGCGCCTGCGGCCTATGGCATCTATTTCGTCGATGTAAATGATGCTGGGAGCGTTCTGCTTGGCTTCCTGAAAAAGGTTGCGCACTCTCTTGGCCCCGACACCCACGAACATCTCCATGAAATCCGAACCGGTGATGCTGAAGAAAGGCACTCCTGCCTCTCCTGCCACTGCCCTGGCCAAGAGGGTCTTGCCGGTCCCGGGAGGACCCACGAGCATGATGCCTCTGGGAACTTTTCCCCCCATTTCCTGGATTTTATGTGGATCCTTGAGATAGTCCACCACTTCTTCCAGCTCCACCTTGGCTTCTTTGGCCCCGGCTACGTCCTGGAAAGTAGTAGTCTGCACCCCGTGATCGAATCTCTTGGCCTGGCTCTTGCCTATCCCGAACAAGCCTCCTCCGCCCTGCATTTTTCTGTACTGGGAGTATATGAGCAGGGCTATTAGCAACAAAGGGATAGTGGAAAGCAATAAATACCAGAAGAAGGGGCTGCGCTCGGGCTCGGTATACACCTCGATGCCCTTCTCCTGAAGCAGGGGCAAAAGCTCCTCGTCCCCGAATGCAGGGGTATAGGTCACAAAATGGGAAAAGGTACCCAATTCCTCCTTTTCGATTTCCTCCTGCAAATTCCCTTCTATCCGGTCCCCGCGGACAGTTATCTCTTGGATATTGTCCTCGCGGACCTGGGTAAGAAAAGTGCTATAGCTGATATGGGTGGCCTGCCACATGGGGGCTACAAAATTCCATATCACCAGAACCAAGAATATCAGGATCAGAACATGCAGGAAGGTGTCGTGCTTGAAGCTGGGTCTTTGTGGTTTTTCTGATTGCTGATCTTTTTCCATGTTAACTCCTTGAAAAAAAGTATCTACCAGTGATGCAGGTTTCAAGTTTAAGCATGAAAGCCTTTTTATGCAAAGTTAGTTTTAGATTTTACAGGTATTTGGATTTTCTGGACATTTATTATGGATTCATGCCTTGATGCTTATCACCCTTTGCATTATTTTGCTTGCCAAAGATAATCTGAAATTTACAAAGAGCAAGATGGGTTGGATGGGAAATTGGCACTAAGGGGGGAGCTTGGGGATAAGGAGTAAAAAAAAATGATTGTTGTCAAGTTTAAGGAGGGAATAGCTCTGGGGCAATCCTGTGCTTTGACCCCCTGGGAATCGAACGAAGCTTGGGGGTGGTACCACTGCCAGGATCCTGGTCTGGAGCATGTACGTGCAGGCTGTTACTTGCAGGGCTCTGGCTATGAGTTCCAAGTCCTGGACAAGTTCTGGACGGTGAACTCTTCCGGACCCGGCGGGCTGGGCCTATTAGTCCGGTCCCTGCATGATGTGGATACGGGTCGGGAGCTTGTTTTACAGGTTTGCTCCCGGGAGTGGTCCCTGGCCTGGATAACCCTCAGTGACAAGGGGGCCGCCGGGGAGCGCGTGGACTCCAGCGGTCCTTTAATCCCGGAATTGGTGGGAGGGAGGTTGAATCTTGGCCAGACCCGGGGATACGTGATACCTGATAATTCTTACCTGTTAAAATCCCTGCTGAACCACTTGGCCTTGACTTCCGGGGTGGATCTGATCTTTACCACCGGCGGCACCGGTGTTGCCCCCAGGGATATTACCCCGGACGTAACCGGAGAGGTACTGGAGAAGCGTATGCCGGGATTCGAACAAGCCATGACCGGTGCCTCCCTCCAAAAAACGCCACACGGCGGGATCTCCCGGGCAGCTGCCGGGACCTTGGACCGTAGCCTGATCATAAATTTACCCGGCAGCCCCAAGGCAGTCCGGGAAAATCTGGAGGCAGTGCTGCCGGCACTGGAGCATGCCCTGGACAAATTGCAGGGAGACTCCGGCGAGTGTGCAGCAGGCTAAGAGGACGAGCTCATGGATACTTTTCTAGCGGATCTTCACATCCATTCCTGTTATTCCCGGGCTACCAGCAGGAGCCTGGATCCACTCAGCCTGGCTGCCTGGGGCGCGGTCAAGGGCATCCAGGTGGTAGGCACCGGGGATTTCACACATCCGGGCTGGCTTCAAATGCTGGAGGAGAACCTGGTTCAGGGCGAGGACGGCTTTCTGCACGTAAAAGACCCCCAGGATTTATCCAGCTACGTACCAGGTATGGAGCATGAGCTCACGGTCCGGACCAGGTTCATGCTCTCTGCCGAGATAAGCTCCATTTACAAGCAGGGAGGGACGGTACGCAAGATTCACAACCTGGTCTTCTTTCCCAGCCTGGAGTCAGCCCGCAAATTCAATCAAAAGCTGGGACAAATCGGAAACCTGAGCGCGGACGGTCGCCCCATACTGGGGCTGGACTCCCGCAGCCTGCTGGAGATAGTCCTGGAAACCGATCCCAAGGGCTTTGTGATTCCGGCCCATATCTGGACCCCCTGGTTTTCCCTGTTTGGCTCCAAGTCCGGATTCGACAGCCTGGAGGAATGTTTCGGGGACCTCTCGGAATACATTTTCGCCTTGGAAACCGGGTTGTCCTCGGATCCGGATATGAACTGGCTCTGGAGCAATCTGGACAGGTACACCCTGGTTTCCAACTCGGATGCCCATTCCGCTGAAAATCTGGGCCGGGAGGTGAATCTTTTCCAGGGGGAGGCCAGTTATGAAGGGATTTACCGGGCTTTGCGCCGGGAGAGTCTGGGCCATAAGTTCTTGGGTACTTTGGAGTTCTATCCCGAGGAAGGGAAGTACCACCTGGATGGACACCGCAAGTGTGGGGTGAGTATGGACCCTAAGCAGACCTTCGCCCATAAGGGAATCTGCCCCGTGTGCGGCAAGAACATAACAGTGGGAGTCTTGAACAGGGTTATGGCCCTGGCTGACAGGGAGAGTCCTGTCAAGCCCTCTTTTCATCCGGGATATTCTTCCATTATTCCTTTGAAGGAGATCATCTCCGAGTTCTTGGCAGTGGGTCCCAAAACCAAAAAAGTCCAGGTTTTTTATAACCGATTGATCCATGAGTTCGGCTCGGAAATGCAGGTGCTGCAACAGGTGCCGGTGGAGGATCTAAGAAAGTTTTATCCCCCCTTGGGCGTTGGGGTGAACCGGATGCGTTCCGGAGAGGTTATTCGCCGTCCGGGCTTCGACGGGGAGTACGGAGTGGTCCGGGTGTTCACCCCGGAGGAAAGGGAGGAGTTCAAGCAGGGCAAACGCCTGTTTCCGGTTTTCCAGGAAAAGGAGACAGATAGTTATAAGGGCTTGGAAGTGGATTCTGGAATCCGGGAAAAAAAGCACCCTGTCCCGGAAGATAGTATCCGGTTTAATACCGCCCAGCAGAAGGCTATCGACCATGGCCCGGGGCCGGTGGCAGTTCAGGCCGGACCCGGCACCGGCAAGACCCAGACCTTGATGGGCAGGGTCAGCAGGCTGCTGCAGCAAGGAGTCAATCCCAGGCAGATACTGGTGCTGACCTTTACCCGCAGGGCAGCCCAGGAGTTGAAAGAGAGGCTGTCCCGGATTTACGGTCCGGGTCAAGCCCTGCCGCGGGCTGAAACCATGCATGCCATGGCCTTTGAGCATTGGAAAAATGTCTACGGGGAAGAGCCCTTGATTCTGGGGGAAGAGGAAGCGGAAAAGGTTTTTGCTGCAGCCAACCCGGATTTGCAGGGTCAAGCCCTGAAAAAGTCCTGGCAGGATCTTGGCTTGGCCCGGGAGGAGCGCAAAGACATCCCGGCCTGCGGGGAAAGATACGCCCGACAGAAACAGGATTGGAACCTGGTGGACTATACCGATCTCTTGGAGTTCTGGCTGGAAGAGATGCGCAGCGGGGAGTACCTTCGGCCCTATACCCAGGTTTTAGTGGATGAAGTCCAGGACTTGTCCCGCTTGCAGCTTTTGTTGATCCGGGAGCTTCTCCCTGCTGGAGGGGAAGGATTCTTTGGCATCGGCGATCCCAGGCAGTCCATTTACGGGTTCAGGGGGGCAGTAGGGGATGTGGTGCAGAGTCTGCGCTCCTTTTGGCCGGAGCTGGAGCTTGTAACCTTGACCGAAAACTACCGTAGCTCCCAGGAGATCCTGGACCTCTCCCAGGAACTTTACCCGGGAGACACCAGGTTGAGGGCTAAAAAGAAAATTCCGGCCCAAATGACGTATTTTCAGGCGATAAACGGTGCTCAGGAAGCACAGTGGGTGGGTGAAAGGATCCGGGGACTGTTGGGTGGAACCGGGCATTGGCAAAAGGACTCCGGATCAGAGACAGAGTTTTTGGCCCCAGAGGATATAGTGGTTTTGGTCCGGTTCAAGGCCTTGGCCCGGGGATTGGAAAAGGAGTTGCACCGCTCTGGGATTCCGGTGAGCATGCCCCAGGAGGAGCCCTATTACCGGGACTCCAGGGTGGAACAGATCCTTGGTGCCGTAGCCCGGGTCTTGGGGGTAAGCTGGGAGGATAAAGGGATCGAGTGCCCGGAAAGGATTCTGGCAGAAGGCCCTCAGGGTATGGCTGCTTATTTGGGGGATATGCCCCCTTTTGATAAAATGTTTTGGCAAAGCAGTGCTTTCCAGGAACTGAAAAAGGAGTACCAACGCCACGGGGGGTGGGCAGCACTGCTAAATCACATCCGGCTGGAGAGCGATCTGGATCAGGCCCGTATGCGGGCTCAAAAGGTCAAGATCTTGACCATGCACGCGGCCAAGGGCCTGGAATTCGAGGCAGTGTTCATTCCTTGCCTGGAGGATGGGATCATGCCCTTTTCAGGCACGGATTTTCTGCTGGGGAAAGGGGGCAGGGATTCCTCGTGCGATAGCGATGAAGAAAAAAGGCTTTTTTACGTTTCCCTTACCCGGGCCAAGAAGTATCTTTTTCTTAGCCAGGCTCAGACCAGAAAGATTTTTGGTAGAACTCTCAACCTTCAGCAGTCCAGATTCTTGTCCGGCTTGTCCCTTAAAGGGGTTCAAAAAATCAGGACCAGGGTGGAGAAAAAGCAAAAGGAAAAAAGACCCAGGTTGTTTTGACCACCTGGGTTTTCACCGGGACTGAATTCTTTGGGTTGCAACCAGTTGATTTTTTTAGGACTGATTTCTGGGTGCAAGGGACGGGGCAGAGGGGTGCAAACCTAGCGCATCCAAAAATTGTAGAACAGCTTTTCGTACAGGGTGCTCATGCGCTGGGCAGTGACAGGCTTGAGCCCCGCATTCCGCAGCCTGCAATAGATATGCAAGGGATTGAAATGGTGCTGGATAAAGTTTTTTAATCTTTTCATATTATAACTTAAGCAAGAAATATGCCTTATAAAGCAATCGCCTTATAACTTTATCCAGAATATATTGCAAGTAAAAATTTTTTATCCCGGAACAGGATTTTTTCCGGGATTTGTTAGTTGCCCCGGGCAAAGGGGATTGCATACGTTGTTCACTAAGGTTAAGGGAGGGTTTTCCGGAGCTATTAGCTACCATCGCAGCGATACTTATCACCCGGAGGTTCGGCTTGGCAGCGCCGGACTCGGAACCATGAGGAATTATGGCATACTTTCGGTCCTTGGAGAAACAGCTAAACAAATTACAGGGATTGTTCAAGAAAAAGGAGCGCTTGCTGATCCTGATCAATGCAGACCCGGACGCCATGGGCTCGGCCATGGCTTTGAAGCGGATTCTGTACCACAAGGTTCGTTCGGCAACTATTGCCCATGTAAACGAGGTTTCCCGGCCGGACAATCTGGCCATGATAAAGTTGTTGCGGATACCCACCCAGCAGCTGACCCCGGAGCTGCTTTCCCAGCACGACAAGTTCGCCCTGGTGGACTCCCAACCGCATCATCACCCGGATTTTGCCCATATAGACTTCTCCGTGGTCCTGGACCACCATCCAATGGAGAAAAAATACCCAGTGCGTGCCGAATACAAGGAGATAGTGCCGGAATACGGGGCAGTCAGTACCCTGCTTACCGAATACCTGCATAACCTGAAAATCCGGCCGGGTAAGCTTCTGGCCACGGCCCTGCTGTACGGTATCAAAACCGATACCAAGAGTTTCGAGCGCAAGTTCTCGGACGTGGACATTCGTGCATTCAGGAATCTGACCAAGTTCTACGATCCCTTGCTTTTGCAGAAGATAGTGCGCTCCGAGTTTCACAAGGAATGGCTGAAGTATTTTTCCTTGGCTTTTCGCAACATCAAGCTTATAGGGGACGGGGCCAGCGTGTTCATGGAGAAGGTGGATTCTCCGGATATCCTGGTGATCCTGGCTGATTTTCTCCTGCGCATACACAATATATCCTGGAATATAGTCAGCGGCATTTTCGACCGGAAGCTGGTAATAATCTTCAGGGGGGACGGCCTGCGCAAGGACATGGGCAAGATGGCCTCCCAGATGTTCGGGGACCTGGGACAAGCCGGAGGGCACAAACAAATGGCCCGGGCGGAAATACCCCTGGACAAGATTGACAGCAGCTATGCCCAGCAACTGATCCTGAAACGTTTAGCCGGGATCAGGAACAAGAAAAAAACAGCCAAGCATTCAGGCCTTGTTCATTGAAACGTAACAATTGCGAAACTTATTGTAGAATCCTCGGGCCTGAACAAGGAATTTGTTACTATAAGAGGCCCTGCTGACTGAGCCAGTATTGATTCTCGCTGATAAAACCCGGTGTATAATTGAATTAACACCTGAAATAGGCAAATCCTTGCCATGCTGAAGGGAAACATTTTGCACAGTAATGAACCTGTTATTCTCATCGACGGGAGTTCCTTTTTGTACCGGGCCTTCTATGCCTACCCGGATCTGAAGAGATCCGATGGTTTCCCTACCAATGCCATATACATAGTCCTGCGCATGTTGCTCAAGCTTTTAAAAGAAGAGAACCCTTCCTATATGGGCTTTTTCATGGATGGAAGGGGCCCCACCTTTCGCCACGAGATTTACGATGAATATAAAGCCCAGCGCCCCATGATGCCCGAGGGGTTGTCCAGCCAGGTCCAGCCATTGCTGCAGGCCGTGCATTTGCTGGGGATTCCGGGGTATGTGGCTGAAGGCCTGGAAGCAGATGATCTGATTGCCGGATACACCCAGCGCCTGAAACAAGAGCATCCAGTGGTTATTGTGGCCTCGGACAAGGATTTGAAACAGCTTTTGGATGAGCAGGTGTATCTCTGGGATCCCAGCAACAAGTCCAACAAACCCATAAGCGCCCAGGATTTTAGGGAGGAGACCGGGATAGATCCCGCACAGTGGCCAGATTTTCAGGCCCTGGTGGGGGACAGCTCCGATAACATTCCCGGTATACCCGGAGTGGGACCCAAAACAGCCCTGAATTGGCTGCGCAGGTTTTTTGACCTGGAAGAGCTGGAGAAGAATCTAGACCAGCTAAAACCCAAGGAACAGGAAAAATTAAAGGCACACCTGGAAGATGTCTACTTGTATCGGAAGTTGACCAGGTTGAAACTGGATTGCCTCCAGGAAGCCGGTTTAAAGGATTTGCAGGTGAAAGAGCCGGATGGCGCCGGCTTGGTGGATTTTTTGCACCAGTACGAGTTCAAATCCCTGCTGGAGGAGTTGCCTCCAGAGATGCAGACGCTGTCCCGGGAGCAGAAGCAAGAGAGCCGGGAGCAGGCAGCGGATCTGGAAGCCCAACATTTGCCGTATTGCAGCGGACGCGACTGCGGTGTCTTCCCCCTGGAGACCGGTTTTTTGGTAGCCTTGGAAAGCAAGGAATGGCAGGTGCATGATGCGGATTGGCTCCGAGAGCGAGTGCAGGGGTGTAAGAAGTATTTCTTTTTCTTGAAGGAAAGCCTGAAAACGGATTCTGCATGGCTGAAGGAGCCTGTTTCGCTCTTTCTGGATATTTCCCTGGGCGCTTATCTATTGAACCCGGAAGAGAGGGACTATGGCTATGAGCGTATTTTCAACGCTTACGCCCCGGAAGTCCGGGTGCACAAGGAGAACAAGGCCCTGGCCGCCCTGAGAATCGGGCAATTGATGGAAGAGAGGCTAAAATCCGCCGGGCTGGACAGATTGCTGTTGGACTTGGAGATGCCCTTGATCCCGGTTCTTTGCCGCATGGAATCCGCCGGGGTGAGCATCGACCTGGAGGCTTTCAGGGAGTTTCTGGAAGAGGTCCAGAAGCGCTTGCAGGAACTAACCGAACAGATTTATATCCAAGCCGGACGGGAATTTAACATCCGATCTACCCAACAGACAGCCCAGGTGCTTTTCCAGGAGCTGGGGCTGAAACCCAAGCGCAAAACCTCCACCGGGGCTTATTCCACCTCGAACGTGGTACTGGAGGCCATGCGCCAGGAGCATCCCATAGTGGAGCTCATCCTGGAATACAGAACCCTGGAAAAGTTGCGCTCCACCTATTTGGAGCCTCTGCCCCGGAAGGTGGACTCTTCCGGAAGGCTGCACACCACTTTCAACCAGACAGCCACTGCCACGGGACGTCTATCCAGCAGCAATCCTAATCTGCAGAATATTCCTATTCGGGGGGAATTTGGGCCCAAGATGCGGGCCTGTTTTACTGCCTCCCAGGGCAAGCTTTTAGTGGGGGCGGATTACTCCCAGATAGAGCTGCGGGTTCTGGCCCATATGTCCAAGGATCCCAACTTGTTGGAGGCCTTTGCAGGCCATGAGGATATTCACCAAAGGACTGCCGGTTTATTGTGGGACAAGGATGTAAACCAGGTAACCCGGGATGAGCGCCGCAAGGCCAAGACCGTGAATTTTGGCCTGCTTTACGGCATGGGGCCGCAGAAACTGGCCCGGGAGCTGAATATCAGCATGGAAGAGGCCAAGCAGTTTATCCAGGTATATTTCAGCAAGCTAAAGAAAGTGCGGGCCTTTTATCAAAGCGTAGAGGATCAGGCCCAAGAGCAGGGGTATGTTACCACTTTATCCGGCCGCAGGCGTTTGTTGCCGGATATAAATTCCAGAAACGAGAACTTGGCCCAGCAAGCCAGAAGAACAGCTGTTAATACCGTGATCCAGGGATCTGCAGCGGATGTAATCAAGAAGGCCATGCTGGCAGTGGATGGTGATGAAAAGCTGAGTTCCCTGGGAGCAGTCCTGCTGCTTCAGGTCCACGACGAGCTGCTCCTGGAGGTGGATGAGGCCCGTGCCAGGGACGCAGGGGAAAGGGTCTCCGGAATCATGAGCGGGGTGGAGACTTTTGAGGTGCCTTTGGTGGTGGAGTGGGGGGTAGGTAAAAATTGGGCCCAGGCCCATGATTAGATGAGCAAGGATTGCGCACCCATTTATAGTCACTACAACGAAACTTAGTTCTATAACCATGGCTCTATAAATCGCCTTACTATTATGGCAGCACCTCTTTCCCTGGGTCCGAGGGTTCTGCAAACTGGGCGTAAACTGTGTGAGCGACGGCCTCTTTGCAGAATTCTCGGACCTTTGGATAATAAGTTTCGTTGTAATGGTGAATAGTTACCTGAAAAGTAGCAGGGTTGCAGTTGTATTCATAACCGAAAAGCGGGGCTTACAATGCACAGAAATATATGGCTAAGCCCGGAGGCGGCATCAGTCCCTGAGAGTGTAAGGCAGGCCATTGCCCGGGACCTGACCGAATTTGGTCCGGACTATCTCCAGGAAATGGAAAGCCGGATACAAGCTGGCCTGGAGTATCTGTTGGGCACGGATCAGCCCGTTTCTGTTCTGGGGACCTCGGTAAACGGGGCTATGTATGCGGCTCTGGGTGCTTTGTTCCCCCCCGGGGAAAAGGTTTTGGTGGTGGAGGCAGGCGGTGATGGTTTAAAATTTTCTGATATGGCCCAGGCCAGGGGATTGGAGGTTGTCGCTCTTCCCCTGCCCCAGGGCAGGGCGGTGCAACCCAAGGAGATAGAGAATACCCTGACCAGGTGGCCGGATATCTCCGGGGTCTTGGTTCAGGCTGTGGAGACCGGCACCGGGGTGGCACATCCGTTACAGGAGATTTCCCGGCTTTGCCGGGACAAGAAAAGGACCCTGGTGGTGGATGGCACAGCCGCTGTGGGTGTCTCGCCTTGTTTTGTGGATCAGTGGGGCCTGGACTGTCTTTTGGGGGCTTTTGGGCCGGGAGCCATGCTTCCGTCGGGGCTGGCTTTTGTGGCCATAGGTGCTGATGCACGCAAGAGACATATTTCTGGAAGCGGGCCAACACAGGAGTCGGGGCTGCTTTCCGGGAGCATCGCCGCAGTTTCTGGGTCCGGAGTTTTTAAACCGGGTGTAAACATGCTGCAAGGGTTGGATGCCAGCCTGAATCTCTTGTGGCGTACAGGGTTGGATCGGATCCATCTTAGACATCTGGCTCTGACCGCCATGGTCCGAACTGGTGTGGAGTCCATGGGGCTAAGTCCTCTGGCTGCAGATGATTATGCCGCGGGTGTTACCGCGATTCAATTACCTCCGGGTATCGAGGCGGGCAAACTTTTACAAATTGCCAGGGATGATTATCAGGTGGTTATAGCCCCTGGGAGTACAGGGCCCCGGGGTGATATCCTGCGTATAGGGCATATGGGGGATATATCCTGGCATGAGATTTTGGCGGGGCTAATGGCCCTGCATAAATCCTATTTGCGGTGCGGAGGAGTTTCCGGGTCCAGGGATTACCTGGAAAGGGCTTGGTCTGCATACGTCCGCACCATGGAACAGGAAACAATAGACTAATTCATAAAGGAGGTTGGGGTTATGGATGAACATAATGAAAACGTTCGGGTCCGGGATCGCCGGATCAATTGGGACCAGGAAGAAACTGAAGAACCGGTTTCCGGGGAACAGGAAAGCGAAGCCAAGAGAATGGAGCGCAAAAGGGCGGCCGAGGAGTATAACAAGGCTGCATCCGGGGCAAACAATGCTTATCCGCTCATGGACTTCTCCACATTCGTGCTCTCGCTTAGCTCCTCGGCTCTTACTCACCTGGGAGAAGTGCCCAACCCGGGCAGCGGTGAGCATCAGACCAACATGGCCCTAGCCAAGCAAACCATCGATCTTATGGCCATCCTGGAAAAAAAGACCCAGGGCAATCTTACGCCCGAGGAGGAGCGTCTGCTCAAGGATTCTCTTTTCGAGGTCCGGATGAAATACGTACAGAAGGCAGACTAAATCCGGATGGGATGAAATACGTTCCCGGTGATGCATCTGCCCCCTTCCGGGGTTACCTGAAAAGTGTTCTCCGCCCCAACCATGCCCACTCCTGGCAGGCCGATCTTGGGTTCCACCGCCAGGAACATGTTTTCCTGCAAGGGCTGCTCAAATCCCTTGGCCAGGGGCGGATATTCGTCCACTGCCAAACCGATGCCGTGTCCTATAAAAGGGACCTTGTTGCCTTCCAGGCCCATGAATCCCTGGGCAAATCCGGCTTGTTCCGCCATGTCCACTGCCATGAGATAGAGCTGGGCAGGGGTGTACCCGGGCCTTAGCCGATTTGCCACCTCCTCCTGGATTTTTTGGCACGTGTCTTGGGCCTGAAGGACTTCCCTGGGAGGATCCCAATCGGCAGGGAAATAGACCTGGGTTTTATCCGTGTGATAGCCCTCCAGGACGAATCCGCAATCCAGGGTCAAGGGCTCGTTGTCCTGCCAAACCTTGCCTGCGTAACCCATCTGGTGGATGGCCGGGTGCTCGCCCCGCAGGCCTAGGGGGCCGTTGAATACGCTGGGATAATTTCCGCTGTCCCCGGCAGAGACGTGTCCCAGAAAGATCTCCTCCCCGTAATTCTGCATGCGCATCAGGCCTTGATGTCCTTGGGCAAAAAAGCATTCCCAGATCCGGGTGCTGATTTCGCGTTCGGTCATGCCCGGAGAGATCCTGGAGGGGAGAAGCTCACACAGCCCTTGATGATGCCTTTGCCCGCACAGCTGCATCTTTTGTACTTCCCAGGGGGTTTTGACCGCCCGGGTCAGGGCCAGGGGCTGATCCACAGAAACGTATTCCGGCTCCGGCAGCCTTTTTTGCAGGTTATCTGCCAGCCCCCAGGGCAGTCCCATTTTTTCCGCGCCCACTCGTCCGGGGACTTGGAGCTTGAAACCGGATAAAATCTCTCGGAGCTGGGAGAAGGACTTGAATTGAACCGTGTTCTGCAACGGAGACTCCAGCCGGAACCTCTCCAGGGCCCTGCGGCACATGAATACCGGATCCCCGTCCATGGGGATCCAGAGCAGTCCATTGCCCAGGGAACCGGTGAAATAGTAGATATTCAGCCGGGTAAATATCATGGCCGCGCCGCAATCCAGGCCGGCGTCCCGGATTCTGGCCCTGAAGGCCTCTATTCGTCTCTCCATCTCTTCTTGGGGAAATTGTTCCAAACTTTCAAACATAAACTCTCCTTTGTTAATACAACGGTAACTATTCACAAGATCTTTTTTGCGTGCCGTGCCTCCCGGCTCGCGCTTTTCTAGGCTCGGCTTACGGGGGCATTCCTGCCCCCACCGGACTCTTAGCTATGTGCACCTTATTAAGTTAGGTGCAAAATAAAGGCTTTTGCTTTATTCTTATTCCGTGCTTTTGGTGCGGTCCGGCTTCCCCCATAAGCCTCGCCAAGAAAACCGGTGAGCCTCCCGGCGAAAACACGCAAAAAAGATCTCGTGAATAGTTTGGATAAAACATGGTGAATAGTTGCATACAACGAAACTTATTTTCCAGAGGTCCGAGAATTCTGCAAACAGGCCGTAGCTCACACAGTTTACGCCCTAGTTAGCAGAACCCTCGGACCTCAAATACGAGTTGCTGCCATAATAGTAAGACTGTTTTTATAGTCATAGTTATATAAGTTTCGTTGTAGTTGAGATACTTATTCCAGCCAAGTGTAATCCATTTTTCTCTTCTTGGGGATAAAGCCCGCATCCTGGATCAGCCTGCGCAGCTCGTTTTCGGGAAGCTTGAAGCTGACCCCGGCCGCGGCCACCACGTTTTCCTCGATCATGGTGGATCCAAAGTCGTTGGCCCCCCACATCAGGGCCAGCTGACCCACGTGAGCCCCCTGAGTCACCCAGGAGGCCTGGATATTGGGGATGTTGTCCAGAAACAGCCGAGACAGCGCCAGGAACTTCAGGTATTCCGCTGAAGAGGCTTCCCGGGCCTCCACCCGGGTGTTGGCGGGCTGAAAGGTCCAGGGGATGAAGGCGGTGAAACCGCCGGTTTGGTCCTGCAAATCCCGGATTTTTTGCAGGTGCTCCAGGCGCTCCTGCAGGGTCTCTACGTGCCCGAACATCATGGTGGCCGTGGTTTTAAGCCCCTGGTTGTGGGCCTCATGCATTACGTCCAGCCACTGCTGGGCGCTGCACTTGCGCGGGGCAAGCATTTCCCGGACCCTGTCCACCAGGATTTCAGCCCCGCCTCCGGGGATGGAGTCCAATCCGCAGGACCTTAGCCTGGATATCACCCGGGCCACGGAAAGATTTTCCTGTTTGGCCAGAAAAAAGATCTCTGGTGGGGAAAACCCATGCACTGCCAAATCCGGGAATTTTTCCTTGATAAACTCAAGCATTTGTTCGTAGAAATCCAGGCCCAGATCCGGATGCATTCCGCCCTGCAAAAGGATCTGACTTCCCCCTAGCTTTAGGGTTTGATCGATCTTGCGCTCCAGTTCCGAAAAGCTAAGAACGTAGCCCTGGTTATCCCCGGGAGGGCTGAAAAAAGCACAGAATTTGCATCCAGAGATGCAAATATTGGAATAATTAATGTTGCGGTCAACTATATAAGTTATTACCTTGTCCGGATGAAGGCGGTTCCTGCTTTCGTGGGCCCTTCTGCCCAGGGTGAACAGGTTCTCGTCTTCCCAGAGCTTTTTTGCTTGTTCCCAGCTGAGTCGTTGCATAGCATTGTCCTGGTGCTCTTGGTATCTTGAGAGTTAATATCATTCCGATTTGCATTCAAGATAATCTTTATGCCCATTGTCATCAAATATTTGACACCACAGAGATTACAGAGGTTCACAGAGAAAAGGCATAACTATGATACTTATAACTCTGTGTACCTCTGTGTCCTCTGTGGTAGAATAATTTTTTCTCGGGGCGGTTTTCCGAACTTAGAGTGATATTCATACTGTCTGGAGAAATCATCTTGATTGCAACTTGGAATCAGAGGTAATATTTTCTGTCTGAGAAAGGAATGCCTACTTTCCTTAAAAGTGCTAAACAGATACAAGGGATAACTTTTGACTCTTAGGTGATTTAGAAAAGGATATCATATGTTGGAAATCCACAAGGATCAAGACCTAAAAAGCCTTCTGGAGAGGGCGCGCACCATAGCAGTGGTCGGGGCCAAGGACAAGCAGGGCCAGCCCGTGGACACAGTGGGGCGTTATCTTATTCAGGCCGGTTATAACGTGATCCCTGTCCATCCCAAGAGAAAAGGGGTCTGGGGGTTGGAAACTTATTCCAGCTTAACTGAGATCCCTGGACATGTGGACATCGTGGATGTTTTCCGGGCCCCGGAGTTTTGCCCGGATCATGCCCGGGAGGTTTTGAATATGGCTGAGCTTCCCTTGGCCTTTTGGATGCAGCTGGGTATTACTTCCCAGGAGGCCGGGGATATTCTGCAACCCGCTTCCATTACCGTGATCCAGGATAAATGCATCAAGGTGGAGCATGAAAGGTTGATGTCTGCGTATTCCAGTTAGCATTCTAGTTGATATGGAAAATAACCGATTAAAATCAGGAGATAAATCTTGGAGAGTTCGGGAAACGCTTTTACCTGCCGCATGTGCGGTGAGTGTTGTCAGGGTTCCGGGGGTATTGTAGTGACCCGGGATGAACAGGAAAGAATAGCCGAGTTTTTGGGAAGGGACCTTTTATCCTTTCAAAAGAGCTGCGTCCAATACCACGGGGCCAAGTCCCTGATCCGGAGCAACCAAGACGGTTGGTGCATATTTTTCGATTCCTCTAAGGGGTGCCTGATCCACCCGGTCAAGCCCGGTCCTTGCCGGGCCTGGCCTTTTTTCCGGGGCAACCTCATAGATGACTCCACCTTGGAGATGGCCAAGGACTTTTGTCCCGGGATAAACCCGGATATCGATTTTCAGGAGTTTGTCCGACAGGGTTTAATCTACCTGCGCAACCACGGACTGAGCGTAAATCCGGATGCCGGTTCTGCCAACGCCTTGAATATAAAGGATTTAAGCATTCAGGAAAAACATCCGGGTCAGGATCCTAACAACCTTTGAGCCCGGATTGGGGAGGAGATAACAGGACTTTATGGATAGGCGGGAATGTTTTAGGGTCTTGGGCCTGGAACAGGATGCGGACCTGGAAAGCATCAAGAAGGCTTACCGGGAGCTGGCCTTTGAGCTGCACCCGGATCTAAACCCTGATGATCCCCATGCCGGGCACAAGTTTCACAGGATAAATACTGCCTACGTCACCCTGCGCAGGCAAGCAGAACAGAATGCGGGAGCCTCGGCCCAGGGGTATACCCGTGATTCCGCTCAAAAAACCGGAAAAGCTTGGTTTTCCCGCAAGCAGGCCACTCGCACCTACCAGCGCCAAGCTCAGCAGTCCGCCCAGGAAAAGGCCGCTCATAAAGAGTATTACGAAAGCAGTGCCCAGCAAAGCAGGGATGGTTTCTACTACCGCCAGGAGGAAATCCTGAAGGATATTTTGAACGATCCCTTTGCCAAGCAGGTTTTCGAGGATATCTTCAACAAGCTGAAACGGGATAGAAACGAAACCCGGCCGGCTACCATCAAGAAACGCCGCCTCAAGCTGGAGTGGGGCAGGGTCGACCTGGATGTGGACCTTTCCCAGGGGGTTTGGTCCGGGGTGAAAAGATGGTTTTCCTCCCAGCTGGATGACGAGCAAACCGTGTATCTAAGCCCGGCGAAGTTAAGGCCAGGCTCGAGTATCCGGATCAACGTCCAGCGCAAGTGGGCCGGTCCGGCCCAGACCATAGATGTCAGTCTTCCTTCGGATTACGTGGTGGGCCGCCCGGTGCGCTTGAAAGGCATGGGGCGCAAGATAGGTCCATGGCAGGGTGATTTGTACCTGAGACTTTTGGCTAAATGAATTCCCGGTTTAGATTGAACAAGGCTTTGGCCCGGGCCGGGGTTTGCTCCCGGCGCAAGGCGGACCAGCTTGTTTTTTCCGGGCGGGTCAGGGTCAATTCCCAGGTGGTCCGGGATCCCGGGATTAGAGTGGATCCGGGCAGGGACACCCTGGAGCTGGACAATGAGGTGGTAGATCTTGGGTCCAGTTTTAAGGAACCGGTTTATGTCTTGCTTAACAAGCCGGTACGGGTAGTTACCACCTTGGATGATCCCCAGGGCAGGCAAACCGTGGCTGATATTTTGCCGGTAAAGCTAAGAAGATTGCGCCTTTTTCCCGTGGGCAGACTGGATTATTTTTCCCAGGGCCTGCTGATCATGACCAACGACGGCGCCTTGGCACATGAGCTTACCCACCCTTCGCGGGAGCATTCCAAGGTGTATCGGGTGGAGGTGCGGGGTGGCCTCAGCCGTAAGAAAGTGCAGATCATGGAAAAAGGCATGGTTTTGAAGGAAGGAGAGAAGTTGGCCCCGGTACAAGTGGATGTCCGGATGCGCCGCAAAAACCACGCCCTTTTGCACTTGACCCTGATCCAGGGGGTAAACCGCCAAATAAGGCGGATGTGCAGGGACTTGGGGCTGGTGGTGCTTTCCTTGACCCGAATTCAGCAGGGGGCAGTCGCCTTGGGAGACCTTAAGCCCGGGGAGTGGCGTTATCTTACACCCCAAGAGCTGCAGGACTTGCGCCAAGGGGCGGATAAATAACCCCGGGTGGGTTCCTGGCTTTAGTCCTCTTCAAAGGCCCGAACTATAATTTGTTCCCTCTGCAGAGGACAGAAGGAGGGAAACTTGTAACCTTCCATCTCCGGGATGGGTCTTTTTGAGGGGGTGGATATATTGCATGCTGCAGAACTTTCTTCCGCAGCTATGAAAAAGGGACAGTCAGTGCTGCATTGCTTGACCACACAAATCATGGCATTCTCCGCAGGTTTTAATGAAATAATCTTTACCGGATCTCCGCATCCTCCGGTTTTTGGAACGTGAACTTGTCCGGATCCAACTCCGGGTCGGTTTCCAGAGAGCTGAACCTTAATTCGTTGGTGTTTCCAAAGAAGTCCTTCAGCAGTATGCGCTGCAGCAGGCCGTCTTGGTCTGCCCAGATGTAGGCCAGAACCAGGTCCGGCTCTGGATTCTTGGGCTCCAGTTTCAGCTTGTCCAGCCCGTCTTCAACACCCTTGTCCTGGATGTGAAAATCCTCTGCCAATTTGGCCTGCCCGGAGATAAAGTTGATCATGGCCCGGGAATCCAGGACTTCCTCCACCTGGTATTCGTAGACTGCGCCTTCCTCCGGGAAGTAGTTCCATACCTTGCCCTCATCCATCACCAAGAGCTCCGGCTGGGGAGATTTGGCCTCCCAGCGGACCTGCATGGGTTTTTTAAAGTAGATCCGGCCGGTGTGCTCTTCTTCTTCCTGAGTGGCTGCATTGGTCAGGATTTGGGTGTAGTCCGCCTTTAGGGCTCGTAGCTTATCGTAGCGCTCCTGAACCTTTAGGGCGGTTTCAGGCTCCGAAGCAGGTGCAGAAACCGCTCCTGCCAGAATAAAGACCAGGAATATAATTATCAGCTTGTGCATGTTCTTTCCGGGTTAAAATTAAATATTGATGATATATTCTTACGTTGGTGATTTGTTAAACTTGGTGAATAGTTTTAATTGTTATTAGGTCCTCGAGAGTCAAAAGTTATTTGACAACCATTTTTTTTATAGAGAATTTTTGGTTTTTTCTATGTCCTTAACATCTCTAGCTTAACGTACTGATTTTCTTCTCTTACTTTTTACCTTTTATTTTAACTCTTAATACTACAAGGAAACTTGGCTCTGTAACCATGGCTCTATAAACAGCCTTACTATTATGGCAGCAA
>CAZNYT010000011.1:0-8973 GCA_964577315.1 uncultured Desulfovibrionales bacterium
CAGGAGACAGGAGACAGGAGACAGGAGTCAGGGGGCAGGAGGCAGGAGACAGGAGTCAGGGGGCAGGAGGCAGGAGACAGAGGACAGGAGTTAGAAATATCAAGGGGTTATGATATTAGGGGTTGGGTATTATAGGATAGGCCTGCAATACGTCGGATCATGAGTAACTCAGCAATAAATCAAACTTATAACTCTTTGTTTTTATTGCTTGCCCCGCCTGCCCCGTGTACTCTCTTCCAGTACACTGGGGTGAAACAGCCAGAAGGGCTCCCTATCGAAGATAGGGGTTTCACCGAGGACTTCTGACCCCTGACCCCTGTCTCCTGACTCCTGCAACTGTAAAAAGGACTTTTTGCAGTTGCATCTAGCTGGTTTTCGATTTTTGGCAGACACAAGGGAGATAAGTCATGAAGAACCTGAAGCAGATACTGGAACGCATCGACGGCAGGGGATACAAGGCATACAAGGATATCCAGGGAAAACACGATTTCCCGGATTTCAGGCTTTTGGTGGATAACGTCCAGAGCGATCCCTTTGCCCCGCCTTCCCGGGTGCGGGCTGTTATGCCCTGGAAGGAGGCGGATTTGCCGGAACACGCCCTGGAGGGAGAGCCCCGGCGGAGAGCGGCCCGGGACTACCTGGCCCGGGTGTTCAGCCGGGTGCTTGGCAAGGACCGGGACCTGCGCATAGATGCCGGGAACCAGACCGTGCTGGACCGCACCGCCTGCCTGTTCACCCCGGATGGGCTGGAGATGCGCTTTACAGCCGCCCTGCCCGCCCGGGGCAGGACCATCCTGGGACGCAAGGCCCAGGATCTGTTCCTGGACCGGGTGCCAGCCGCCCTGCGCGCTGCCACGGGCAAACAGCTGGACCCCCAGCCCCTGCGCAGGCACTGCGACGTGGTGGAGGACCAGGCTGCCCTGAGGGATCAGCTGCAGGCACTGGGCCTGGTGGGATTCGTGGCGGACGGCTCGGTCCTGCCCAGGCGCTCCGGGGTGGACGACAGGCCTCTGGAGGATGCAGTGGCCATGAGCGCGCCCCAGTCCCTGAGCGTGACCCTGGAAACCCCGCATTCCGGGGAGATTTCCGGGCTGGGCGTGCCCCGGGGAGTAACCCTAGTTGTGGGCGGGGGATTTCACGGCAAGTCCACCCTGCTCAAGGCCCTAGAGTCCGGGGTGTATGACCATATCCCCGGAGACGGGAGGGAAAGGGTGGTCACGGACCCGGCCGCGGTCAAGATCCGGGCCGAGGACGGCCGGGCGGTGCACGGGGTGGATCTTTCCCCGTTCATTAGCAGCTTGCCTTACGGCAAGCCCACCACGGACTTTTCCACGGAGCTGGCCTCGGGCTCCACCAGCCAGGCAGCCTCCCTGCAGGAGGCTCTGGAGATGCGGGCCGGGGTGCTCCTGGTGGACGAGGATACCTCTGCCACCAACTTCATGATCCGGGACCAGAGGATGCAGAAGCTGGTGGCCAGCCAGGAGGAGCCCATTACCCCGTTCGTGGACCGCATCCGGGAGCTCAGGGACCGCCTGGAGGTTTCCACGGTCCTGGTCATGGGCGGTTCCGGGGATTATTTCGATCACGCGGACACGGTCATCCAGATGCACGAGTACCGGCCCCGGGACGTTACCGGCCGGGCCCGGGAGATTGCCCGGGAGTTCGCCACGGGCAGGGTGGAGGAACTGGACAAGCCCCTGGAGTTTCCCAGGCCCAGGCGCCTGCAGCCGCGCAGCCTGGACCCCCACAGCAAGCCCGGCAAGAGGCGGGTCAAGGCGGACGGGGTGGATGCCCTGGTCTTCGGTCGGGACGAGGTGGATCTAAGGGCCCTGGAGCAGATTGCGGATTCCTCCCAGGTGCGCACCGTGGGTGTGTTGCTGGCCAGGCTGGGGGAGGCAGGCAAGCCGGTGGACGATCCCTATGCCGCCCTGGCTGAGATGGTGGATCAGGGCTGGGAGAGACTGGCCTTTCACCCGGACGGGGACCTGGCCAGGCCCAGGCTCCAGGAGGTGATGGCGGTGCTGAACCGCTTGCGCAGCGCCGTGCTGCGGCGTTCTTGACAAGGCGATAACGGTAACGTGTTTTTCGGTCTTGCCCCCGGAAGGATTTTGAGGCAAAAAAAGCGGGGCAAGGAAGGAGATATATGAGCAAGGTCTATTTCTGGAACCTGCGGGCTTCGCGCAAGATGCCCTATGACTCGCGCCTGAAAAAGCTCCTTAAAAGCGTGAACCTGGGCGCAAACCTGGAAGCGGGCATGCTTACCGCGGTCAAGATCCATTTCGGGGAGGGCGGAACCACGGGGTTCGTATCCCCGCTCTGGGTGAGGCCCATCCTGGATTTTATCAGGAAAAGCGGGGCCAGGCCCTTTCTCACGGATACCAACACCCTGTACGTGGGGCGCAGAGGCGAGGCGGTTTCCCATCAGATGCAAGCGGCGGCCCACGGCTTCGATCCCGGTATCCTGGGAGCCCCGGTGATCATAGCGGATGGCCTGAAAAGCGGCAATCAAAGGACGGTTCGGTATCCGGGGCGGCAGCTGCAGGATTTCTACCTGGCCGGGGACATTCTGGACAGCGACTTTGTGGTGAATGTCAGCCACTTCAAGGGGCACGAGCTTTCCGGATTCGGCGGGGCTTTGAAGAACCTGGCCATGGGCTGTGCCAGCAGGCAGGGCAAGATGCACCAGCACTCCGGGCTGGGTCCCAGGGTGGAGCCGGAGCATTGCCAGGGATGCGGGGCCTGCGTCCAGGTCTGCGCCTGGGGGGCCTTGGGACTGGAAAGCGGTCGGGTGAGCCTGGACCCGGAGAAATGCACCGGGTGCGCCTCTTGCCTGCTGGCGTGCAGGTCCGGGGCCCTGGAAGTTAACTGGGAAACCGAGATAAACCCCTTCCTGGAGCGCATGACCGAGTATGCCGGGGCGGTGCTGCAGGAAAAGGGCCGCAGGATGGCGCACGTGAATTTTATCTTCAACGTCTCCCCGGATTGCGATTGCCCGGGGTACAGCGACGCACCCATCTGCCCGGACCTGGGTGTCCTGGCCTCCCGGGACCCGGTGGCCCTGGACAGGGCCTGCCTGGACCTGGTAAACGCAGCCCAGCCCCTGCGGCCCAGTGCCCTGCCCCAGGAGACCCAGCCCGGACAGGACAAGTTCCAGGCGGTGCACCCGGGGGTGGACGGGTCTTACGCCCTGGAGTACGCCCGGGAGCTGGGCCTGGGTGAGACGGAATACGAATTGGGCAGGATCTAATGACAAAATACTGGACATGCTTATATAGATCATATTAGTATTTACTCTTACACGAGAAATCGGATCCATTCCAATGCACCGGAGCTATGGATCTGGATCAATAAAAGCAAGGGAGGAAAAAATGGGTAGGCACAAGAAGATCGAAAGCCGCAAGGTAATGGATCGCAGGCGCCAAAGGAAAAGAAAAAGGATGAAGCAGCGCATAAAAGAGGCGAAAAAGGCGGCGGGCAAAGCATAGAACCCTCGCCCGGGATAGACCCGTTCCCGGTTTTTTAGCGCTCTGCCGGTCCGGTTAAAAGCTTTTAACACAACGAAACTTATTATTTAAAGGTCCGAGGGTTCTGCAAACAGGCCTACGTTGCTCAAACAGTTTACGCCCAGTTTGCAGAACCCTCGGACCTGGAGTACGAGTTGCTGCCATAATAGTAAGGCTGTTTATAGAGCCATGGTTAAAGAACCAAGTTTCGTTGTTAAGCCGTTTTGTCTGATCAGTTTTAATCTGGGCCGGTCTGAATATGAACGGATAGAACCTATTACTTTGAACTTTCCTATAAGGAGGGTGTTTATATGCCGATTTACGAGTACAGGTGCAAGGACTGCCAGCAGCTTTTCGAGGAGTGGCAGAAGGGTTTTGAGGAGCGCGATGTGAACTGCCCCATATGCGGCGGGCCTTCCAGCAGGCTTATTTCCAATTCCGCCTTCATCCTCAAGGGCAGCGGCTGGTACGCCACGGATTACAGCGACCGCAAAGCGCGGGCAGGCAATAACGGGGACGGCAAGGAGGCCCAGGCCCAGGAGTCCTCTTCCCAGGATTCAGCCCAGTCCACTAGCTCCGAGAGCAGCGCAGGCAGCCAGGACACCCAGTCCAGCTAACCGGCTGCGGGAAAGAACGGTTGGAAAGAGCATGATAGAAAGATACACCAAGAAGGAAATGGGGGATCTCTGGAGCCTGGAGAACAGGTTCCGGGCCTGGCTGGAAGTGGAGCTGGCCATCTGCGAGGCCTGGCACGAGCTGGGGGCCATCCCCGCCCGGGATATGGAAAACATCCGGGAACACGCGGATTTCGACCTCTCCCGCATCCTGGAGATAGAGGAGAGAACCAAGCACGACGTGATCGCTTTCCTGACCGCGGTGGAAGAGAAGGTAGGGCCCTCGGCCCGGTACATCCACCTGGGGTGTACTTCCTCGGATATAGTGGATACCGCAAACGCCCTGCTCTTGTACCGGGCGGGAAAGCTCATTTCCACTGCCCTGGAAAGCCTTTTGGAGTCTTTGGCAGCTTTGGCCAAGAACTACCAGGGCCAGCTCATGATGGGGCGCACCCACGGGGTGCACGCGGAACCCATCAGCTTCGGCCAGAAAATGGCCGGGTTCTACGCTGAGATGCGCCGGCACCAGAGCCGCTGGAGCCATGCCCTGGAGGATATCCGGGTGGGCAAGATTTCCGGGGCTGTGGGCACCTATGCCCACCTGGATCCCAAGCTGGAGGAGCGGGCCTGCGAGCGGCTGGGGCTCAAGGTGGATCCCATCTCCACCCAGATCGTGCAGCGGGATCGCTACGCCCACTACTTCACCACCTTGTCCCTGATGGCCGGGGGAATGGAGCGCCTCTGCGTGGAGCTCAGGCACTTGCAGCGCACCGAGGTCCTGGAGGTAGAGGAGGGATTCGCCCAGGGCCAGAAAGGCTCTTCAGCCATGCCCCACAAGAAGAACCCCATCTCTGCGGAGAATCTCAGCGGTCTGGCCAGGCTGGTGCGCAGCAACGCCCTGTCCGCCATGGAGAACATGGCCCTGTGGCACGAGCGAGATATCAGCCATTCCTCGGTGGAGCGGGTGATAATGCCGGATTCCACGATCCTGGTCCATTACATGCTCTCCAGGCTGAAAGGGGTTTTGGACCGGCTGCGGGTGAATTCCGAGAACATGGAGCACAACCTGGAGCTCTCCCTGGGGCTGTACTTTTCCCAGCGGGTTCTTCTGGCCCTGGTGGAGAAGGGCCTGGAAAGGCAAGAGGCCTACGAGCTGGTCCAGGAGGAGGCCATGTACTGCTGGGAGAACAAGGTGTCCTTTCCGGAGAGAATCCGGCAAAACAGCCGGATTTGTTCATATTTCAGCCCAGGGGAGCTGGACAACCTTTTTGATTCCAGGTATTATCTGCAACACGAGGACTTAATCTATAACAGGGTGTTTACGTAGTGCACAATCAAGACCAAGAGCTTTTAATCAGGCTGGCCAGGCTGCTGTATACCAAGTCCTACCAGGAGGGTGATTTTACCCTTTCCTCCGGCAAGAAGAGCAGCTACTACTTCGATTGCAAACACACTGCCCTGCACCCCGAGGGCTCATTTCTTTTGGCCCGCGTTTTTCTTCAAGCCATTTCCAAGTCCGGGATCCCCATCCAGGGCGTGGGGGGCATGACCCTGGGCGCCGATCCCCTGGTGAGTTCGGTTACGGTCCTTTCCCACCTGGAAAATCGTCCCCTGCCCGGTTTCATAGTCCGCAAACAGGCCAAGTCCCACGGGACCCAGGAGTATCTGGAGGGAATGGCCAATTTTGCTCCGGGGCAAAAGGTCTGCCTCCTGGAGGATGTGATTACCACCGGGGGATCCGTGCTTACCGCCTGCCAGAGAGTCCAGGATGCCGGCCTGGACATAGGGTTGATTCTATGTGTATTGGATCGGGAAGAGGGCGGTGCTGAGAATATCCAGGCTGCAGGCTACCGATTGGAGTCCGTGTATACTCCCAAGGAACTCATTAGTGCCGCAAAGCAATAATAAGTAGAGGTGTTGCTTGCGAATCTTTCTTTTTTTCTTCCTCTTCATGTTCATGGGGACAGTCCCGGCCTGGGGTTGGCAGCCGCATCTGAGCGCGGACCTAACTGCCCCGGAGCGCTTGTTCGTGGTGGACAAGGAGGAGCAGTCCCTGGTGGTTTTCTCCAACAAGAGCCCCTTGCGCAAGGAATATGACTGGAAGGTGACCACGGGCGAGGTCCAGGGAGACAAAAAAAAGGAAGGGGACCTTAAAACCCCGGAAGGGATTTATTTCCTGGAAAACAAAATAATAGACAACCTGGATTATGAGCTCTACGGGGAAATGGCTCTAACCCTGAATTATCCCAACCCGGTGGATAAGATCCAGGACAGGACCGGATTCGGGATTTGGCTGCACGGTCGGGGCAGGGAAGTGGTGCCCTTTGACACCGAGGGGTGCGTGGCCATGGACATGGAGTACATGCTCAAGCTGGAGGAAAAGGTGGATCTGCAGCGTACCCCGGTGATCATCGCCAGGTCCGCGACCTGGGACCAACAGGAGCAGGACAACGAAACCACCCGGAAGATAAATAGGCTGAGCAGGGAATGGGCCCGGGCCTGGGCAGCTGGCTCCGGGGAGTATTTCCAGTTCTACCACCCGGACAAGTTCGCCCAAAGCAGCGGCAAGCCCTTTGAGGAGTTCAAGGATCATAAAGAGGGATTGTTCCAGGCCTATTCCTGGATAGATGTATATATTGAGGAGCCCAGGGTTCTGGCCGGCCCGGGGTATTGGGTCAGCTATTTCGGGCAGGTGTTCAACGCCTCGGATTTTTACTCCCAGGGTATAAAGCGGCTGTACTGGAAGAAGGACGAACAGGGGACGCCGAGGATAGTCGGGGAGGAGTGGCGGGATTACAGCAACCCGGACCTGAAGTCGGATTACCAGGAAAAGCGCAAGCAGGATCTGCGCGAGGTGGTTCGAGAGTGGCGTAAGGCTTGGCTGGATGCGGACCTGGAGGATTACGCGGATTTCTATTACCAGGGAGCGGTGCAGAACGACAGGGTAGGACGTCAGGCCATCAAGGAGCAAAAGCGGGATCTCTGGGGAAGTGGACACAAGCCCGAGAAGATAGAAATCTCGGAAATGGAGATAGAAGTGGGCTCCGCCGGATTCCAGGCCAGCTTCGTTCAAAAGTACGCCAGCGTAAAGGGATACCAGGACCTGGGGGTCAAGAAGCTGGAGTTTATCCCGGATAAAGGGGATGGATGGGTAATTAAAAGGGAGACCTGGAGCGAGCTCGAGTGAAGGGCAAGAAGTATAGCGTGATCCTCATGCATGACGATGCTTCCGTAAAGAAGTTTCGTCTGCGCCCTTTCTGGATCAAGTCCTGGATAGCCCTGTTCATGGTCTTGGTGGTGATAAGTGCCGGAGGCATTTATTTCAGCTGGATTTTTTTCCAGGAGAAACAGGAAAAACAGGCTGCCTACCAAGAAAAGGCGGCCCTCTTGGAGGAAACCCAGCAAGAACTGAAAGAGCTCAGGGATGTTCAAAAACTGTTTCAGAGCTTCATGGATCCGGACCTGGAGAGCTACATGGAAACAGGGGATTTTGACAGGGACAGGGTCCCGCCGGGGCTGGATCTCAACCGCCTGTTCCAGTACGAAGACCGGGATATAGTGGATGTCAGCAATGTCCAGGCCCGGTTTGTGGATGAGGACATTATGCAAGTGGAGCTGGATGTGAACAATATGCTGGACGGGGAAACCGTTAGCGGCAGGGTCTACTTGTACCTCATCAGCAGGCAGGGGCTCAAGCTGGATCTGGATCTGGATCATCCGGAGCTGAATTATGTTATTTCCAGGTTTAAGCCCGTGGATGTAACCTTTGAGCTTCCCAGGGAGCTTACCCGGGATGATATCTTTGCCCTGCGGGTTCAGCTAAAGGATGACGACGGAACCCAGGTCTACAGCGAGACCTTTCCCCTTACCCATATCTTGGTGTGATCAACGCGGTTCTTATGTCTTCAGGCGGGGCAAAGGGATCGTCCCAATCCGGTCTCAGCCTGAAATCGTATCCCGGCCAGGCCAAGCAGTAGGCATGCAAAAGCATTCTTCCGAAAGCCTTGAAGTCGCTTCCGTACTTGCCGTCTCCAGCCACCGGGTGCCCGGCAAGGGCTAGTTGGGCCCGGATCTGATGCGTCCGGCCCGTGGCTATGCGTACCATGACCAGAGTCATATCTTGGTTCGGGCCAGGGGAAACAATAGCTTGAACCCAGGTAAGGGCGGTTTTGCCTTCGTCCGGGGAACTTATCACCTTTTCGTGCTTCCGGGCCAATCTGTGCTCCAGCTTTACCCAGCCCTTTTTTTGCCATTTCCCGTGGATCCAGGCCAGGTAGGTCTTGGAGACTTCTCCCTGTTTCCAGAGCCGGTGCATTTTCTGGAGCCAATGGTAATTCTTGGCCACCAAAAGCAAGCCGGATGTATCCTTGTCCAGCCTGTGCACCAGGTTGGGTGTGAAATCAGCCCCGGAATAATGCTTGCGCAGGCGCAGGACCATGTTGTCCCTGCGGGCCGAGGTCCCGGAGTGAACCGGGATGCCCGAGGGCTTGTTCAGCACCAGCAGGTTCCTGTTCTCAAAGACAATATCCAGCTCCCCGGCCCGGGAAGGGTCGTCTCCTTGTTCCGGTACATGGGGCGGAATACGTATCTTGTCCCCGGTAAAGACCCGAGCGTAGGGTTTGCTCCGCCGGCTGTTCACGCGAACCTGTCCGGTGCGTATGAGGCGCATGACACCGGATGTAGGGAATTCCCTGCCTAGTTTCCTCTTGAGGTAGGCAAAAAGCTTTTGACCGGACTCCTCCGGGCTTACCCGGCACTGTTGAGTTTTTTGTTTTTGCATGGCAGTTGCTGAATCTAACTGGATTTGTACCGGGGTTCAAATAGAAATAGTTTAGGTCAAACACAGTGAATAGTTG
>CAZNYT010000011.1:9073-24044 GCA_964577315.1 uncultured Desulfovibrionales bacterium
GTGAATAGTTGCTTACTTTTTACTTTTAACTCTCAAGTCATTCAGTAGTTGCTGCATTTTATAAACATGAAGGATTTTGGTGAAAAGGCCCTGAATCGATTTTTTCGCTGCCAGGGCAGAGGTGGCAAAAGCCTAGAGCTTCTGGCGGCAGAGGGCTTTGAGGCAGAGCCGGTGCCTGGGGTTTTAGGGGCCTGGAGGGAAGTCAGGGGGGAATTTGCCCTGGGAGAGAGCCTGGCCTGGTATTTCGGGCTGATCTACATCCAGGACCTGGCCTCCATGCTCCCGCCCCTGCTGCTGGGACCGGGAAGAGGCTCTGCGGTCCTGGATATGTGCGCCGCTCCCGGGGGAAAAAGCGCTCAGCTTGCGGACATGGTCGGGGAGCAGGGGGTGGTGGTGGCAAACGAGCCCTTACAGGAGAGGCTGCATACCCTGCGGGCCAATGTCAGCCGGCTCAACCTGGCCCAGGTGGTTACCACCGGATATGCCGGGGAGAATTTCCCGGAGCTGGAATCTGGCCTGGACTACATCCTGGTGGACGCTCCCTGCAGCGGATGGGGCACAGCCCTTAAGAACCCCGAGGTGCACAGGCTGTGGACCCGGGAAAAGATCCGTCCCCTCCTGGACCAGCAAACGGCTTTGCTGGACAGGGCTGCTAGCTTGCTTGCCCCGGGCGGGACCCTGGTCTATTCCACGTGCACCACCAACGAGCAGGAGAACCAGGAGCAGATCTATCGCTGCCTAAAAGAGGGCCACCTGGAACCTTCTCCCAAGGCTGCCCAGATGCGGGAAAATCTGGGTCTGCCCGGACTGGAGCAGGCGGGTCCGGGGATGCTGCTGTTTGATGGCCGGCAGTGGGGAGCGCACAGCTTTTTCCTGGCCGCTCTGGAAAAGCCCAGGCGAGATCGGGATCAAGGGGTTAAGGATTTTTCCCGGCCCCGGGGCTGGAAGGCAATTGACCCAGGAGATCTTAAAATACATAATTATCCGGTCCAAACGGGTTTCTACCTTTTTTCCGGCAAGGTTTTCCTGGTCCCGGACGCGGTCCTGCCTTACGTGCACCAGGGGCTCAAGGTGCGCGGGTTCTACGCGGGCAAGCAGAAAAAGAACAAGTTCCTGCTTCATCCCAGGCGCAGGCTCTTCCTGGACCCGGAGCTGGACCCGGGATACAACGCCACAGACCCGGCAGAGGTGCGCAAAATACTGGGCGGGCAGAGCATTGTCCTGTCCCGGCCGGAAAAAAGGGATCTTACAGGTTTTTACTGGCAAGGGCTGCCGCTGGGTTGGCTTAAAGTTCAAAAGGACAGGTTGTTCTGGTCCGAAAAATGATGGAATTAACAGGTGGGATATGCACGGATATAAGAGAAGGCTGAGCCGGTTCAGGGAAAACGAAACTGGCAGGATTTTGCTATTGAATCTGGAACACGGGCTGAGCGAGGGATTTATTCCCGGTCTGGAGGATGTTTTGGGTCTGCTTTCCAAGGCGGGGCAAGAGCTGGTGAGCGGGGTGATCCTGAACAAGGGCTGGATGCATTATCATCCCCTGGCAGTGCCTGGGAAGCAGAACCTGGTACTTAGCCTGTCCTCCGGGACCAAGCATGGCCTGCCCCACTATTCCCGGGCCATGGTTTGTTCCGTGCAGGAGGCCCTGCGGCACGGGGCGGATGCAGTGTGCGTGCACATCAATATCGGCAACGACCTGGAAGACCGCATGCTCATGGACCTGGGCGCGGTCACGGACGAGTCCCGCCAGGCTGGCCTGCCGGTCCTGGCCACGGTGGGCGCCCGGGGCGGACAGATCGTGAACGAGTTCGACCCCTCCCTGGTGGCCCATTGCATCCGCCTGGGCGTGGAAATGGGGGCGGACATGATCCAGGTTCCCCATTGCCGGGATACGCAGGTGTTTTCCCGGGCGGTGGCCTCGTCCCCAGCCCCGGTATTGGTTTCCGGAGGTCCCAGGTGGACGGATTTCAGCGCCTTCCTGGACATGGTCAGGCAATCCCTGGAATGCGGTGCGCAGGGGATTTGCGTGGGCCGCAACGTTTTTCAGCAGGAAGACCCCGGGCAGGCCCTGGATGAAGTGGCGCAGGTGGTTTTTGGGAAGTAATAACTACAGCGAAAATTAATTCTGGTTTTGTAAACAAGGCCCTTATAGTAACAAGTCTTTGTCCAGGCCCGAGGATTGTTCAAACAGGCCGTAAAAACTCACTCCAAGGCAGCGTAGATCAAAATCTAGTGTGCCTGGACAGCCCGATTCAGGACCAGGATGGGAGCTACATAAATACTGTGAGCTTTTCTTAGACCTACGATTTTGATGAACGCTGCCTACGTCGCTCACACAGTTTACGCCCAGTTTGAACAACCCTCGGACCTTTTTTACAATAAGTTTCGTTGTAGTTATTCACCCAATCTTTTTTTCGTGCTCGGGCTCTCTGCTCGGATTTGGCAAAAGCACTCAAAAAGATTGGGTGCATATTTGCTTGGGAATAAGAACTTAAGCTGGCGTTGGGTGTCGCGCGGGGTTCAAGTATTTGGCTTAAGGCCAGTGTTTCAGGGACAAAGTGCAAGAGAGATTTATGGAAGATTTTTTCAAGGTTCTGCAAATGGAGGAGCTGGTTTCCAGGCTGGTAGCCTTGCCCCAGCTGGGAGAGGAGGAGCTGCCCCTGGAGGATTGCAGGGGAAGGTTTTTGGCCCGAGACGTGTATGCCCCGGAGGATCTGCCTGCCAACCACCGCTCCGCCATGGACGGTTACGCGGTCCAGGCCCGGGAAACCTTTGGAGCCAGCGAGAGCAATCCGGTATACCTGGAGAAGATAAGGGACTTGGGGATCTGCGAGGTTCCGGATTTTCAGCTCTCCCTGGGGTATTGCGCCGGGATAGTTACCGGAGGAATTCTGCCCCAGGGGGCGGATGCCGTGGTTATGCAGGAGTACGCCCAGGAAATCGGGGGAGATACCCTGGAGGTAAGGCGGCCGGTGGCCCCCTGGGAAAATATCATGTTCCAGGGAGAGGACACCGGGCAAGGGGAGTTGGCATTAAGGGCCGGCCAAAGGGTGGGTTTCAGGCAAACGGCCGTTTTGGCCGGGTTGGGATTTAAAAGATGGAGCTTTTTCAAGCCGCCTAGGGTAGGGATTATCTCCACCGGGGACGAGCTCAAGGATATACAAGAGGATCTGGAACCCGGCCGGATCCGGGACATAAACAGCTATGCCCTGGGGCATCTGGTCCAAGAGGCAGGCGGGACAGAAAACCGCTACGGGATAATCCGGGACAGGGAGGAGGATTTGCTTCGGGCCCTGGAGCAGGCCCTGGAGGAAAACGACGTGGTCCTGATCTCCGGGGGGAGCTCCGTGGGACAGCGCGATATGAGCCTGCAGGCCATGCAGCGCATTCCGGGCCTGGAGATAGTGGCCCACGGACTGGCCATAAGTCCGGGTAAGCCCACTATATTCGCACAAAAGGGCAATAGATACATCTGGGGCCTGCCCGGCCAGGTGGGTTCGGCCCAGGTGGTGATGCTGGCTTTGGTTGCGCCTTTTCTGGAGCACCTTCAGGGCGCGGAAGAGCCTTTTTCCAACCGGGACAAGGAACTGGTCCCGGCCAGGCTATCCCGAAACCTGGCCTCCAAGTACGGCCGCAGGGATTACGTCCGGGTCAGGCTGGAAAGGGATGCAAGCGGGTATCTCGCACATCCGGTCCTGGGAAAATCCGGATTGCTCAGGACCGTAGTCCAGGCGGACGGATTGATCCGGATCCCGGCCAACTGCGAGGGGTATCCCAAGGGTGAGCAGGTGCAAGTAAGGCTTATCCGCTAACCCGGCTGGGGCTCGGGGTTTACCGGTGCCAAAAGCGGGGTCTTGAGGGGCACTATATCCAAGAGGTCCACGCGCATCCCGGTGAAGGCACCCATGACAGGAGGCCAACTCACCCGGTTCAGGTTTCTTAAAATCAACTTGTCCCTCCACATGATCCTGGTCCCCAGGAGCACGGACCTGGCGTAGGTCTGCCTGGGGCCCAGCACGCTCCGTACCAGGTTCTTGACCTCCCGGTAGGAATGCCATCTGGCCCGGCTCAGGGTCCTGTCCCGGTTCCACTTGCGCAGAACCCTGTGACGCGCGTAATACCAGGAATTCTTGTTCAGGAAACAGATAAGTATGCCTTTCCTGGCCACCCGCCCGGCTTCTGCAAGGACCAGCTTTCGGTCCTTGCAGAACTCCAGGAGGGTGATCATGGCCAAAAAGTCAAACTCGTTATCCTGAAAGGGCAGGCACTCGGCTTGGCCCAGATGGAGATCCGCCTTGTTCCCCAGCCTTTCCCGGGCCTGGCGCAGCATGTCCCGGGAGTTGTCCAGGCCGGTGATATCGAAGCCGGATTCCCAGAAGAGCTCCAGGAAAATGCCCGTGCCGCAACCCACTTCCAAAAGGCTCTGCCTGCGCCGGGGCCAGGTGGAGATGAGGCGCTGGATGAGCCTTTTCTCCTGCTCCAGGGCAAAACTGCCCACCGGGGTGAAGAACCACTGGTCGTATGCCTGGGCGTGCCCGGAGTCCCACATGGCTACGTCCTATATGCAGCCCCGTTGGAGGCAGACCCGGCCATGTGGGCGTACCTGCGCAGCAGGGAGGACTGCACTTCCCGGGACTGGGGTTTATGTTTCTGGCGGCGTTTTTCCAGTTCCTTCTCCGGGACGTTCAGGATCAGGGAGCCCCTGTAGATATCTACCTGGATCTCGTCCTGCTCCTGGACCAGGGCAATGGGGCCGCCCTCGACTGCTTCCGGGGAAACGTGGCCTATGGCCGCGCCCCGTGTTCCGCCGCTAAAGCGCCCGTCCGTGATCAAGGAAACCTGCTTGTCCAGGCCCATTCCGGCAATGGCCGAGGTCGGGGCCAACATCTCCCGCATCCCCGGACCGCCCTTGGGGCCCTCGTTGCGGATGATCACGATATCCCCGGGGTGGATCCCGCCGTTTAAAATGGCTTGCACCGCATCCTGCTCCCCTTCAAAAACCCGGGCCGGACCGGTCTGGATCATCATTTCCGGATCCACCCCGGACTGCTTGACCACAGCTCCGTCTGGGGCCAGGTTCCCCCTTAAAATGGCAATCCCGCCCTGGGAACTGTACGGGTCGTGTGCGGGCCGGATCACCTCGGGATCCTGGATCTGGGCCCCGAGTTCCTGGAGGTTGTTTCCCCAGGACTGACCGGTTACAGTCATGGCGTTCAGGTCAAAGATGTCCTGCTTGGCCAGTTCCGATATTACTGCGGGAACCCCGCCGGCCCGGTCCAGGTCTTGCACGTGGTGAGGCCCGGCCGGGGAAAGCCGGCAAAGGTTGGGGGTCTTTCTGCTCATGACGTCGAATATATCCAGGTTCAGCTCCAACTCGGCCTCGGCAAAGATAGCAGGCAGGTGCAGAACCGTGTTAGTGGAGCAGCCCAGGGCCATGTCCACTGCCACGGCGTTGGCCACGCTCTTGGGATTGAGAATGCTCCTGGGCCGGATGTCGGACTCTATAAGCTCCATGACCTTCATGCCCGCGGTCTTGGCCAGCCTGGTGCGGGCGCTGCTTACTGCGGGGATGGTCCCGTTGCCGGGCAGGGCCAGGCCAATGGCCTCGCTCAGGCAGTTCATGGAGTTGGCGGTGAACATGCCGGAGCAGGAGCCGCAGCCGGGACAGGCCTTTTGCTCCAGTTCCTCCAGCTCCTCTTCCTGCATCTGGGAGTTTTTCACCTTGCCTACGGCCTCGAATACCGAGATGAGATCCGCCTTTTGCCCCCGGGATTCCCCTGCCAGCATGGGGCCGCCGCTGACTATCAGGGAGGGGAGGTTTACCCGGATCATGGCCATTAGCATGCCTGGGACCACCTTGTCGCAATTGGGGATGAGCACCAGGGCGTCAAAGGGGTGGGCCGAGGCCATGATTTCCACGGAGTCGGCTATGATCTCCCTGCTGGGCAGACTGAAACGCATGCCGTCATGGCCCATGGCCAGGCCGTCGCACACGGCTATGGTGGAGAATTCCACAGGAGTGCCTCCGTTCATGCGGATACCAGCCTTGATCCCTTCGGAGATTTTACCCAGGTGCTGGTGTCCGGGAACGATTTCATTGGCGGAGTTGGCCACTCCCACCAAAGGCCTTTGAATTTCTTGCCGGGTGAAACCTAGAGAGTACAGCAGGGATCGTTGCGGAGCTCTTTCCAGCCCCTTGGTCATTGCGTGGCTGCGCATGTGAATAACCTCGCTATTTTTCAGGTTGGGTATACGAGTAGTCCCAGGGAATCTTGCGACCCCTGGGTACTGCTTCCAGTTCCAAGGTGTGGTGTAGGCCTGCCCGGAAAAGTACTTCGCCGCAATAGGCGATCATGGACGCATTATCCGTGCACAGCCCGGTGTCCGGAAGAAGCAGATTCAGGTCCAGTTCCCGGGCCAGTTCCAGGATTTTGGACCTGAGCATGGCATTGGCAGCCACTCCTCCGGCCAAGACAATATTATGTATCCCGGTGGACAGAACCGCCTTGCGCAATTTTTTCTGCAGGGTTTCTGCCACCGCTAGGTTGAAAGAGGCGCAGACCAGGGCCAAGTGCTCATCCGGCTCGAATTCCGGGTCTATCTCCCAGGGGTCCTTGCGCACCAGGTCCGGGTGCTTACGGATGTAATTGACCAGGGCGGTTTTCAAACCGCTGAAGCTAAAATCCAGGTTGTCGCTTTCCAGGTAGGGCCTGGGAAACATGTCCGGGTCCGGTTGGGCGTAGGCCGAGAAGCGGTCAATGTATATCCCCCCGGGATAGGGCAGGTTCAGGGCCTTGGCCGTCTTGTCAAAGGCCTCTCCGGCAGCGTCGTCCAGGGTGCGCCCCAAGAGCTCGAAATCCAGCTCGGACCGGAGCCTGTAAATATTGGTATGTCCCCCGGATACCAGAAGCCCCAGGGCAGGGTAGGAAAGGTCCTGCTCCAGGCCCGGGGCCAGAATGTGGGCGTGGAGGTGATTGACACCCACCAGGGGGACGCCGAGGCCCAAAACCAAGCCCTTGGCAAAGCCCATCCCCACCAGCAGGGAGCCCAGCAGGCCCGGACCCCGGGCCACTGCCACCATACGGATATCCCCTGGGGTACATCCGGTTTTCTGCAAGAGATCGTTCCACAAGGGACCCAGCTTGCGCAAATGTTCCCTGGAGGCCATTTCCGGAACCACTCCCCCGAAGATGGAGTGTTTATCCACCTGAGAGAACAGGGATTCCCCCAGAACCCTTCCCTCGTCCACCAGGGCCAGGGCGGTCTCGTCGCAGGAGGTTTCTATGCCCAGGCTAAGCATAGGCCTCTTGGTAAAAGCTCACAGCCTGTTCCACGTCGTCCTTGGAGCCTATGAACAGGGGCACCCTCTGGTGCAGTTCCTGGGGCTCCACCTCCATGATTCTCTGGGTTTCGGTCTTGGCAGCGCCTCCGGCCTGTTCCACGACCATGGCCAAGGGGTTGGCCTCACACATGAGCCGGAGCTTGCCCTCGGGCTTCTTGGGATCCCGGGAATCCCTGGGATACATGAATATGCCCCCGCTTAGAAGATTGCGGTGAAAATCTGAAACCAGGGACCCGATGTAGCGCAGGGAATACGGCTTGCCTCGCTTGTTCTCCGAGGATTGAAAATACCGGACCGCGTCCCGGGTGGGTTCGTCCCAGTAATTCCAGTACCCCTGGTTCACGGAATAAACCTTGCCCCTCTCCGGGATCTGGATATTTGGATGGGAGAGAAGGAATTCCCCAACGCTGGGATCCAGGGTGAAGCCGTGCACTCCCTGGCCGGTGGTGTAGATCATCATGGTGGAGGAGCCATAGATGAAGTATCCGGCTGCTACCTGGTTGTCCCCTTTCTGGAGCACTTCAGCCATGCTTACCGGACCATCGGAGTTGGTACGCCGGAAAATGGAGAAGATGGTTCCGATGCTGACGTTTACATCTATGTTGCTGGAACCATCCAGGGGATCAAAGAGCAGGATGTAGTCCCCCTGGCCGAACTGGGGCGGTATTTCGATAAGGTCCGCGTTTTCCTCGGAAGCCATGGCGCACAAAAATCCGGATCTCTGCATGCGGTAGGTTATGGTGGAATTTGCCATTTGATCCAGCTTTTGCACCTCTTCCCCTTGGACATTAACGTCCCCGGTGAGGCCCAAAACATTCACCAAGCCCGCCTTGTTAACCTCCCTGGAGATTATCTTGGCGGACAGGATGAGCTCGTTTAAAAGCCTAGTGAACCGTCCCGTGGCCATGGAACTAGCTTTTTGGTGAATAAGCAAATGTTCGGTTACTGTGATTTGGCGCATAGGACCTCCCTTATTCATCTTGGACTAAATAGATCAACCAATCCTGGTTCACCGCGCGGGCAAACCAGAAATATTCCTCTCCGTCCAGCTGGATTCTACCGCTTACCCGGTCATCGGTCATCCCTTTCCAGTCCAGTTCCTCCAGCTTGTTCTCCAGTTCCTGGCGTCCTCCAGTCCAAAGCACCTGGTCGGTTCCAGTGAGGATGATTTCCTGGGATTCTTCGGCTTGGGCAATGAACGAGCTGGGATCGAAGTGGGCCACAACAAGTCTCTCCAAATCGTAGTCCTGGTGTATTCCTGTTGTGAGCAAAATTTCCGGTCCCAGGGGAGAATCCTCTATCTCCAGCATGATCCTTCCCCGGCGAAGTTCCAGGGATTCAGGGAAAAGGGGTGAAAATTCCAGCTCTTTTTCCGCGATTTCCGGCTGCCGGGAGAGAATGTCCCCCTGCCTGTCCAGTACCGCTATTCCGCTTAACCAGGGAAAATCCTGGAGCAGCTGCTGTTTCCATGCCTGGTCAGGATAGGCATCTTGACCCTCCAAGCGGCGCATTAGGCTGGAAAGCTGGGTATCCGCAGGATAGATCCTGTTTGCCAGCTTGAGCTCCACAGGGGTTAAATCCTGGCGATTCGGCTCAATTTGGTATTCCTGGGGTCCGGAAGGGAAAAGCTTATCCCTGGGAGAGCAGCTGATCAAAAAGCACACAGTGAGCACAAGCAAAACGCAAACCAGTTTCTTAGCCAAGTTCATCTTACCTCCGTAAATTTCGGGATCTTCAGCCCTGCCGGTATGTTTGGGATTTGAAAATAAGGCTTTTTTTTTATAAATAATTGTATTAGAGGAAGCAATACCCAAAAACACGGAGAGCCCGCCCTGTCTTTGTCCGGAAATGTAAACATGGAAGCAGGGGCGCGGCAAGCATTTTTGTGGAAAGGCATATTTTATGGGACCATGGGATCTTTTAGGGTATTTACTGATTTTTTTGCTGGTGGCAGTGGGTGCGGCCCTGATCAATGTCCGGATCGTGGAGTGGAAGAACCGCAATCTTAAATATCTGCAGGAGCGTCTGGACGAGGTGGAACAAAAATACAATCAATTAGTAACTGAGCTGAACGATTTAAAGATCAAGAGGAACAAACTGCGGGCGGAATATACCGATTTGAAAAAAATGCAGGACTTGAACCTGCAGAAGCAGGCCCCCTCCCAGGAAGAGGAGGACAAGGAAGAAGATCCCCTGGAGCACTTGAAACGGCAAGGGGTGATCAGCGAGGATCAAATAGAAAAGGCCAAGCAATACCTGGAAAAAAACGACAATACCGGTTTTAGCCTGGAAGACTCCATGGTGCTTTTGGGATATTTGGATCCGGAAAAGTTGAACGATGCCAAGAAAAAGGTACAGACAAGGCAATGACTTTCATGGTGTGGGCAGTTATCCTGATGGTTTTGGCTTCCTGGTTCCTGGGGTATAAATACATCCAGATGCACGGCGACATCCGGGCCAAGGAGCACAAAATACTTTTAAAAGAGGACCGGCTGAAACATCTGGTGGAGAGCATGGAAGAGGAAAAGGGGCAGCTGGAGCAAGAGATCCAGGAGCTGGAAAACGAGCTTTCCAAGCTGAGACAAGAGAGCTGATTATTTTTTGCTCTCCAGCCTTTCAGCCAACCGGCTGAGGAAGTCCACTACCTCCTCTTTGTCCGAGGCAGCAGCTTTGCCGGCTGGGGCTGCCTCCTGTTCCTGTTGATCCGCATCCGCTTCCAGATCCCGGGAGCTCCCATCCTTTTCCGGGGCAGAGCCGCCCGGTTCCCCCTGGGAGGTCTCCTGAGAAGCTTGTTCCCCGGAGTCATCCCCGGAAGCAATTTTCTCCTGCAACCAGGACATGGTGGATTCCAGTTCTCTGCGCTCGGTTCCGGGGAGGCTTTTTATCCACAGCTCGCGGTATATGTCCAGTGCTTTTTGGTATTCTTCCTGGGCAACCAGGAGCGAGGCCATGGATTTGGTTCGGGCTTCGTCCTCAAAATCTATTTCAGGGACTTCCTCCGGCTCTTCGTAGCCGGCTTCATTGCTCGGGTCCTGTTCCCGGGACTCCGGGGCGGTTTCCTCCTGGGGGTGTTGCTGGGGAAGATCCAGTTCTTGGTCCGGTTCTTGGGTATAAGAAGCGGTGCCTTCAGGGACTTGGTCCTCATGTGCGCCGTGAGCATCTTTTCCACCACGAGCCTGGGAAATATCCTCTTGCAGCAAATCTTCATCCTGGTCAGGATCCGCTAGTTCCGGCCCGGTTTCCGGGGCGGGTTCACGGCTTTCTTGCAATCCCGGGTCCGGCTCGGCCTCCATCAGGCTTTGGTGCTCAACTTGTTCATCTTCAGTGAATTGCGGCTTTTCTGGAATGATATCCTGGCCCTCATTCTCCGGAGGGTTCTCCTGTTCTTCCGGGGGGGACTGGTCAGATCCGGGCTGATCCTGAACAAGGCTCTGGAGGCCGGCTTGAAAGATCCGGGACCAGGAAAGGGAGGAGTCTTTTGTCCAGGAGGATAAAAAGCTGGCTGCCAGGGCGGGATCAAAATGGCCCTGCCTGTTCAGCTCTGTTGCCACTCCTTCCCAAAACTCCGGATAATAACTGAAAAGATTGAAAACTTCCAGGTAGATCTTTTGGGCTGCTTCAGATTCTTGTTGGTGCTTAAGTATGGTGGCCAAAAGCAGCTTGGCCTGGATGTGGTCAGGGTGTTTTTCCAGCCCGGATTCAAGAACTTGGCGGGCCTTTGAAAGACGGCCCTGTTCATGGTGAAGTTTGGCCAAGACGAAAAATAGCTTGGAACCGGGCTCGAGTTCCAGGACTTGTTCGTAAAACTTGATCTTGTCCTCGCTCATGTCCTACTCCATTGCGGCTTTAAAACTGGCACACTATTTTGTGCCAGGGCGGTCCTGGCGCTCCCTTTTCTGGGGCTGATGGCAAGGATGAAACGCCCTGGGAGCGGCTTGGGACCCTGGGGTCTACAGCGATACCCTGCGTTAACATGTCCCATGCTATATCGAGGCCACTCGTGTTTTATAAATGCGGGATTATTCCCGGAAATAATAGATAACCTCATTTTCCTGGACGTAGCCCATCTCCTGGCGTACTGCCTCCTGGATATAATCCTGGTTGGAGCGCAGATATTTGATTTCCCGGCTTAATTCCTGGTTCTTGTCCACTAATTCCCGGTTTTTTTCCTGCAGTTCCTGGTAAGCGGCTTTCTTGTCCTGGTATTCCAGGATGCTGCCCGGGCCCACAAGAAGCTGGTAACCCAGCAACACGTTCACTCCCAATAAAAGGACCACGAAAAATCTGGCAAGCATGACAGTATTCCAGGCTACTGCAAGATATGGTTGTTAGTGATTTCAATCCATTCCCTGGAAAACTCCAGTTCCTGCAAAAACAAAGCGGTTGCTTCCTCTATTTTCTCTACTTCGGACTGGGACAAGTCCAGGCCGGAAACTCGGCCGGAAAACTCCTTGACCTGCCTGAATTCGGAAGATAGCGCACTTTGCAGGTCCAAGTCTTTTATAATGGGCTCCATTTCTACAATGGTCAAAAGGCAATTCCTTAGCCTGGCCCGAAGCACATCCTTTTTATCCTGCATCCATTTCCTCCAAGACCTTGTTCCAGGGATGGTAATAGAGTTGATAGCCCTTGAGGCAGTCCCGGATCAATTGCTCCATGTTGTCCCGGTCCCCGGAATTGAGATAAAAGTTGGCCCCCTTAACCAGGGCCTGTTCCTGGTGCATGCTGGGAGCATTTTCTCCAATGAGTATCAGATTCAGAGAGCGCCTGACTTGCCCGGGCCAGGAGCCGATCTCCTCCAGCAATTCCTGGTGTTCGCTGTGGTCCTGGATGAGAACCACCTGATACTGGTTCAGGCGCAATTTGGCCAATCCCTGTTCCGGGTCAGTGGCTTCCACAGTGTAATAACCCTGCTTTCGGAAAATCCCATCCAGTTCTTCAAGCAAAGATTTGTCCCGCAAAAGCATGAAACATACCTTGGCCCCGGGCGGGAATAAATCCGGCTGAACTGTTTGGGTGTTACTTTCCACCATATAACGGGTCCTTTTGTTTTGCAATTCCTGATCAAAGATAAAAAGTATGAATGTATGAAAGTACGAAGGTCAAAGGTTAACACAACGAAACTTATTATCCAGAGGTCCGAGAATTCTGCAAACAGGCCTACGTCGCTCACACAGCTTACGCCCAGTTTGCAGAAGCCTCGGACCTAGAAAAAGAGTTGCTGCCACAATAGTAAGGCGGTTTATAGAGCCATAGTTATAGAACTAAGTTTCGTTGTAGTAAAAAAGTATGAAGGTCAAAGGTTAAAAGTATAGATAAAATATGGTGCATATTTGCATCTTGTTTAGCTGTTCCTGCTGTCGTAATCCAGATCCAGTTCCAGGCCTTCTATATCGGTTACTTTTTCGCCCCGGGAGGCTTTTTCCTTGTCTATCATCTGCTTCAGATGGGATTTGTCAGAGGCATTGAGCATGGCGGTCTCCTCGGTGATAAGATCCTCCCGGAAGAGTTTGATGAGGTACTGGTCAAACGTGGTCATGCCGTAGGATTCCCCGGAGGAGATCACGTTGTAAAAGTTTTTCTCCTGGGTTTCCCCGTTCAGTATTATGTCCCGGATGCGCAGGTTGGAGCAAAGGATCTCGAATGCCGGAACTCTGCCGCCGCCTGTCTTGGCCAGAAGGCGCTGGGAAACCACGTATTTCAGGCTCTCTGCCAGCCTGGAGCGGATCAGGGGTTCTTCGCTCAGCTCGAACATGGCTATGATCCTGTTGATGGTCTGGCCGGCATCGCTGGTATGCAGGGTACCCAGGACCAGGTGCCCGGTTTCAGCGGCTTCCAGAGCGATGCTTACTGTTTCCCGGTCCCTTATTTCGCCCACCAGGATTACCTTGGGGGCCTGGCGGAGGGCAGCCCGCAGGCCGGTGGCAAAGGACTCAAAGTCGCGTCCCATTTCCCGCTGGTTTATCACGCCCTTCTTGTGCGGATGCAAGAATTCCACAGGGTCTTCCAGGGTTACGATGTGCTTGCTCTGGCCGGAGTTGATCTCGTTGATTAGCGCGGCCAGGGAAGTGGATTTTCCCGTGCCGGTACCCCCGGTTACCAGGATCAGGCCGAATTTTTCCCGGGACATGTCCCCAAAGATGGCAGGCAGTCCCAATTCGTTCAGGCTGGGCACATGCATGGAGAGCTTGCGCATTACCACCGCCAGGGAGCCTTTCTGGCCGAAAACGTTCACCCGGAACCGGGATTGCCCGGGAAGCTCATGGGAAAGATCGCAGGAGCCGCTGCTCAGCAGGTCCCGGTAGAGGCGCAGGTTGTTTCCCATCATGGCCATGGCCATGGCTTCCACCTGGAAGGGGACCAAAGAGCCCAGATCCGGAGAGGTGTGCACGTCGCGGAGCTCACCGTGCACCTCTACCTGAATGGGTTTGTGCGCGGTCAGGATGATATCCGAAAGATCCGGATACTGCTGTAGAATTTGCCCCAAGATATGGTCCAGCTGGGATCTTAGCATAATCGGCTACACCTCGGTAAAGTCTTGCGGGGTCTCCGTTAGGAATTCCCGGAACTTGGCCTTGTTCACTGCCTTGTTGTGAGCGTCCTCGGGATCGATCTTGTTTTGCTGCAAGTGCTTCATTATGGATTCGTCCAGGGTCTGCATTCCGTACTTTTTGCCGGTTTCGATAACGGAGTTGATCTGATAGATCTTGTTCTCCCGGATGAGGTTGCGCACCGCAGGGGTGGCTATCAGGATTTCCAGGGCAGCCACCCGGCCGGGCTTGTCTGTGCGCTTGAACAGGCTCTGGGCAATTATGGCCCGCAGGGACTCGGACAACCCGGATCGGATCTGGGCCTGCATCTCGCCGGGAAAGACCTCGATTATGCGGTCGATGGTCTTGGCTGCGGAAATGGTATGCAGGGTCCCGAAAACCAGGTGCCCGGTTTCTGCTGCTTCCAGGGCCAGCTGGATGGTTTCCAGGTCCCGCATCTCGCCCACCAGGATGATGTCCGGGTCCTCGCGCAGGGCGCCGCGCAGGGCGGCCTTGAAGCTCTGGGTATCCCTGCCCACCTCGCGCTGGTTAACCAGGCAGTTTATGGGCTGGTGCACGAATTCCACCGGGTCTTCAATGGTCAGAATGTGATCCTTGCGCATCCTGTTGGCGTGATCAATACAAGCGGCCAGGGTAGTGGATTTCCCGCTCCCGGTGGGACCGGTGACCAGGACCAAACCCTTGGGCAGGGCTGAGAGGCGCTTCATTATCCCAGGGAGGCCCAGGTCGTCTACGGTGTGAATAGTTTGGGGGATCTCGCGAAAGACCGCGGCTACCCCGCGGAGTTGCTGGAAGAAGTTGACCCTGTACCTGGCCAGGTTGGGAACCTCGTAGGAAAAATCCACGTCCCCGGTTTCTTCAAAGGCCTTGATCTTGGGCTCCGGGGTGATCTCGTAGAGCATCTTCTTGAGTTCCTCGTGCTCCAGGGCCTTGTACTTGATCCTTTGCATCTCCCCGTGCAGGCGGATAATGGGCTGGGAACCCGTGGACAGATGCAAGTCCGAGGCACCCAGTTCGTGCATCATCTTGAAGAAGGCATCGATTTGAGCCATGTGGCTGTGCTCCGTTATCAGTTATC
>CAZNYT010000011.1:24144-44261 GCA_964577315.1 uncultured Desulfovibrionales bacterium
CATCGATTTGAGCCATGTGGCTGTGCTCCGTTATCAGTTATCAGTTATCCGTTATTTGTTATCAGTTATCTGGAAGCGATCATAGTCCCTGAATCCCAGAATCCCAGAATTCCTCAATCCCAGAATCCCAGAATTCCTCAATCCCAGAATCCCAGAATTCCTCAATCCCAGAATCCCAGAATTTCAGAATTAGAACTTACCGGGTACTGACATCCGGGCTGTGCATGGCCTGGATATAGAACTTGCGCAGGTAGTTGATCCCGGATACCACCGCCAGGAGCATGGCTATGTGGATGAGCACCTGTCCCAGCAGGGTGGGATCGTATCCCCACCAAGGATAGTGCAGCATCAGGGGGCATAGGGCCACAACCTGGAATATGGTCTTTATCTTGCCGTAGCGGTCCGCGGGGATAACAATGCTTTGATCCGCCGCAACTGCCCTGAGCCCGGTTACAGTAATCTCCCTGCCGATGATCACTATGGCGATCCAGGCCTGTAGCCAACCGTTGTGCACCAGCATGATAAGAACCGAGGTAATAAGCAGCTTGTCCGCCAATGGATCCAGAAATTTGCCCGTGTTGGTGACTTGGTTGTATCTGCGGGCCAGTAGACCGTCAAAGAGATCGGTCAAGGAGGAGATGATGAATAAAAGCATGGCCAGGGCAGCGGTTACTTTTCCTGGAAAGTAGAGCAGGGCAACGATCAGGGGAATGGTTCCTATCCTGGCAAATGTAAGGAGATTGGGCAAATTGAACATAACTTACCTATTCCTGGGTGCGAGTGTAGATATCCTTTACCTTTTGAACGTATTCCCGGGTTTCAGTGTAGGGCGGTATGCCATCGTAGGCATCTACCTTGGAGGGGCCGGCGTTATACGCTGCCAGTGCCAACTCCAGGCTCTGGAAACGATCCAGGAGATATCGGAAATACTGCACCCCGGCTTTTACATTGGCATCCGGGTCAAAGGGCTCCTCCAGTCCCAGATCGTGCTGTGTTCCGGGCATGATCTGCATTAGGCCCTGGGCTCCCACCGGAGATACCGCCCTGGTTTCAAATCCGGATTCCACCTGGATCATGGCCCGGATCAGCTCCGGATCCACCTGGTATTGCCGGCTGTAGAGCTCAATGCTCTGCTCCAGGCGGGAAACATCTCGGGCCTCAGGATCCTGGAACTCGGCAAAGGGGCGGTACTTGTCCGAGGTGGGCAGATCTGTAAAATGATACGTACCCGTCTGGTCCTGGTAATAATAAACGGTTTCGGAGACTGCCCCAGAGGGATGGAACCCCAGTAGGCAAACCGTAAGCGCCAGAACTTTTGCTGCAATGATCAGGGATTCAGTGTTCACTTGGTTTCCAGGTCCGGGTTGGTCCCGGAGAGGACTTTTTCCAGTTCATAAGGGTAATTGATGTTAAAGAAACAGGGTTTCTCCTCCGGCCCGTACGGGATATGCAGACGGAACTGCTCGGGTATTGCTCTGGTTAATTTGTAGCATCCCTGCTGGTAAGAGGCAAGCAAGAGCTCCAGGCAGCTGGGTTCGTAAATAGCCACCAGGGCCTCGATATATCCGGTGCCTTCCTGCCTGTAAGTGGTCATGCATTTTTGGCGTCCGGATTGGCTCCAATGCTGGATCAGCCTGGACAGAATCCCCGGCTTCAGGCAGGGAAGATCGCAAGCCAGCACCAGGCAGGGCCTCTGGAGGCTCTCCAAGGCGGTTATTATTCCCCCCATGGGGCCAATTCCAGGGATCTTGTCCAGCATCCAGCTGGTGCCCAGTTCAGGGTCCACGCGCTGGCCCACTACATGGGTATCAGGACAAAATTCCCGGGAGAGGCCTACCATGCGCTGCACCAGGGTCTGCCCCTGGAGACAGACCCTGGTTTTGTCCCGGCCCAGGCGGGAGCTTTTGCCTCCGGCCAGGACAACCGCGCTAAGTTCCTGGAGGTCATCGCTTTTGGGCATTGCACACAGGTGTCTGGACAATCCGGATGCTGTTAAAAACCCCATACCGAGAGAGTTGGACGGATGTGTCCCTGTTCCTTGGCCTTGATGTCCAGGGGCAGGGATTCCAGGTCATCTATCGGAGGCAGGGCCTTTTTGTCCATCTCCCGGAAGTCAATGATCTTGATGTACAGGTTGCAGGAGTTGCAGATATCCACCCTGAATCCGGGGATCTCCTTGGTATGGAAGAAGTCCAGGGCATCGCTCTTTTCCGTGGCGCAAAAAGGGCACCCCATCCGCTTGAAACGGTAAGCAGTATGGCAAAAGCTGCAGTGCAGGTATTTAAAGCCCTGCTTTTCCCTGAGCTCGGCAATATAGGGCAAGCTGCCGCATACCGGGCAGTGTCCCTGGCTCCAGGTGTGGTTTCGAGGCAGGGCTAGGCTCAAGGCGTCCGCAGTCTTGACAATGGAGGGGGTGGCCCCGGTTTGGACCAGGAAATTAAGGCATCTTGGGCCACTGGGTGTTTTTTCCCCGAAGGAGCGAAAGAAATCATCATCACCGCTGAGATACTTATCCAGAGCAGTATCCAGGAATTCAGGATCGTGCTCCATTTCCCTTTCAACGATTTGGGCTGCTTCAGCCAGGTGCCCCTTGTTGTCCAGCAAAAACCTCATGAGTTTCAGGATAAGATCCCTGGAGATTTCGCGGTCCAGGGGGAAGGAATCCCTGGGAAGCAAGGGCTTGCCGCTCAGGACCTCCTCGGGCTGAGGCAGGGATATATCCTGATCCAGGGTAGAGGAAACGTTTTCCATGGCCTTTAGCTGTTCGTGGAAGGCAAAATCCACCAGCTCCACAAGATCCTGGGGCAAGAAGGATTTCTGCTTCAACACCTTTTTTCTCTTGTGATAGGTTTTCAGAGTTTTGTCGGGTTCTGCAAACATGGCTGCTCCAATGATTTTTTGGGTTTAAATTGTATGTTCATGACATGGTTCTTTTTGTCACTAGCGACGTTTTTAGTTTAATCCAAGCTAAAAAGCAATGGTGAAAGGACTTTTTTCTTTGACACCCAGAGCCTGGTCTGGAAGGAAAGGGGATACAACTCTTAGGCCGGGCAGCAACAGATTGGGGCAAGCGAGGATAGCATGGGAAGTATTGAAAAACGCACCGAGGATCGTCTTTCCCTGGATATGGCCATCCTTCCCTTTTTGGGCTCCAGGGAAGAGGATCACAACCCTTTCCAGTACATTCTCCAGGACATCAGCCAAAACGGCGTGCGGATAGCTATACCCTCCTGGGTGCAAACCCGGGAAAAGCTATACCAGGGGGACAGGATCAACCTGCACCTTCCATATAAGTTCAAGGGCCAAAGCAGGAACCAGGGCAAAGTGGTCTGGGCATCCTGGGACAGCGAGGCTGATGCCCAGGTTTGCGGAGTCTCTCTGGATATGAGCTTCCCGGAAACCTATCCGGTGTTCATTTCCCTGGAAACCCAGGAGATGGTAATCGGCTTGGAAAGGTTTGAATCCGCAAATCAGTTGTTGCTTTTGATCTTAAAGGATATGGCCCTGCTCAAAAGAGGTATGCTCATTTACCTGGGGCATTTGGCCACTTATTTTTCTCGGGTTTCCAAGTTTTCCCGGGAGGATTATGCCCTTTTTCGCAATCTGGTGATAAACGACATAAAAACCGGGATGCAAAGAAACAGTGCTTACCTGGATTCGCTTTATTCCCGGGCCTGGTCCATGCATAGCCGATCCAGGGATTTTTTGGAAATCCTGGATGTGGACGAAGTGCGCAAAAGTGTGGAATCCGAGGTATACGTGGAACTTTTCAGTTCTGTCCTTGATATTGAAACCGTGAACATGTTCCTCATGGCCCTGAAAACTCTGGAAAAGAAAAGCTACAACAATTACAACACCCTGATGATGGTGTACATGGATAGATTTTAATTTTCCTTGTGAAGATGGGGCAGGGGAGAAAAAATCTTTCGCCGCACCTCCCCGGGATAGGTCTGATCCGGGCCAGCCTTTAGCCTCCAGTCCGTCTCCTTGTCCACCTGAAACCAGAAGATGCCCTGCAGATCCCATTGTTTTGCGGTTTCAAAGGCCCGCCGAACCCAAAGGTCGCGATCCCCGCCCCTGTCGGAAGCGGCGGTCTCAAACACGAAAATAGGCTTATCCGAACTGATTTCCCGTAGCTCCTTATAAATGGAGGAAAAAATTTCTTCAAAGGTCTGCCATCTGCTTTTCCAGCCGTGTTCCTCAAGGGTCCGGGTTTCTCCCCAGTTGTAGCCGTCCATGCCCAGAACGTCCACGTACTTATGGCCGGGATAGTAATTCTTGGCCCGGTTCCAGTCCGCCCCGTCCTGGGGGCCGGGGACGGACTCCGAGTTGGGGCAGAAGGCAAGCAAAGCGTTATCAGTCCCTGCTTTCCTGAACCTTTCCGATATATACCGAAACATCTCGCGGTAACGCTCCGGGCTGTCCGGACCGTAGCTGGACTGGTCCCCTCCCCAGTGGTAGCGTTTCAGGTTCATCTCGTGGGCGAAGCGGATTATCACAGGGTAGCCAAGCTCCCGGATCCGGGCGGCAAAATGGTCGATATACCCGTCATATCTGCCCTCTAGTATCTCCTGGGCCGGGATCATGTGCTCCCTTCCGCTCTGGTCGTAATACATGGGCTCCCAGGTGAGGCAGGCCAGCCCTCCGAACTCGTGAATGGCCTTGAGGGTATCGCCGGGGAAATTCGTGTCAGCTGGATTCTCAGGCCATTGCAGGAAAAAGTTTACCATGCTCACCGGGAGCCCAGTCTGCTTTTCCATGTCCCGCAGCTGGGAGGTTTCAGTGGGAAGACCCTCCACAGCCAGGCCGAAATACATCTGATGGGTGGGCTCCATTCTGGCTTTACCGTTAACTTCTTTACAGCCGGACAATAATATAGCCAGGATAACCAGTAACCAGGTGGTTAAAAAGACGGGGTTGTGTTTCATACTGATTCCGTAAATGCTTGATTTTTTTGTTGAATATGCTGAGTAGTTGCCCTCCTTGTTCTAAGGTAAAGGCATAGTGCTTTCTAATTGCCGCTAGTTTCAGCCCTGGTTTCCTCCAGGGGGTGGTTGAAGTAGAGAGTGGCCGAGAGGATCAGGAAATGATACAGGCACCAGAACCCGGTAACAGAAAGAGCCAGGATAAGCTCCCGCTCATAGTATATGCGCATCCCTGCCCATAGGACAGCTACAAAACATAGAAGGGCTAGTATCACCTGGGGCCAGAGGGCATAAAATGGCAGGGACAGGCTTTGACCCTTGGGAGTGGTCTGGAAGCTTCCCCGGATCCCCAGGATGGCCAGCAGGGAGGCCTTCATGTACACCGGGAAGCAAATGGCCTGTAAAAGCACTCCGCTTAGAATCTCCGAGACCTTGTAGTGTCTCTGGCTCAGGGACCACAGAAATAGGGTCAGGGTGAGAACGATATAGGGAATGTAAAACATGAAGTACAGCTCAGGCCGGGCGAAATAGGTGGGAATATTGAAAAGGATGAACAGGATGGGCGAGATAACCAGTATCAAAAGAACCCAGCCCACGAAGTAATGGGTCCCGGAAAGCAGATATTCCCACCACTTATATGCCGGTAGCTCCCTGGGATTTCTAATCAAGCGGGCAACTATGGTTCGAAACAGGCCCACCGTGCCCAGGGCCCAGCGAAACTGCTGCTTGAAATATCCTCCTAGGTCCTCTGGACCGTCCCCGAATGCGCTAACCTTGTTCAGATAGGCGGATCTCCATCCCCTGAGGTGGAACTTCAGGGAGGTGGCAAAATCCTCTGTAACCGAGGATTCTTCAAATCCACCCACATCCCTGAGGGCGTCCCGCTTGAAGATCACGTTGGTTCCGCAGCAGAACATGGCATCCTGCTGGCTCTTTCCCTCGCAGATGTATTCATAAAATACCGCCTGCTGCAGCCCGGAGCCACGGGAGACCCGGTTGGCTTCAAAATTGCTGTAGTACTGCGGGGTCTGGATGAAGGCCACATCAGGATTGGCCTCCATGCGGGCCACCAGGGGTTCGGCAAAGTCCGGGAGGGGATTCTGGTCAGCATCAAAGACAATGATATATCTCTCATCCCCTGGCTTTATGGTCTCTTCCTGGACGTAGGAGGAGAATTCGAACCCTTCCGGAGGCTTGCCGTCCAAAAAATCCAGAAAGTCGTTGATCATCCCGGCTTTGGCACCGTGCCACCTGCGACGGAACAGGTTCACCCCGATCCTTTGGCACATATCATCTATTTGTGACCGGTATTTTTCCGCCTCCCCGGGTTCCCAGCCTGGAAGATCATAGCGGGTATCGTCCAGGAAATAGATCTTCTTGTTGGGATAGGTAAGGTTGTAGAAGCAAGTCAGGGTCTCCTCCACCACGTGCAGGGGTTCCCGGTAGGAGGAAACTATTATGGCCACTGGGGGATACTGGATGAGGCTGGCAGGGGCGAGCATGTTCTTGGAGCTGGACTTTTCACCGGAGCTGATTACCCGGAACAGGTTCAGAAAGTATCCGAACCCGTGGGTTAGCACAAAGGTCTGGGCCAGAAGGAGCAAAAGTCCGAAAAATTTTTCATACCAGGCATAATCCGCAATAATAAAGGTAACAGTCCTGGCCATGAGGTACAGGACAATGGAAATCAGGGTAAAGGAGACCAGCCCTAGGACCAGATTCTTTACAATGGGTTTTTGGGTCTTTCTCATATTATTTCATCCCGGAGTTAGCACTTCTTCAGGAAATAAGTTTTGGGTGAAACATGGGGAATAGTTGCTTCACTTTTAACCTTTTACCTTTAACTTTTAACTCCCTAGACGTGTTAGAACCTGTAAAAAAATCCCATCTCCATGGAGGCCGCATCCCATTCCCGGGAGTTGTGCCACATGGCCCGGGTGTTTACGCCCAGCCCGGAGCTGAACTCCCGGTTCCAGGACCCAGCTACTTGTGCGGAGTGGTTCCGGTCCTTATCCGTGCCCAGGGTGAGCTCCAGCTGATAGTAGTGTTCCCTGGCCCCGCAAAAGAATTCCTCTGCCAGGTCATGGGTGAATTCCAGGGTGAGCTCGCTTCCCCAGTGATTTTCCGGGGTCCAGTAGGGATGCGTGAAATCTTGCAAGATGTTGTACTGATCTTGGTCATTCTCTGATTTATTGCTACTGGAAGTATCCCGGTGTTCCACGGACGCAATGGCCCTGAAGCGCCTGGGATGCTGGGTGAAGGCGTATGCTGCGCTGGTTTCCAGGGCACGTCCGTGGTTGCCGTCGCTGTAATCCAGGTACTCCCCTTCCAGGCCCAGATTCAGACCGCGCTGGGGATAAATATCCAATCCGGCCCTGTACCTGTGGGTATAGATTCCCTGGGCCAGGGCAACGGCATTGGGCACTTCCTCCCTCTTTTCGTAGCCCAGGTAGAGGGAGGCGTAGTTATCCAAATTGATCCCCATATTCAAGTATCCCAGAAACAAATCGTCAAGATCTATACTCGACTCTTCCATCAGGGTTCCTTTTGTTTCCAGGTCCTGGGAATAGGTTTTATATGTGGCTCCTCCGGTCAAGGTCACGTAGGGTCCGGTGACCAGCTCCCCTTGCAGGCTTGCCCCTGAGGCCCGAACGGAGCGGGCGTGATCCCGGGGGGACAGGAAATATTTGTTCCCGGTGAGCTTCAGGCTGTGCCTGGACTGGAAGAACACCTCCACACCGGTATGCATCCTGTGCCTGTGCATCCTGCTCACGCGGATGTCCTCTAGCCCTTCTTCCTTGCGCCCCTTTTCCCTCCAGAAGCTGTAGCCGCCGAACAAAGAAGGGCTGGAGCGCTCTTGGCGCCTGTTCAAGGCCTTGGATGCCTGTCCGTGCAAGGGGTCCATCTCCAAGAGTTCCTGGTAGGCCTCTTTTTCCTCGTCTCCCAGGCCCAGGGCACAGTTCATCTGGGCTAGGTCCAAGAGGGCCTCCTGATTGCCGGGATCCAGCTCCACCAGTTCCTTAAGATGCCGCTTGGCCGGGGCAAAACGGCGGTCCCAGGCAAGCCTCTTGGATTCTCGCTCCAAATGGGCCTTTTTTTGAATCTTGTAGCGGTGGTTCAGACCGTGCTTCAGGCTTTGGATTTTCTCCCGGGTCAAGGCCTCCAGCTGGCGGCAGTGCTCCCGGTACCAGTCCAGGAAGTCCTGGTATCCGTGAAAAATTGATCCATTGCCTGCTTTTTGCTCCAGTTTGCCAAGTCCCGGGCCAAGCTGTTCTTTATGGATTTCCTCCAGGTCCAGAAGTTTTTCCAAAAAGAGCTCATCCACTGCAGGGGTTAGGATTTTTTGGTAATACTTATCCCCCAGATCCGGCATATTGCCCCAGTAAGCGGTCCGGGCCGCCTCCTTGGCCGGGACATGGTTGCCCGGGTTTTCCTGGTAAATATCCTGGTAAGCCCGGATGCTCTCCTGGTACTCTCCGGACCAGGAAAGCACCCTGGCCCGAGTTAACAGAAGCTTGTAGCTGTCCGGGAAAGAATCCAGCATATCCTCCAAGATCTCCAGGCTCTTGCTGTATCTGCCCATGGAGGCGTGAACCTCTGCCAGGCCCAGCCTGGCATCAAAATACTTTGGGGCCTGGCTCAGGGCGGATCGGTAGCTTTCAGCAGCCAGGTCCAGCTCACCCTGTCCAGCCAGTTTTTCTGCCATGTTCGTCAGCCTCTCCGGATCCGGATCGCTCTGGACTACCTTTTGGACATAATCCGCAAGCGGCTTGCCCGTATGCTTGGCCAGCATTATCCGGGCAGAAGGATCTTCAGGGTCCAAGGCTTGAGCCTGTTTCAGGTGCTTTACTGCTTTTTCGGGATTGTTTCGTTTGATCTGGGTCTGGGCCAGCCCAACCCGGGCCTCTGGTTTTAGCTCCGGGTGCTGCAGGGCGTTTTTAAAGAGCCCTAGGGCGTCCTCCAGCCGGTTGTCCCCGAGATAGGCCCTGCCCCCGGGAATAAGCACCAATCTTTCCCGGCCGTGCTGGTCCAGGAAAGTATCCGTGTCCCGGGCTGCCCTGGAGAAATTCTTTTCCTTTAGACCTGTTCCGATCTTTTCCGCCCAGGCCTTAAGATATGTTTCCCAGTTATTCTCTGGTTCCTGCCGGGTTACTCTTTTCAAGTATTTGCGGGCCTTTTCAAATCTTTGCTGGGCTACCAGGTTCCTGGCCAGCTTAAGATTCAGCTCCGGGTCTCCGGGATCCCGGGACAAATGCTCTCGGAGTATCCTTTCCCCGGAATAGAAGTCCCCCCACAGAAGCGAGCGCTCTGCAAACAAGAGCTCGGTCTCCAGCTTTTCGTCTCCTTCCAGCATATCCAGGGCCAAGAGATATATATCCCGGGACTGCTGGTAGCGTTTCAAGGAAGCAAGGACGTCCGCGACTTCCAGAAATGTTTCCGGGTCAAACTTTCGGGTCCGGACAAAATCTTCAGCCAGGGAAAGGGCCTGGGAGCGGTTTTGCTTGGCCGCCTCCAGGCGGATGCGATAAACCGCGGCCTTTTTGCTATCCGGGCGTTTTCTTTGGATGTGATCCAGCACCTCGCCGGCCCGGGAAAGGTGCTCCGGCTCCCTGCTTTGCAGGAGCAGATCCAGAAGCATCATCCGGGACTCGTGGTCCGAAATCATGTCCTGTTCCGGGACGATAGAGCTCGGGGCTTTGGCTTCACCTGCAGTGAATCCGGCTAGTGCCAGCCATAGGCAAAGCACGATACCCATTCCGGTTTTGGTTTTCACGCCGGGTTAATCCTCTAGGGTCTTTTCCAGTTCCGAAATGGCCTGCTCGTATTTTTCCGCCCACATAAGGACCTGGGCGTAATGGCGCCGCACCTGGTTGTCCCCGGGTTTGGCTTCCAGTACCTGCTGGTATTCCTGGATGGAGGAATCGTACTCCCCTTGCCAGCTGAGCACCTGGGCCAGCTTGAACCTGGCCTGGTGGTCCTCGGGGTTGTCCCGGAGGTGCTCCTGGTAAAGCTCCACCGCCCGGGGGTAGTCTTCCTGGAGGGCATAGATCTCGGCCAGCTCCAGGCGGGCCTCCTGGGAAAGCTCTTCTTGGGGCAGGGCGGCAAAAAGCTCCCGGGCCTGGTCCGTTTCCCCGGCCCAGTAATAGACCCGGGCCAGTTCCAATCGGGCCTCATCCAGGTCCGGCTTTTCCTGGAGGAGCTTCTCGTACTGGTTTATGGACTCCTGGTAGCGCTCCACGTAGCTAAGCAGCCGGGCCAGTTCCCACCTGGCCTGCCAATCCGGTATCTCGTCCTCAAACTCCGGGGAGATCCTCTCTTGCTCTAGCCCGGGATCCCCAGCGGGTTCCTGGGCCAAGATCAGGCAGGGCAAGGTAACCACAAGAATCGCGGTTAGGGTGCTTAAAACGTATCTTTTCATGGCTTTTCCCCCAAAATCCGGTAATAAATGTCTATGGCTTCCCGAAGCTCGCCCTGGCTGGTCAGGATCCGGGCCCGAAGAAAAAGCGCGTTTCTCCAGTCGGGTTTTTTCTCCAGGGCTTTGTCCGCCTTTTTGAGGGCGGACTCGTGGCTTCCTTCCCACCAGAGAATTTGAGCCAGCTTGAACCATGCATAAGGTTCCCCGGGATAATGTCGGGTCAGCTCGGAGAAAGTCTCGCGGGCCTTTTGGAGGCGATCCGCAGCCAGGTAGGCATCCCCCAGGCGGTCCAGGATGCGGGGGCTCTTTTTGCCCTCTTCCCAGGCCCGGAGATAGTATGTTGCTGCCTGGGAATAATCCCCCTGGTCAAAGGCCTGCTGTGCGTTACGCCACAGTATTTGCTCCCGGTGCAGCTGGGTATAGGCCCAGGGGGCCAGAGCGGCCAGAGCCGCGAGCAAAAGTATATACCCCAGGTACTGCCTTGCTTTGGGACTGCTGAACAAGGAGTGCATCCTTCCCGTAAGTGATGTTTATGAATTCAGCGATTGCACCGCGCTCTGCTCATCCGGATGGATTTCGAATACCTCCTTGTCCAGCCGGGTAATGGATAAAAGCTTAGCCACGTTAGCCCCCACGTTGAACAAGACCAGCCCGCCTCGACCGCGCACGGTTTTCAGAGTGGCCAGGAGTGCGGACAAGCCTGAGCTGTCCATGAATTCGATGTTGGAAAGGTCCAGGGCTATATACAGGTTGTCCTGGAAAACGTAGTCCACCATGGTGCTTTTGAAGGCCGGGGCATTGCCGGAATCCAGCCTTTTTTCCAGGGGCCTGACCACCAGAACCCGTCCCTGCTTTTGGGTTTCCATTTCCATATCTTTAGCTCCTGATTTTTATCCCGGATTAGGGTTGGAAATCTTTCGGACGTGCAAAGCGGTCAGATCGTCCTGGAATCCTACTATTCCCGGGGCGGATTCGGCCACCATACGCGGCAGGCTGTGCAGGTCAAGCCCATCTCTTTGCATAAGGCCGGCGCAAAGATCCCGGAACGGCTCGTATCCCAGTATGCCCTCGCCCTGAATACTGCATTCGTAAAACCCGTCGGTATAAAGGAGTAGATTCCAGTTTCCCTTGCATTCCAGGATCCGGGTCTGGACATCAGTTTCCAGCAGGCCTAGCAGGGTGGTTGTGGCCTCAAGCTCCTTGAAATCAGACTCATCCCGGAAAAATCCCGGACAATGACCGGCGTTTACGTATTCCATGCAGTTATTTTCAGGATGCACATCCGCACCCATCAGGGTGACAAAATCCCCGCTGTTGCCCATGGTTTGTATGAGTTGCCGGTTCAGCCTCTGTACCAGCAGGGACAAGGGAAGTGCCTTGTGTTCATCAAAATGGAAAACGGTCCGGACCATGGCCATTAAAAAAGCTGCCCTGGCCCCGTGCCCGGATACGTCCGCTACCAGGCACCTCAGACCCCCGCCGGGCAGGGAGAGATAATCGAAATAGTCCCCACCGGTGAGCCCCGAAGGATGATACATGCCCTGAACCAGAAGGTTGCCTGCCTGATAAGCGGATTCTGGCATGACGCTGCGCTGCAAATCGTACATGTCCTCCAGTTCCCGCGCCAGGGCCCTGCTTTTTTCCCGGGCTTCCTGCCAGGCTCGCTTTAGCTCCAGGTGGGTCCGGATCCTGGCCCGGACCACCGGTATGTGAAAGGGCTTGGTAATGTAGTCTACAGCCCCGACTTCCAAGCCATGGGTTTCGTCTTCTATCTGGGAGCTGGCAGTGAGAAAGATAACCGGGATATGGGAAGTGTTCGGGTTCGCCTTTATCTTCTGGCACACCTGGTAACCGTCCATACCGGGCATGTTGATGTCCAGAAGCACCAGGTCCGGGGGATGGTCCCCATGGATCAGCTGCAGTGCCTTGTCTCCGTCCAGGGCAGTCATGATCCGGTACTCTGACTTTAAAAGATTGGCCAGAATTCTCAGGTTTTGAGGATGATCATCCACCAGGAGCAATCTCGCCCCTTGTACATTGTGTTCCTTCATAATCCGCTCCCGCAGCTGGGATTCTGCCTGTGTCAGCTCAAATACCACATCCAAATGGTTTCCCCGGCCAGGATATAGATTACTGCGCCCAAGGCCAGAAAGGGGCCAAATGGTATCGGGGTCTGCATGGTGTTTGTCCCGGAGGTCTTGAGGTAGAACAGGGAGGCTGCAAGTCCCAGCAAGGCGGCGGCAAACACCAGGATGGGCAGGCCCTGCCAGCCCACCAAAGCCCCCAGCATGAGCATGAGCTTTACGTCCCCGGTACCCAGACCTTCCACTTTTTTAAGGATTTTATAAGCCCATTGTAGAAGCAAAAAGAAGCCCGCCCCGATAATTGCGCCCAGAAAGGCGTCCAGCCAGGGCAGGGGGAGGATGAAGCTTGCTGCCAAGGCCAGGCCGGCCCCGGGCAGGGTGATAATATCAGGTAGAATGTAGATCTTGAGGTCAATAAAGGAGGCTATGATCAAGAGCCCGGTAAAGAACATGTATATCAGCCACACTGGTCCGAGGCCGAACTTAAGGGCCAGGAGCAAAGCCAGCACCCCGGAGATGGCCTCAACTGCCGGATACACGGGACTTATTCGACTTTCGCAGGCCCTGCATCTGCCCCGCAGCAGCAGATAGCTTAGCAAAGGGATGTTCTCCCACCAGGAAAGGGAATGCCCGCAGCCGGGACAGTGCGATCCGGGACGGATTATGGAGTCACCAGTAAGGTAGCGATGGATGCAGACATTGTAGAAGCTGCCCAGGCAGAGCCCAGCGATCAGGGCGATAACCGGGAAAAGTTGCCATTGTTCCATGTAAAAGTCCTGGTGAATTTGGTGAAATGTGGTGAATAGATGCAACTTGTTTAGCCACGATCCAGGTCCAGAGTCAATAAACCGCTAAGCAATAACTATGCTAACTTATCCTTGATTTTTGCCATCAAGATAGATAATATTAAATGTTTATATAATCTGGAGAGTCAAAAGTTTTCGTGCAATTATCTGGATCTATTTTTTAGAGTTGCAATTGTCTGCAGTCATTCAGATATAACTTTCTAAAATTATTGGCTTTTGTTCTTTGACTATTAACCATTAACTGATAACTTTTAACTCTCAAGATATAATGCTAATCTCCTGAAAGGAGGAAACTGGATAATGACCCGCAAGGATCGCACTGAAGGCATTCTGACCCGCAAGGAAGTACTGGATTATGGAGAGAGAGACAAGTATTACCAGATTCAGCTCAAGGATCTGCTGAGTTATGCCTACAGGTATTCCGAGGATGTAAAGAAGCGCTTTGACAGGGCCCAGTTCAACGTGGACAAGTTCAGCAGCCTGTCCGATCTCAAGCACATTCCCATTCTCAAGAAAAAAGAGCTCATATTCTTGCAGTCCATGGGGCCGCGTCTGGGCGGTCTTTTAACCAAGGATTTGGGAGAACTCAAGCGTATTTTCATGTCCCCGGGTCCCATTTTTGATCCTGAGGACCGTTCCGACGATTACTGGGGCTGGACCGAAGGGTTTTACGCCACCGGATTCAGGGCAGGGGACATAGTCCAGGTTACTTTCAATTATCACTTGGCCCCGGCTGGGCTCATGTTTGAAGAGCCCCTGCGCAATATCGGCTGCTCCGTGGTTCCGGCCGGACCGGGGAACACCAATACCCAGCTGGAAATGATGCAAAAGCTGCGGGTAACCGGTTTTGTGGGCACTCCCAGCTATCTTATGCATCTGGCTCAGAAAGGCGAGGAAAAGGGACTGAACCTGAGAAAGGATCTCTTCTTGGAAGTGGGTTTTGTCACCGGGGAAAAGTTTTCGGAAAAGATGCGCTCCACCCTGGAAAAGAAGTTTGACCTCATTATGCGCCAGGGATACGGGACTGCAGACGTGGGCAGCATCGGCTACGAATGCTTCCACAAGAACGGGCTGCATATTTCCAACCGGGCCTTCGTGGAGATATGCCATCCGGATACCGGGATCCCCCTCAAGGAAGGGGAGGTGGGCGAGATTGTGGTTACCTCCTTTAATAAGACCTATCCCTTGATTCGCCTGGCCACTGGGGATCTGTCCTATTTGGAGTCCACCCCCTGCCCCTGCGGCAGGACTTCCCCCCGCCTGGGAAGTATTGTGGGCCGGGTGGATACCACTGCCAGGATCAAGGGCATGTTCGTTTATCCCCACCAAGTGGAGCAGGTGATAGCTGATTTCGAGGAAATCAAGAGGTGGCAGATAGAGGTTACCAACCCTGGAGGGATAGACGAGATGACCCTGTATATAGAGGCCTCCAACTTTAAGAACGACTCCGAGTTGCTGCACCAGTTCCGGGAAAAGATCAAGATCAGGCCGGAGCTCAAGGTGCTCAGCCCGGGTACTTTACCGCCGCAAGTCAGGCCCATTGAGGACAAAAGAACGTGGGAATAACCAGCTCCATCCTGGGCACTTTCATCCTGGGCTTGCTGATTTTTTCCATGGTTAGTTGTGCCCCCAAGCATGCGGCTCAGCTGGAAGATATCGAGCCTGAGCCCGGCGAGTTTTTTTCCGGGGAAGGCAAGCCTCTGGATGGTGTTGATCTTAAGGCTCACCTGGAGGACAAGGATTTTATCCTGGTGGGCGAGAGCCACGACAATCCCTGCGATCACAAGGTCCAAGCCCGGATAATGAATCTGTTGAGCGAGACCGGGTCGGATTTTGTGCTGGGCCTGGAAATGGTCGGGATCCGCGGGCAAGAGGTCCTGGACGAATTCAACCGGGGCGAAATTGATCTTGCCGAGCTTCCGGAAAAACTGGACTGGGAAAAGAACTGGGGCCACGAATTTGATCTGTACGAGCCTGTTTTCAGGAAGGCCCGGGAACTCGGGGTCCCTGTCAAAGCCTTGAACCTGCCCCCAGGAATTTCCAGGCAAATAAGTCACCACGGTCTGGACAGCCTGGGATGGGAAGAAAGGATCTATTACCTCCCGGACGAGATTATATCCCCGCCCGAGGCCCAGATTGAGTTTTTGCAGGAGCAGTTCGGGATACACCAGGACTTTATTCCCGAGGACAGAGCGGATGTGGAGCAATTCATCCAGGCCCAGTCCGCCTGGGATACCCAGATGGCCAGGATGGCCCTGTATTGGAAGGACAAAACTTCCTTTCAGGTAGTGGTTCTGGCGGGCAGCGAGCATGTCCGCCAGGGCTGGGGCATAGAGCACCGCCTGCAAGAGATGGATCCTGAAGCGAGCATTACCCGTGTAATGCCAGTGCGGGATCTGCAGGATATTGGCCCAGATGAGCCTTTTTATTTTTTCTGTCCGCCTAGGGAACGGGACATGCGCCTGGGATTGGTAGCCAGGGAGGACAAAGGAGAGATCTTTTTACAGGGAGTGGTTCAGGACAGCATCGCGGAAAAGGCCGGTTTGAGGAAGGGGGACGTGATACTGCAGATATCAGGCAGGGCAGTCTCCGAGTTGGCTGACTTGCATCACGGGGCTATGGAGGCCATGGAGGCCGAATCCCCCCTGAAGCTTGAGATCCGCAGAAACGGGGAGATCAAGGTTTTTGAACTGGATGTAAGTCCGGAGGAATAAACTTGCCGGAACTTCCGGAAATCGAGACCATTGCTTCCGGGCTGAAGCCCCTGGTCCAGGGTGAATGTATCCGGGATATTTATTTGCTGCATGGACCAGTGGTGCGCGGGGATGATCTCTTGTTCCAGAAAAGGCTTCTGTGGCGCAGGATTCAATCTGTCCGGCGCCGGGCCAAATTGCTCATCATGGATTTGGACTCCACCCTGCACTTGGTGTTTCACTTGAAGATGACAGGGAAGGTGTGGATTCCTGACGGTGAGACTCCGCCCAACAAACACACCCACCTGGTATTGAAGCTGGATAATCAGAAATATATTTTTTTCGAGGATCAGCGCAAGTTCGGCTATGTTGCTGCCATGACCTCTGAGGAGCTCCAGTCCTGGGATTTTTTTTCCACCCTGGGGCCAGAGCCGCTGGAGATGTCCGAAAGCGATTTCGTGTCCAATCTCAAGAACAGAAAGGCCAGGATCAAGTCCTTGCTTCTGGATCAAAAAACAGTGGCCGGGATAGGGAATATCTACGCGGACGAGGCTTTGTACTTGGCAGGGATCCATCCTTGTACCCGGGCCTGGGATTTGTCCCGGCAGGGATTAGCCAGTTTGTTTCATGGCTTGCAAAGGGTTTTAAATGCTGCCATCAAGGCCGGGGGGAGCTCCTTTCGCGATTACCGCAATGCCCTGGGGACTGCCGGGCAGTTCCAAGAGAATTTCCAGGTATACGGGAAGAAGGGGTTGCCCTGTCCGGCATGCAATGCCATGATTCAATCCGAAAAGGTCTCCAATCGGACTTCCTGTTTCTGTCCAAACTGTCAAAAAGAACCAATGTAAGTAATGTCTGCTTCGAATAACAAGCCGTATTCCCCTCTCAGCTACAAGGAGCTGAACGAAACCTTGAACAGGCTGGGAGTGCACAATCATACCGATTGGATTGCAGTCATCCTGTTTATCCGGAATCTATTGCCCAGGTTCAGCGTTATCGACCAGGAGCAAAAATCCCGTCTGCAAAGGGAAGTTTTGGCTATGGTGGAGAAAAGGGATTTTTCACATGAAAATCTGGAGAGAGTTGTTCGCTCCTTGCAAGAGGGTTTCACGGATCGCTTGCAGGACAGTCTGGGCCTTATGGAGCAGAAACTGGCCAATGAACAGCAGTTGAACACCACCCTGCTTTCGGAGATACAGGTTTTGGTGGAGGAATTCAGAAAGTCAGTGCACCGCCAGAGCACGGACCTGGAGGAGTTCGGGGAGCAAACGGTCTCGGATATAGAGCAGCAAAAGGATCCTTCAGAGATAATAAGCTATATCCGCGACACCATCCAGGAGATAGTCTCCCATTCCCAAAAGGAGGCTCAGAATTGGGAGGAAAGGGCCAAATCCCTGGAGTTTTACGCCAAGTACGATCACCTCCTGACCAGTCTGTACAACCGTAGCTGGCTGGATGAGCATCTACCCGGTCTGGTGGAGCAACATATGGAGTCCGGGAGCTCATTATCCCTGCTCATGATAGACGTGGATCACTTCAAGAAAATAAACGACAATTTGGGGCATTTGGTGGGGGATGACGTGCTCAAGGCCCTAAGCAAGCTAACCAAGGCCCATTCTGACGTAGGGGGAGGGTTTGCCTGCCGTTACGGGGGAGAGGAGCTTTGCATCATTTTTCGGGACACGGACGAGGAGCTGGCCAAGGTTCGGGCTGAGGAGCTGCGCAAGGAAGTTTGCAACTACAACTTTGTACCCCGCAAGAGCACCGGAGAATTGGGGGATCCCCTGCAATTCACCATCAGCATCGGGGTGGCCCAGCTGCAGCAGGGCTACGACTCCAGCCAACTCATAAGCGCTGCGGACAAGGCCCTGTACCGGGCCAAGGATTCCGGGCGCAACAGGGTTGTGACCTATTCCCAGATTTGATCATTCCCGGGCACCACTCCTGTTCAAGAGCGGCGGTTCTGTTTCAGGAGGGATTTGGCAATCTCCAGGTCGTAAAGCTTCAAGGGATCCTGCTTGTTCTTGTCGTACATGGAAGCAGCCCGCCTAATGATATCCATGTCCAGCCAACCGTGTCTTTCCCAGATTTCAGGGTGATCCTGGTTCCAAAGCCTGAACTCTATGGTTCCCTCGTTATCCCGGACATACATGCGTTCCTTCTTGTTCCTGGGGTCTGGGTAGTAATAAATTCCTTCAGGTGCTTGCATCAAATCTCTCCTGCAGGTTTTTGTGTACCTGGATGCGGCAAGGGTTATATGTATCTGTCAACTCGGGCAGTGTAAAGTTGTTTTACTGGTAAAACATGGTGAATAGTTGCCCCCATTTTTAAGTGATGGACTAGTAGATGTGACTGCAAAAAGTCATTTTTGCAGTCACAGGAGTCAGGAGACAGGGGTCAGTAGTCAGTAAAAGCAAAGAGTTATGAGTTTGATTCATTGCTGAATAATTCATGATCCGACTTTTTGCAGGCGCATCCTAGTACTATAACGAAAAGAGGTGCTGCCCTAATAGTAAGGCACTTTATAGAGCCATGGTTAAAGAACTAAGTTTCGTTGTGGTGCTAGGCTTCGGTTTCCAGGAGTTCTTCCGCCAAGTCCTGGTTCCATTCTGGCTCTTCCCAGCCCAGGATGTGCTCCTGGGAACCGGGCCAAACCACGAGTTCCCGGGACTTGCCCTGGTGGAGCAGGAGCACATCCGCTTCCCGGTAAGACTTCCTGGCTTTGGGAGAATAATATGCCACCAGAGAGGCAGCACTGTGCAGGATTTCCTCGGGCCAGGGTTCCCCGGTGAGGTTGCGGCCCAGGGCAGTGGGTCCAGGATGGGACTTTAGCTTGAACAAATAGTCTTCAGGCTCAGCCATATCCTGGATAAGCTCATTATCCTGCTTGTGGCGGCCTATAACCAGCCATGCCCGGCGAGGCTGCCCGCTCACAGGCTCAGCCCAGAGCTGTCTCCCCACGTTGGCCAGGTGAAAGTCCTTGGCCCGGGGGGTGGAAGAATTTTTAAGCAAGGGCAGGTACCGCTTGCAGCTCTCCTCCTGTGTAAGCAAGCAACCCCCGGCTGGGGTGGGTACTTCACGGATATTGTAGTACCTGGCCAGGGCCAGCTGCTCCTTGCGGCTCCTGCCGCTCAGATCGCCCAGCTTCTCCCGGTCCACCAGTCCTTCTCTTTCCGGCCGGGTGGGGGGCAGGTGCTTGGCGCTGAGAACCCGGAGCAGTTCATCCTGGAGCCCTGTCTCCCTGCGGATGATGTACAGGGTGTCTTTTCTTTGGGACATGGGGCGCTGTCCCAGGACTTCTCCGGATATTATGAACTTGGCCCCGTACTCGGGCATAAGGGACTTGGCCTTGGTAAGCATGAAAATCTTACAGTCTACACAAGGGTTTAAAAGCTTGCCCAAACCGTGTTTGGGGCCCCGGGTTAACATATCCAAAAATTCCTGGGAAACGTCCCAGGAAAGAAGCTCTATGCCGTGTGCATGCTCCCAGTGCTCGGTTTTATGGGGATTGCCAAAGAAGGGTGAAATAAAATGCAGTCCCAATACCCTTAAACCCTGCTCCTGGATCATCTTTATGGACAAAAGGGAATCCAGTCCCCCGGAAAAAAGGGCCAAGGCATCGTAGGTGGCACTCTCTTTAGCGCTCATAATAAGTATTATCCTCTGCTGTGTTCATTGACATGGGAATCCTGTATATTATAAAAATTAAAAGCTTAAATGCAAGGCTTGCAAGCTCTGGTTCAGGGAACCCATAACCTTGGGTTTCCCTGGTTATGGGGCTTTTGAGAGCAAGAAACTTTTTTGTTGTTTGGGGACAGCCGGAGGGGTGGCCGAGTGGCTTAAGGCAGCGGTCTTGAAAACCGCCGACCCGCAAGGGTCCGGGGGTTCGAATCCCTCCCCCTCCGCCAACCACCCATCCTACCTCCACTACATGCCTCCTGATAGTCAAGGCAATCAAACAGTTTAAGGATCTTTATCCATCAGTTCGCTGCCTGGTGCTAATGTGAGCATTCAGGGGTGAAAACGAGGACTGCTGGCCGGAAGTAAAGACTACAATCTGTTAGGAGGAAGGTTCTCTGCAGGGCTGTAGTTAAGTCTTGAGGGACTGAAAAATTTAAGGATCTCACCAAAGTTCTCACTAGTACAACGAAACTTGGCTCTGTAACCATGGCTCTATAAACAGCCTTACTATT
>CAZNYT010000012.1:0-44192 GCA_964577315.1 uncultured Desulfovibrionales bacterium
TCTGTCATCCATCCTTTTGCGCCGCATCCGGGCGGCGAAAAAGAATTCCCCCAGATTCTCTGCCGGGTCCGTGAGATAGGTTTGAATCAATTCAAAGTCCTTGTGCCGGGACAAGAAATGCTCCATCTGGGTCTCGTTCTCGGCCCGGCTCAGAGTACAGGTCATGTAGATCAGCTCCCCTGCCCCCGGCAGGATACCGGCTGCGGCATCCAGGAGGGCCTTTTGGGTGCCGAGCATCAAATTCATCTCCTTGGGCGTGCGCTTCCACTTGATATCCGGCCTGCGGCTAAGCACCCCCAGACCGGTGCAGGGTACATCCAGAAGAACCGTGCCCGGGGCTGCCTGGAGAGGAGGCTCCTCCCCCCGGGCGGCAAACACGGATATGTCCCTTCCCTGCTCCCTTATCTGCTGCACCAGCCCCTGGAGCCTGGGTAGGTGGTAATCGCTGGCCCAGATCTTAAGGCCCTGGGACTCCATGAGCAGGGCTTTGCCTCCCCTCCCGGCGCATGCGTCCCATACCGGAGAGGGCCATGTGGTCATACCCGTCTCCCAGAGCGCTTTCTGGCCGGCAAAGCTCTGCCGGAAGGCCAGGCCCTGCTCTTCCCACCTGGACACCTCGGGATGCTCCTGACTCAAACAGAGCGAAGGACCCCGGCGCTCCAGGAACAGGGAGTTATCCAGATCCGGATCCCCCGCTCCGGGTGCCAGCCTGAGCCCTAGGGGAGGCTTCTTAAGGCTTTGCTCCAGATACCTGATGGCCTGCTCCCGGCCGTAGTCCTTGAACCAGGTCTTTACTATCCACTTGGGGCAGGAATAGAACCTGGAGCAGAAATCCAGATCCGAGGGGTGATCCCTTTGAAAGAACCCCGGGTCCTGAACATCCACACTCGTGACCTGGCGCAGGACCGCATTTATCAAGGAGCCCATCTTGGATCCGAACCTGTGCTTGCCCAGATCCACGGTCCTGGAGATGGTGGCGTAACTGGGCACCCGGTCCAGGAAAAAAAGCTCGTATGCGGCCAGGCCCATCATGGTTTTCAGCTTGAAGGGGAGCTTCCTGGGAGCGGAGAGGAACCAAGCTACTGCGAAATCCATTCTGCCCCGGTAGCGCAGGTAGCCGTAAGACAGTTCCGTGACCAGGGACTTGTCCCTGGGATCCGGGATCTTTTTCAGGGTGCGATCCAAAACGTCCTGGAGGCTCTTCTGGCCCCTGAGGGCGGCACAAACCACCTCCAGGGCCATGTCGCGGGGATCTCCGGGATGGAGCATGTTAAAATCCTATGAATGCTGGCCTTCTGCTTCCTTTTGCTGCACGAACTTATCCAGGGCTAGGCGAACGTGATCCAGGGCCACCAGGGTATCCAGACAAGGTCCGTGGGGGCGGTCGTTCAACACGCCATAAACCGGGATGGGATAAGCATCCTGGACCCCGCTGGATAAATCCCGCTCGCAGGCCACGGCTATGATCAGCTTGGGACGAATATTGACCACGATTCTCCTGGCTATGGTGCCCCCGGTGGCTATGGCCATGTGCACCCCGTATTCATCGCTTAGGTTCAAAAGCCCAGCAATGGGGCATTCCCCGCATCTTTTGCAGTTGAGAATGTTGTAGGTAAGTCTTCGGCTGCACACGCTGTTTTGAAGGCAATGGGGCATAAGCATGAGCACCCTGTCAGGAGGGTACCTGCGGGTCTCAGCCAGTACCAGTTCATTGTTTACCTTGATGAACGAGGCCAGTATTTTCTGTTTGGGAATGCCCAGGAGCCTGCCCATAATGGTCATTAGGGGCAGAAAGAACTTGATGCTTATTCCGCGCAGGTTCTGGGAAAAAAGTACCGGCTTCCCTACCAGAATATTAAGAACCAGTCCCAGGGAGGCCCAGAAAATGAAGGCTACGCCCAGAGCCACAACAGCGCCCAGCACCCAGGGAGCCCAGGGATGAATGTTTTCCAGGCCCACGTAGGGAATATACCACAAGAGAATCAGGGCCAGGCAGACCGTGACCGAAGTACCGGTAATCAGGCCTATGAAAAGCCTTTTCCTGGCTTCGAATGAGGCCTCGATCTCCTTTTCCAGGTTGTTCTTAACTTTGGTAGTAGGCATAAATAAAAAACGTTCACCTACAGTGTGAACGTCTCCCGGGACTCCATGCTGGGCTACTGCTCATATTTATGCAGAAAACCACAATAGAAGCTGTGGGCGCTCATCTCTTTTCCACCCACGGGTTTGATCCAGGGCACCAAATACATTTTATCCCGACAAGCAATACACAAATACTCATCCTGCATGCCGGCAATGGTTCCGGGCTCCATTCCGGACGGTTTATCCTGGCCAATCTTCCCGGGGTAGACAATCAATCTCAAGGCCTTCCCTCCAGGCGCATTCCAATCAAAATAGGCACCCGGCCAGGGGAACATGCCCCGGATCCGGTTGTGTATTTCGCGAGCGGGTAGGTTCCAATCGATTTCCCCCTCTTCCTTTTGTAGCTTAGGGGCATAGGTGGCTTGATCCGAATCCTGCTCCTGAAGGGATATCCCTTCCTGTTGCAGTTTGTCCAGGGTCTGGAGCAGAAGTTCTCCCCCCAGGCTAGCCAGCTTGTCATGCAGGCTCTGGGCGGTATCTGATTCTTCGATGGGCAGGGAATGGCGCATAAGCACCGGTCCGCTATCCATACCCGGGGTAAGATGCATGATACTTATACCGGTGTATTCCTCACCGTTTATTATGGCCCTTTGAATGGGAGCAGCGCCGCGATACAGCGGAAGAAGGGAGGCATGCACGTTCAAGGGCATTTCCCGGGCAGTCTGAAGCACTTCCTGAGGAAGAATCAAACCGTAAGCGGCAACTACCAGGTAATCCGGCTCCAACTCCCCCAGCTTGTCCACCTCTTCCTGGGACTTGAAATTCTGGGGCTGGTATACAGGCAAAGCCTTATCCCGGGCAAGTTCTTTAACAGGGGATGGCTGCGGAACCCGGTCCCTTCCCCGGGGACGATCCGGCTGGGTATAAACGCCGACAATCTTGCCCCAGGGCCAACTCAGAACATAATTAAGAACGATCCGAGCGAATTCCGGGGTCCCCATGAAAACTATTCTTTTTTCTCCTCCAGCCATTTGCGCAGCCTCTTCTCGTACATGGACCTCTTGAGCCGGCTTAAGTGGTCGATGAAAAGTATTCCGTTCAAATGATCTATTTCATGCTGCACGCATATCGCCCACAAACCTTCACCCTCTTCTTCCACTTCCCTCCCCTCCAAATCCAGGGCCCGGATCCGGAGCCTTTCCGCCCGCTGCACCTTGGCCTGGAAGTTTATCACGCTGAGACATCCTTCCTCAAAGTCCGTCTCACCCTGAGACCAGACTATCTCGGGATTGATAAAGGTCCTCAACCCTTCTCGGATATCTGGTCCGGTGACATCCACGGTTATTACCCGCAAACTCTCACCCACCTGGGGAGCGGCCAACCCGATGCCCCGCTTTTCATACATGAGACGGGCCATATCCTGGGCAAGCTCTGAGACGGTCCCGTTAATAACATCCACCGGTCTGGCCTCTTGCCTCAGTATGGGATCCGGATAAGTAATGATTTGTCTAGCCATGCTATTTTTCCGGATTTTTCTCCTGTTCTCTCACCCTGATACCCAATTCTCTCAGTTGGGTATGGGCAACCCCGGAAGGGGCATTGGTCATTAGACAGGTAGCTTTCTGAGTCTTGGGAAAGGCCATTACCTCCCGGATGGAAGAAGCCCCGGCCATGAGCATAATTAAACGGTCCAGACCGAAAGCAATCCCGCCGTGGGGCGGAGCCCCGTATTCCAAAGCCTCCAATAGAAAACCAAATTTATTCTCTGCTTCATCTTTGTCAATACCCAGGGAGGCTAACATCTTTTCTTGGAACTCCCGGGTATGAATACGGATAGAACCGCCTCCCACCTCCTGGCCGTTGATGACCATGTCAAAGGACTTGGCCAAAACCTGGCCAGGATCCTCGTCCATATATTCCATGTGGCCTTCTTGGGGCGCGGTAAAGGGATGATGCCTGGCCATCCATCTCTTTTCCTCCTCGTCCCATTCCAGCAAAGGAAAATCCGTGATCCAAAGCGGGGCAAAAACATCCTTGGGAATGAGATCGAATTTCTCCCCCAATTTCAGGCGCAACTGTCCCAGGGAATTGTTCACCACCTCCGGGGAAGCGGCCTGGAAAAAGACAATGTCCCCGGGCTCCAGATTCAGTTCCTGGGTCAAATCGCTTTTTTCCTGTTCGCTAAGGAACTTGACAATAGGGGATTGCCACTCGTCTTCCTTGACCTTGATCCAGGCCAACCCCTTAGCCCCGTAAATGCTTACAAACTCGGTATAATCATCTATCTCCTTGCGGGTAAGCACTCCTCCTCCGGGAACCCGCAGGGCCTTGATCAGTTCCGCCTGGGCAAAGAGATTAAATCCGGAACCACGGACCAAATGGGTTACGTCTTGTAGTTCCAGACCGAAGCGAATGTCCGGCCGGTCCAGTCCGTACCTGGCAATGGCCTGATCAAAGCTCAGCCGGGTAAACGGGGTATCCATCCGAACCCCAAGCACGCTCTCGAAGACCTGGGCAACCATTTCTTCTGCCACAGACATCACCCCTTCTTCTTCTGCGAAGGACATCTCCATGTCCACCTGGGTAAACTCAGGCTGCCTGTCCGCGCGCAGGTCCTCGTCCCGGTAGCATTTTACTACCTGGTAATAACGGTCCATGCCGGCGCACATGAGCAGCTGCTTGAACAGCTGGGGAGACTGAGGCAGAGCATAAAACTGCCCCGGGCTCAAGCGGCTGGGAACCAAGAAATCCCTGGCGCCTTCCGGGGTGCTCCGGGTAAGAACCGGGGTTTCCACCTCTGTAAAACCGGTGTTGTGCAGGTAATTCCTGATCTCGTGCACTACCTGGCTCCGGAGCAAAATATTCTGAGCCATGGCCGGACGCCTAAGATCCAGGTAGCGATACTTGAGACGCAGGTTTTCCCCTGCCTCCACCCGATTCTCAATGAGAAAGGGTGGTGTGCGGGAACGGTTCAGGAGCTTGAACTCATGTACCGCCACCTCGATATGCCCGGTTTTCAGGTTGGGGTTTATCATATCCTCCGGGCGGTTGCGTACCACCCCCTTAATCGCAATAACGTACTCCGGGCGCAGGGCGTGGGCTTCTTCCAGGGCCTGGGCACTGGTATCCGGAGTAAAGACCACCTGGGTAAGTCCTTGCTTGTCCCGCAGGTCTATAAAAATCAATCCACCGTGATCGCGGCGGTATTGTACCCATCCCATGAGACATACTTCCCCGTCTACATGCTCCCGCTTCAAATCATTGCAGCCGTGGGTTCTTTTCCACGCTCCCAACGGCTTTATCTCTAACTTGCTCTTGACTTCATCCATCTCGCTTTTCCCTGCTCCCATTATAGTTCATGATCTTGAGCCTATAACACAGACACAACGCAACTTCAGGTTCACTACTACAAATTGACATACTCCTGTAGTTTGAACATGTGAGCCATGCACAAACACGGGCATCAATAGTGCACAAAATTTTCCGTTTTGGTTTTCAGGTTAAGACCCAGGGCCTGCTCTACTTCCTCTTGGCTCACTGCTCTTTGTACCCCGGTGGACATATCCTTGACCTGTATATCCCCCCTTTCCATCTCATCCAGACCCAAAAGCAAACAGGTCTTGACCCCTTTTTTATTAGCCAAGCGCAGCTGGCTCTTCACGCTTTTCACCTGAAATCCCATGTCTCCGTGAAATCCCTTACTGCGCAAACGCTGGGCCATAAGCAGGGCCGGATGCATAACATCGGGATGCAGAATAGCCAGGTAGAAATCCAAGGGACGCTCCTGAAGTCCTTGCAGTAAGAGAGCCAATCTTTCCATGCCGCATGCAAAACCAATACCCGGGACAGAGGGACCTCCCAGGTCCCTTACCAGACCGTCGTATCGACCTCCCCCGGCGACTGCCGATTGTGCTCCTATATCCGTGGAAATCACCTCGAAAGTTGTTCTTTGATAATAATCCAAACCCCGGACCAAGAAGGGGTTCAATACATAATCTATGCTGTAGTTTTCAAGTATTCCCAATACCTGGTCAAAATGGTTCTTGCAGTCGGCACACATGTAATCCATGATCCGAGGCGCCTGACTCGCTACTTCCTTGCATTTCGGCTGCTTGCAATCCAGAACCCGGAGAGGATTGGAATCCACCCGGCGCAGGCAATCCGGACACAGCTCATCTGGATTTATCCCCGCCAAAAAACCCTTTAGTCGGGCGTCGTATTCCGGACGGCACTTGGAGCATCCCAGGGAGTTTAACTCCAGATGAAGTTTGTTCAACCCTAAAGCCTGCAAATAGCTCCAGAGCATGGAGATCATTTCACCGTCGGCAAAAGGGGAATCCTCCCCTAACATCTCTGCGTTTATCTGGTGAAACTGGCGGGTTCTTCCTTTTTGAGGACGTTCATACCTGAACATGGGTCCCAGAGTGAAATACTTGCTTATGGTCTCGGAACCGGCAGCTACATTGTCGATATAAGCCCGGATAACGCCTGCGGTTGCCTCCGGGCGCAGAGTTAAGCTCCTCCCTTTTCTATCCTGGAAAGTGTACATTTCTTTCTGGACCACGTCCGTGTTCTCGCCTATGGAGCGGGCAAACAGCTCGGTTTTTTCCAATATGGGGATCTTGATCTCCTGATAAGCGTACCTGGTAAACACCTCCCTGGCTTTTTCTTCCATAAATACATATGCATTGCTCTCAGGTGGCAACAGGTCGAAAAAACCCTTAATCTTGCTGATTTTACTCATTTAACATTCCGCTCCCGTTCTCAAGAAAATATAAATTTAAAGCAACTATTCACCATGTTTGACCTAAACTATTCACCTGATCTTTTTGCGTGCTTTCGCCGGGAGGCTCACCGGTTTTCTTGGCAAGGAAAACCGGACCGCTCGCAGAACGCGGAATAAGATTAAAGCAAAAGCCTCTATTTTGCATCTATCCCAAGAAGATGCGCCTGCAAAAAGTCGGATCATGAATTATTCAGCAATGAATCAAACTCATAACTCTTTGCTTTTACTGACTACTGACCCCTGTCTCCTGACTCCTGTGACTGCAAAAATGACTTTTTGCAGTCACATCCAAGAAGGTGCACAGAGCCAAGAGTCCGGTGGGGGCAGTGCCCCTGTAATCCGAGCCTAGAAAAACGCGAGCCGGGAGGTACGGCAAGCAAAAGGATTCGGTGAACCGTTACAATTTAAATAGGCAAGGCCTTGGTGTTCTCAAGCTCTACTTTATGCGCCATGGTATATATGTGTTTTGTCCAATCTCTGGTTCAAGCTCTGGACAACCGAACTTATTGCTAGTAATAATGTATTGTTTTGCGGTACTACTTGGTCTCGAGACCCAAAGAAATTGAACTTGCTTTAGGATTGAAGATAACAGCAAACAGCTTTACTGGGAGATAATCCTGATCGCCAAACCTTAAAATATTAGTTCAAGTACTTTAAAATGTCAAAAAACAGGAGCTAGGGTGATGCAAGCTTTGTCCATTGTAGGCTATAAAAAAAGCGGCAAGACAAGTTTACTCGTCAAGTTGGCCCAAGAACTCAAAAACAGGGGAATCCCTGTATGCGCAGCCAAGCTATCAGATCACGGATTTGACAATCAGGACAACGATACTTCCCGCATGTCCGCGGTAGCCCAGGAGGTCATTGGTTTAAGCCCTAATCAAACCCTGTTTCACTGGAATCAAAAAAAATACCTCCCAGATCTGCTTCCTCTTCTTGAATCCCGGGTTCTCTTGGTGGAAGGCGGTAAACACCTGGGATGGCTTCCCAGAATTATGCTTTTGAAAAAACCCATGGACGCGGAATACTTGGACAAGGGCCTGGCAGTGGCCACTTGGGGGAAAATCAAGACCCATTTTCTACCTCACGTGGGAAGCATCGAAGACCTGGCTGATATAGTATTATCAAGGGGATTCGTGCTGCCGGGGTTGGATTGTGGCACTTGCGGCAGGGAAGACTGTTCTGCCCTGGCCCGGGAGATTGTTGCTGGCAAAGCCCAGGTCCAAGATTGCCAAGCCAAACACTCCAGAATGAAGGTAACGGTTAATGACCAGGAACTGGCCATGAATCCTTTCGTGGAACGTATTATCTCCAATTCCATCCAAGGAATGATTTCCGAGCTCAAAGGATATTCCCCGGGACGGATCCAGATAAACATCGAATAAAGAGCATAAAGATCATCTGGAATGCAAATTGGAATAAGGAATTACTTGTTTTCCTGGGACAACATGCTCTTGATATGCCGCAACAACACCTCTGCCCCCAAAAAAAGGGTTCTACGCTTATGCTTTATCAAATAAAACTCCCTTGAGATTTTCAAATCTGCCACTTCGAGGGAAACCAAATCCCCGCTTTGTACATAGTCCTGAACAGCCAACTTGGAGGTAACACCCAATCCCACACCAGCCAAAACGCACCTTACCAGAGCTTCTGTGGATTGCACCTGAGCCTTGACCTGCAATTTCGAAAAGTCGACCTTGTGTATTTGCATGGCTTGTTCCAAAGCCTGCCTTGTGCCGGAACCTCTTTCCCGGATCACCCAAGGCAAGCCCAGTAGATCCTGCATGGACAAATCCCCGCTCATTCCGGCAACCAATCCCGGAGATGATACTACCATTAATTCATCAGTCATAACCAGATGTTGCGTCAAGTCGAAATGTCCGGCATATCCTCCCACAACTCCAAAATCCAGATTTCCGTCCAAAACATCCTGGCTGATCTGTATGGAGTCCCCGATACGTAAGTCCACGCACACATCGGGGTAGTTTTTTTTAAACGAGGCCATTGCCGAAGGTAGTAAATAATTGGCAGGAATGGTACTGCCGCCTATCACCACAGGCCCGGACACCTGATGGGTAAGCTCTTGGATCTCTTTCTGGGTTTGGGTTAAAACATGGAAGATTTTTTGAGTAGAGTGGTACAGGACCTCTCCCGCCTGCGTGGGAACAATCTTGCGGCCGATTCGGTCAAAGAGCTTGGTGCCCAACTCTTGTTCCAGATTGGATATATGGGTGCTAACTGTAGGCTGGGACAGAAACAGTTCCTTGCCTGCCAGGGAAAAACTCTGCAGTTCATAGACACGTGCAAACGCTTCCAACTTCCTGATTTCCATTAATCACCCCATATAATCCGGAAATTCCAAAAGCTAGCGCAACTATTCACCACGTTTTACCCAAACTATTCACCGAATCTTTTAGCGTGCATTTGCCAGGAGGCTCACCGATTTTCTTGGCGAGGCTCATGGGGGAAGCCGGACCGCACCAAGAACGCGGAATAAGATTAAAGCAAAAGCCTCCATTTTGCACTTATCTTGAGAAGGTGCACAGAGCCAAGAGTCCGGTGGGGGCAGAGTGCCCCATTAAGCCAAGTCTAGAAAAGCGCGAGCCGGATACGCGGCACGCAAAAAGATCCTGTGAATAGTTACAAGCTAGCTAAGAGGTAAAAAATGTTGAAAAGTTACGTCATAGGAAATTGTTTGATAACATTTCTGGAAGCATCTCAACGATCCAGAAAATCGAACCACCAGGCTAAATAATACATCCTATAGCTTTCATCTATAAGTAAAATCACAAAAAAGGGGCCTTGGCAGGCCCCTTTTTACAACTAGCTTACCTCTCCGGCTTCTCCTGGTCAGTATCCTGCTCATCAGGAGCCTGATCTTGGCTTTGCTCGGGCTCATGCTCATCCGCATCAGTTGCTTCCGCAGAGGACTGTGTCTCCTGGGCCTCTACTTCTTGATCTAACTCGCTTACCATCCTTTCAGAAACATCCTGTTCCGGAACAGCAGAGGTTTCGCCCTGGGACTGGGCAGCCTTGGACTCCGGTGGCACTGGACTTTGTTGAGCCTTGGACTGGCTGGGCTTGGGTGCAGCAGAGTCAAATCCGGCCTGATAAGTAAACTCGATCATGGCCATAGGAGACCCATCACCCTGTCTGGGCTTGGCATGCTTGATCACACGGGTATATCCGCCCTGAGCGCTTTGAAACTTGGGTCCAATCTCATCAAACAGTCTTTTGACCAATTGATGATTGTCCAGGAACTTGTAGGCTTGGCGTTTGGCACTCAAGTCACCCCTCAAGGCCAAGGTAACCAGACGATCTGCTACCTTGGAGAGCTCTTTTGCCTTGGGCAGCGTGGTCTTGATCCTTTCATGCTCGATCAAGGATTTAGCCATGTTTCTGAACATGGCCTTTCGGTGCTCCCAACTCCTGCTTAGTGTCCTTCCAGATTTTCTATGTCTCATTGTCCTCTTTCCTTTTCAGCCATTCCTGGTATTTCTGCTCAAAATTCTCAATCGGGGTGTTAAAATCATACCCCATATTTTCAATCACGCGTCGAATATCTTCCAAGGACTTTCTGCCGAAATTTTTGGTTCTCAACAAATCGTTTTCCGACTTTTGAATAAGCTCACCTACCAATCTAATACCTGCATTGCGCAGACAATTACTGGCCCGGACTGGCAGTTCCAGTTCTTCTATGGTTTTGAACAGATTGGGATCCAACTCGTCTTCGCTCTGGGAACTGCCAATGTTTACGTCTGTATGGCTCTCGTCAAAGTTGATAAATATGGACAGTTGCTCCTTGATAATCTTGGCACTGTAAGCAAGAGCGTCCTCGGGCAGGATGGAACCGTCTGTGGTTATTTCCATGATAAGTTTGTCATAATTGGTCATTTGCCCTACCCGGGCCTGCTCCACGGTATAGGAAACCTTGCGAATAGGAGAAAAAGTGGAATCCACAGTAATGACTCCGATTTCGTCACTTAACCCTTCGTGCATCTCTGCAGGCACATAACCTTTTCCCATACGCAGCTCCAAGTTAATCACCAAATCGATATCTTCGGTCAAAGTCGCTATATGTTGGGAAGGATTAAGAACCGTTACGTTCTGGTTGGTTAGAATTGACTCCGCTGTAACTTGGCCTTTTTCATTGGCAACCAATTTCAAGTGCTGGGGCTCGTCCTTGCTCATGCTAAAACGAACCTGCTTAAGGTTCAAGACAATGTCGGTTACGTCCTCAATCACTCCGGGAATAGAGGTAAATTCGTGAGATACGTTTTCTATCTTGATCGCTACCAATGCAGTGCCTTGAAGCGAAGACAGAAGTACCCGGCGCAGGGCGTTGCCCAAGGTAGTTCCGAACCCCCTTTCCAAAGGTTCACAAACGAAATATCCATAATTTTGTGAAGATTTTTCTTCATCCCGCACAAGCTGATCCGGCTTGACCAAACTAGCCCAGTTACTGGTATTTATCTGTTTATCACTGGATTGTACTATCATATTTTAAGCACCTGTTCCCGAAATTTTATTATGGGGGCATTTAAAAATTGATGCCCCCTGCATATAAGGCTTATCTGGAATAAAGCTCAACAACGAGGTGTTCGTTGATGGGGAAGGTTATATCTTCCCTGGTGGGAAGGGCCTTTAAACTGCCTTTCAATTCCTGATCATCAACCTGAATCCACTCCGGAGCTCCCCTGCGGGCCAAAACATCTCTGGCCTCTTGTATGGCAGGTATCTTTTGGCTCTTTTGAATGACACCTACTTCATCACCTTCCCGCAGTAGGATAGATGGAATGTCCACTCTATTTCCGTTTATGTGAAAATGTCCATGGCGTACAAACTGTCGAGCCTGAGGTCTGGAATGCGCAAAACCCATACGATAAACTACATTGTCCAGTCTTCTCTCCAGCATAACCAACAAATTGGTCCCAGTAGGACCTTTCATGGATTCAGCTAATTCAAAGTAGCGCCTGAACTGGTTTTCCATCAAACCATACAAACGTCTAACCTTTTGTTTCTCTCTTAGCTGAATAGCGTAATCGCTGGATTTCCTCCTGGCTCTGCCGTGTTCTCCCGGTGGATAAGCCCGCCGCTCGAAAGCACATTTATCTGTATAACAGCGATCACCCTTCAATAAAAGCTTGGTTCCCTCTCTGCGGCACAATCTGCATTTAGCTTGTGTATATCTTGCCAACTTTTACTCCTCCTTTATACCCGGCGTCTCTTGGGTGGACGGCACCCGTTGTGAGGAATGGGGGTAATATCCCGGATAAAGGTTACTTTGAAACCGGACGAATTCATGGCACGCATAGCTGACTCTCTACCGGATCCCGGTCCCTTAACAAGTATCCCAACAGAACGCATGCCATTCTCTTGAGCCAGCTTAGCAGCTGTCTCTGCTGCCTTTTGGGAGGCAAAAGGAGTACCTTTTCTGGACCCCTTAAATCCTGCCATACCAGAAGTGGCCCAAGATACAACGTTACCGTTGGGATCGGTAATGGTAACCATGGTATTGTTGAAAGAGGCATTAATATAAACAATACCAGTAGGAATATTCTTTTTTTCCTTTCTCTTCTTGGTCCTTTGAGGTTTTGCCATTTAAATACTCCCGCTTTATTTCTTTTTCTTTATAGTGGATTTTCTGGGCCCTTTACGGTTCCTGGCGTTAGTGTGGGTCTTTTGACCCCGTACAGGCAAGGACTTGCGGTGTCTAAGGCCGCGATAGCACCCGATATCCATAAGGCGCTTGATGTCAGCGCTTATTTCGCGCCTTAAGTCCCCTTCGACCTTGTAATTGTTTTCCAAGTTGCTCCGGATGGTGTTAAGCTCGTCACTGTCCAAAGACTCGGTTTTTTTGGTCCAATCCACGCCGGAAGCGTCCAAAATGTTCAGAGCAGTAGTCCTTCCTATACCGTAGATATAGGTTAAAGCTATGCCGATCTTTTTTTTCCTGGGCAAATCAACTCCAGCTATACGTGCCATTATTCCCCCATATTATCCTTGTCTTTGTTTATGACGCGAATTACTACAAAGTACGCGCAGCACCCCGTGACGCTTTACCACTTTACACCTAGGGCACATCTTTTTTACTGATGGTCTTACTTTCATGATTACACCCCCAAAAATTTAATCCAAACTACTCAATATTTCCGGACCGTCCTTGGTGATGGCCACGGTATGTTCAAAATGGGCTGCCAAACTACGGTCCTTGGTTCTAGCTGTCCATCTATCGGACATAATCTCTACTTCATCTGAGCCCAAAGACAACATGGGCTCTATGGCAAGTACCATGCCGGATTTCAAAGGAACTTTGGAAGCACGTTTCGGAATGAAATTGGGGATCTCCGGCTTTTCATGCAAGTTTGCCCCAATGCCGTGTCCCACAAAACGTTTGATTATGAAACAGCCTTGTTCCCGGGAGTACTTCTCTATCGCGGCAGATATGGAGTAAAGATCGTTCCCTGGCCAGCCCTGGTTAATGCCGTGAGATAAAGCCTGCTTGGTCACTTTGAGCAATTTTTGAGCTTCTAAAGAGATATCTCCTACCGCAAATGTCCTGGCAGAGTCCCCGTAAAAGCCCTTATGCTGAACTCCCATATCAATGCTTAAAATATCTCCGGACTGCAAAGGTTCATGGCTAGGAAACCCATGTACTATAACATCATTAACAGAACAACACAAGGTATAAGGAAAACCTTGATATCCTTTAAACGCAGGCTTAACATCAAATTTGTCGCACCACTGGTTGGCTATCTCCTCCAGCTCCATAGTAGTTATGCCTGGTTCAATGCGCCTTTCCAGATCATCTAGAACAGTGGCTACAATCTTATTAGCTTCCCTGATAAGACTTACTTCCTGATCATTCTTAACAAATATGCCTCGGAATTTCTTCAAAACCCTAGCGCCTTCCCTTTATCTTGGTTTTGGTCATTAGCCCTTCGTAATGCCTAGAAATAAGATGAGATTGAAACTGGGACATGGTATCCATTGCCACGACCACTACAATCAGCAAGGCAGTCCCCCCGTAGTAAAAGGGGAGATCGAACTCTTTGATCAGGAATATAGGCAGAACACAAACTAGGGACAAGTATATAGAACCCACAAATGTCAGCCTGGACAATACCGAGTCAATATATTCTTTGGTTTTAAGTCCTGGCCTAATACCAGGAATAAAGCCACCCTGCTTTTTCAAGTTCTCTGCTATATCCTTAGGGTCGAAAATAATAGCGGTATAGAAAAAACAAAAGAATATAATCAGACCCACGAATATTAAATTATAAACCAAAGATTCTGGCTGTAAATGGTTGGCTACAGACTGTAAAATCTCCACCTGGGAAAAACTGGCTATGGTTGCAGGAAACATCAAAATGGAGGAAGCAAAAATAGCAGGAATAACCCCAGCAGTATTAAGTTTCAAGGGCAAATGACTGGTTTGGCCTCCATACATTTTTCGCCCCATCATTCTTTTGGCATAATGAATGGGGAGTCTGCGCTGCCCACGTTCCACAAAAACTATAAAAAGCAGGATCCCGATCACGATAGCCAGAATAAAAACACCATAGGGAATGTTTAATTCACCTGCTGCCAGAAGCTGGTAAACATTCATCAGGGCACCTGGCAAGCCGGCAACAATGCCAGCAAAAATAATCAGGGATATCCCGTTGCCCAGGCCACGCTCAGTAATTCTTTCGCCTAGCCACATAATGAATATGGTTCCTGTGCTAAGGGTCAATACAGTGGTCAAGCGAAAAGCCCATCCCGGATCCACAACTACAGGGGCTCCGTCCGGGCTGGTCATAGTTTCCATTCCAACGGAAATACCCATGCCCTGGACAAGGGTAATCATTAGTGTGCCATATCTAGTCCATTGGGTAATCTTTTTTTTGCCAGCCTCTCCTTCTTCCTTCTTCCATCTGGACAATGTGGGACTGACTACTGTCAACAGATTCATGATAATGGAAGCGGAAATATAAGGCATGATCCCCAGAGCAAATATGGAGAAATTCTTTAGCCCTCCACCGGCAAACATGTCAAAGAGCCCGAAAAGGGTATGCTCTGCACCCTCGAAAAACTGGCTAAGAGCCTCTCCGTCAATACCGGGCAGGGGTACATGTACGCCTATACGGTATACACCAAGTATCAAAAAAGTAAAAAGGACCTTATTACGCAGGTCCTTCATACCAGATCCTCCGGAAGGCTTCTGCTGTTTCAAATTATTATCCTTCCAAAATATTTACTTGTCCGCCAGCTTGAATGATCTTCTCAGCTGCGGATTTGCTGAACTTATGTGCGCTCACCTGGACGGGATAATCTATTTCTCCGTCACCCAATACTTTTACCGGCTCGTTCCTCTTAGCCAATCCCTTGGAATATATATCTTCCAGCTGAATCTCAGAAGAATTAGGGAAATGTTTAGCCAATTGCTTCACATTGATAATGGAATACTCTTCGCGGAAAATATTACGAAATCCTCTTTTGGGCAACCTTCTGGAAAGAGGCATTTGTCCGCCTTCAAAATGAGCCGGAATGGAAGCGCCTGCTCTAGCTCTTTGTCCGTTATGACCTTTTCCAGAAGTCTTGCCGGTACCAGATGAATTCCCTCTGCCCAGCCTTTTCCTGGATTTAGTTTCCTCTTCAAAAGGATACAATTCGTGAATATTCATTATCGGATCACCTCAACTAAACTGTGCACTCTCTTTAGCATTCCATGCGTACAAGCATTGTCCTTGACTTCCAGAACCTGATTGGGCTTTTTAAAGCCCAAGGCCTTAAGGGTCTTTTTCTGTTTGGGCTTTAACCCTATAAAGCTTTTTTTTAGCCTAACCTTCATGATCATCTCCTTCAGGCAATGAATACTTCTATCGGACCACGGCATATTCCACGCTTTGACCGCGTAAACGGGAAACGTGTTCCGGGCTGGTTAATTGCTGCAACCCGGTAATTGTGGCTTTAACAACATTGTGAGGATTGTTGGTGCCTATAGCCTTGGTCAAAATATTCTGTACCCCTGCTGCCTCCATAGCAGCACGAACTGGTCCGCCTGCAATAATTCCAGTTCCCTCACTAGCTGGTTTCAAAAGAACCCTAGCGGCACCATATGTCCCAATTACCTGAAAAGGTATGGTACTTCCACTAAGAACAACTTTGGCCATGGATTTCTTGGCTCTGTCCGTAGCCTTGCGAATAGCATCCGGAACCTGGTTGGCCTTTCCGTGGCCGTAGCCCACAGTTCCGTTACCATCACCTACAACTACCAAGGCACTGAACCTGAATCTGCGCCCACCTTGAACAACTTTGGAAACACGGTTCAAATAAACAATCTTTTCTATGAGTTCAAGATCGCTATGTTGCATGTAATAACCCCTTAAAAATTTAAACCCTTGGCGCGGGCTGCATCAGCCATGGCCTTAATACGGCCGTGATAATAATATCCGTTACGGTCAAAAACCACTTGGGTAATATTTTGATCCAAAGCCTTTTCCGCTAACTTGTCACCAATGTTTTGAGCTGTTTCCAGATTAAGCTTGGAACCGCTTTCCAAATTGTGACTAGAAAAGGCAACCAGTGTATTAGCGGTCTCATCGTTAACTATTTGGGCATATAAATGCTTATTGGATCTAAATACTACTAATCTCGGACGATTTGCGGTACCGCTAATCTTTTTACGGATACGTATCTTGCGTTTGGCGCGTCTTTGATGCTTGGAAAGTTTCATATTAATACCCACTATTTCTTCTTACCGGACTTACCAGCTTTTTGTTTGATCTCCTCGTTCTCGTATCTGATACCTTTGCCTTTGTAAGGCTCAGGAGGTCTGATACGCCTGATCTTGGCGGCTGTTTCCCCGAGCAATTCCTTGTCTATGCTGGACAAAGAAATTTTACCCTTTTCAGCTTTGGCCTCCACGCCCTGTGGAAGCTCTACATTCACAGGATGGGAGTAGCCTACATTGAGAATCAAGGTATTGCCCTGCACATCAACCTTGTAACCCACGCCTATCACTTCCAAAGATTTTGAAAAACCCTGATGAACACCTTGAACGGCATTGTTAATAAGGGTCCTGCGCAAGCCCCATTGTTCCCTGGCCTTAATGCTATCATCTATTTTGCTGACCTTAAGTGTACCATCCTGAATGCTTATTTGCACTTTAGGATGCAAATCAACTTTCAGCTCTCCCTTGGGACCCTTCACATGGATTTGGGCAGTATCCTGTGTGATCTCCACACCCTCAGGTATTTTTATGGGCTCATTGCCTATACGTGACATTATTACCTTCCTACCAGATTTCGCAGATAAGTTCGCCGCCAATATTCCTTTCCCTGGCCTGACGGTCATCCATAATTCCACGCGATGTGGATATAATACATATACCAAGACCGTTTCGCACAAAAGGGATTTCTTTTACTGGAGCAAATACCCTGCGACTAGGTTTGCTGACTTTTTGCAGATCCTGAATCGCGGGTTGACTGCCGACGTACTTGAGAAAAATTCTTATGTCGCGATCTTGAAGTTGATAATCGTGAATAAAACCCTGCTCAGCCATAATATTCAATATAGCAAGCTTCATCTTGCTTGCAGGTACTTTTACATCTTTGTGCAGGGCCATATGTGCGTTACGAATTCGAGTGAGCATGTCTGCAATGGGATCTGTGGACATTATTAATTCCTCTCTTAACTACCAGCTTGATTTTCTTACCCCAGGCAACTCGCCTGCTCTAGACATATTCCTAAAGCATATTCGACACACACCGAAATGACGCATAAAACCCCGGGCTCTACCACACAATGGACACCGGTTATGTTGGCGTACAGAAAATTTTTGCTTTTTCTGGGATTTAGCCAATAAAGACTTTCTACTCAACACCATCCTCCTTACTTTTTAAATGGCATGCCCAACCAGGTTAGCAATGCCTTGCCTTCTTTATCGGTTTGAGCCGACGTAACAATGGTAATATTCATTCCTTTATGTCTATCAACCTTATCTAGATTTATCTCCGGAAACATACTGTGGTCCCGAAGACCAAGGGTGTAGTTACCGCGTCCATCCATGCCTCTGTCAGGAAGGCCGCGAAAGTCGCGTACCCTGGGCAGAGCCACATTGATCAGCTTATCCAAAAAAGCCCACATTCTTGCCCTTCTCAAGGTAACACAGCAACCTACAGGCATACCCTGTCTTAACTTAAAGGCAGCAATGGACTTTTTAGCCCGGGTGACAACAGGTCTTTGGCCGGTAATTAGTGCAAGCTCCTGCACAGCATCCTGAATAAGCTTATTGTTCTGACTTCCTTCCCCCAGGCCCATGTTCACGATAACTTTCTCTATTCTGGGAATCTGCATAGGAGATTTATAATTAAACTCCTTATGCATATGGGGACAAATCTCGTCTTTATAAATCTTTTCCAGCCTGAGCATGGTCTATTCTCTCTTTAAAAATTCTCTTCACATTTTTTGCAATAGCGCATTTTTTTTCCATCCGAGGTAAGTCGAATGCCCACCTTGGTAGGGCTTGCACAGGCATCGCACATCAAGCGTACATTAGAAACATGGATCGGGGCCTCCTGTTCCTTGATCCCTCCCTGTTCCTGCTTGTAGGGATTAGGCTTGACATGCTTCTTGACTTTATTGATTCCTTCGACAAGCACTTTTTCCTTGTCTTTGAAGGTCCTTAGCACTTTGCCCACCTTGGATTTATCCTTACCGGATATAACCATGACCTTGTCGTTTTGCTTCACCTTCATCTTTTTCATCTTACAAGACCTCTGGGGCTAGGGAAACTATTTTCATAAAATTTCTGGTTCGCAACTCTCTGGCCACAGGTCCAAAAATTCGACTCCCAACAGGCTCTAAATTCCTATTCAAAAGCACGGCCGAGTTGTTATCAAACCTGATGTTGGAACCGTCGGACCGGCCAACTTCCTTTTTGGTTCGCACCACAACTGCTTTGTAGATATCACCTTTCTTAACCTTGGCCCGGGGCATAGCATCCTTGACAGAAACCACCACAATATCGCCTATGGAAGCGTATCTGCGCTTGCTCCCCCCTAGGACTTTAATGCACGCCACGCTTTTAGCTCCAGAATTATCAGCCACGTCCAATTTTGTTTGTACTTGAATCATTTTGGTCCACCTTTGTCTTGTCTAAATACGCGTGTGAGTAGTCAATATATAGATGCACGCGCTCTTTTGCTGGCACTGCTTATTTTGACGATCCCTAGGTAGCTTCTTAAGCCTAGATTATTCGGACTTTTCCAGAATCTTATTCAAATGCCATCTCTTGCGAGCACTTATGGGACGGTGTTCAATAATTTGAACCTTATCTCCAATACGGGATTCATTATTGGGATCGTGGGCCATAAATTTTTTACGGCGCCGTACGTATTTCTTCAAAAGAGGATGCTTGGTTAACGTTTCCACCCGAATCACTCTAGTCTTTTCGTTCTTGTCGCTAACCACAAAACCAACCTGTCTTCGTTTATTTTTGGAAGTGGATTTATTTGTCATGGCCCGCTCCACCTTGTCTTTCATTCAGGATAGTTAAAATCCTAGCTATGTTTTTTCTTACCTGAGATAATCTTTGAGTATTCTCCAGCTGCCCAGTGGAATGCTGAAAGCGTAGATTGAAAAGCTCTTGCCTGAATCCCTGCAGCTTTTTGTGCATTTCGCTTTCGGAAAGATTTCGGATTTCCTTGGCTTTCATACCGATTACCACTCCTTCTCCTCGATGATAGTTTTCACTGGAAGCTTATGAGAAGCCCTGCGCAGTGCTTCTCTGGCAAGATCTAAGTTTACTCCCCTAATCTCGTAAAGCATCCTGCCGGGTTTAACCGGAGCACACCAACCTTCAGGCGAACCTTTACCTTTGCCCATCCGGGTTTCAGCCGGCTTGGCGGTAAAAGGCTTATCCGGAAATATCCTAATGAAAACTTTTCCTCCGCGCTTAATATGGCGCATCATTGCAATCCGGGCTGCTTCGATCTGTTTATTGGTTAATTTGCCCGATTCTATAGTTTTCAAGCCGATATCGCCAAAACTAATCTTGGTTCCCCGGGCTGCATGACCCTTGATCCGGCCCTGTTGCTTTTTTCTAAATCTAACTTTTTTTGGACTTAGCATGGCTACTTAACCTCGCTTAAAATATCACCCTTATAAATCCATACCTTAACCCCGATAATTCCATATGTAGTCCTAGCCTCAGCCAACCCATAATCTATATCGGCACGCAGTGTGTGCAAGGGAACCCGCCCCTCTTTGAGCCATTCGGTTCTCGCAATTTCTGATCCGCCTAAGCGTCCGGCACAGGACATTTTAACTCCCTGAGCACCAAACTTTAGCGCCAGACTAGTGGAACGTTTCATGGCCCTGCGAAAGGCTACCCTTCTCTCCAATTGTAAAGCTATGTTTTCAGCCACAAGCTGAGCATCAATTTCCGGCCGCCTAACTTCACTTACTTCAATAGAAAAATCATTGTTGAACTTTTTCTTTAAATCCTGGCGCAGATTCTCTATTTCTGCACCTTTTCGGCCGATAACTATACCTGGCCTGGAAGTATTGATAATAATGCGTACTTTGTCTGCGGCACGCTCCAACTCAATCTTGGAAATACCAGCATGATAAAGCTTGGATTTTAAAAATCGGCGCAGCTTTTTGTCTTCCACTATATATTGAGAATAATTGGTCTTGCTATACCACCTGGAAAGCCAATTTTTATTGTAGCCTACGCGAAAACCGTAAGGATGTACCTTTTGACCCAAGACGATTACCTCCTATAACTCATCTACAATCACTGTAATGTGACTAGTTCTCTTCAATATCCGGTTCGCTCTGCCCATAGCTCTTGGCTGAATTCTCTTCCAAGTGGGCCCCTCATCGATCAGAATCTTCTTTACGTATAGGTTGTCCACATCCATGCTATAGTTTTGCTCTGCGTTGGCTAAAGCGGACTTTAAAACTTTTCTGATGGTACTAGCCGCTTTTTTGGGGGTATACTCCAAAATATTCAAAGCATCTTCTACCGGCTTGCCTCGAACATTTTGTCCCACAAGTCGTGCCTTTTGAGGGGTAATCCTGATATATTTAGCTACTGCTCTTGTTTCCATCTCTTAACCTGCCCCTGTTATTTTCGTTTGGCCTTGCTTTTTCGGTCCCCAGCATGGCTGTAAAAAGTCCTGCTCGGAGCGAATTCGCCCAACTTGTGTCCCACCATATTTTCTGTGGCAAAAACAGGAATAAACTTCTTACCGTTGTGCACAGCAAAGGTTAAGCCAACCATTTCTGGAACAACAGTGGATCTTCGGGACCAAGTCTTGATCACTTGCTTGCTCTTGGACTCCTTGGCTCTCTGCACCTTTTTCAGCAATTTTTCTTCTACAAAGGGGCCTTTTTTAACTGATCTTGGCATGAGCTCTCCTGTTATTTCCGGCGTTTGCTAACTATTAATTTTTGAGAGTGCTTTTTCTTACTTCTAGTTTTGTAACCCTTGGTGGGCCAACCCCAGGGAGATACAGGATGCCTTCCACCGGTACTTTTGCCTTCGCCTCCTCCCAAAGGATGGTCTACAGGGTTTGTGGCCACGCCTCTGATCTTGGGGCGTCTACCCAGCCATCGATGCCGACCGGCCTTGCCGATAGTTATGTTTTCATGCTCGACATTACCTACCTGTCCTACGCTCGCGAAGTTGGCTGCCAATACCTTGCGCACCTCGCCTGAAGGAAGCTTTATAAGGGCATACTTGCCTTCTTTGGCCACAACCTGAGCATAGGTACCAGCAGACCTAGCTAGTTGCCCCCCTCTGCCTGGTGTCAGCTCTATATTATGAACTATCGTACCTATAGGTATCCTGAACAGAGGCAAAGCGTTTCCAGGCTGAATATCAACAGTTTCTCCGGACTGCACTACGTTTCCTACCTTCAAACCTACTGGAGCCAAAATATACCTTTTTTCCCCATCATAATAAGAAAGCAAAGCAATCCGAGCACTGCGATTGGGGTCATATTCTACAGACACCACCTTGGCAGGCACATCTGTTTTGGTGCGTTTAAAGTCTATTATGCGATATTTGCGCTTGGTTCCGCCACCGCGCCTTCTGGCAGTGATACGGCCATACACATTCCGACCGCTTTTCTTGGTCAGTCCTTGAACCAAGGATTTTTCAGGCTCGACCTTGGTAATCTCCTGAAACTCTGAAACTGTCTGAAACCGTTTACCCGCAGATGTGGGCTTTAGCTTCCTAATAGCCATTGGTTATACCCCTTCAAAAAATTCGATCTTATCCCCTGAGGACAAAGTTATATAAGCCTTCTTATAACCGGGTATCTTGCCCACGACACGCCCAAAGCGCTTTCTCTTTCGAGGGGAGTGGCGAATAACATTTACCTTTTCCACTTGGACATTAAAAATGGATTCCACCGCATTCTTTATCTGGAACTTATTGGCTTTGGGATGAACTTCAAAAGCCACCTTATTGTGCACATCCTTCAAATCGTTGGATTTTTCCGATACCAAAGGACGGATCAAAACTTGAGTACTATGCATCTTGGCCTAACCTTTCCTGCAGCTTTTCCACTGCTTTTTTATCCATTACCAATTCCCTGTGCTTCAAGATCTCGTACACATTGATGTTATCGTGAGTTACGATGTCTACCCCGGGAACGTTTCTGGCCGAAAGCTGAAGATTATTACTCTTTTCTGCGGTAACAATCAAGGGTTTTTCTAGGCCTAGCTTATTCTTTATATTAACAAATTTTTTGGTTTTGATCTCTGGCAGCTCCAACTTATCCACTATTTGCAGCATATCCTGGGCATATTTGGAGCTTAAAGCCATTTTCAAGGCGAGTCTACGCACCTTTTTATTCAGCTTAAAAGAATGGTCCCGGGGCTTCGGACCGTGGATAACTGCTCCACCTCTCCACAAAGGAGATCTTACAGAGCCAGCTCTTGCTCTACCTGTTCCCTTTTGTCTCCAGGGCTTGCGACCTCCTCCTGTGATTTTGGCTCTGTTCTTAACTTCAGCAGTTCCGGCCCGGGTTGCTGCCCTGTGAGCCCGCACTGCCTGATGCAGTATTTGAGGCTTGACTGGAACAGAAAAAACTTCTTCCTTGAGATCAATTTCTTCCACTTCTTGGTTATCCTGGGAATAAACCTTGGCGCTAATCATTTGTATCCTCTTAACCCTGCTTATGCAGGACCACAATCCCGTTCTTGGGACCTGGCACCTGCCCTTTGACCAATATCACGTTGTCACTGGTACGAACCGATATGACTTCAACATTTTTATAAGAGACCTTTTTATTGCCCATGCGACCGGGCATCTTTTTACCCTTGAACACCCGGGCCGGATCCGAGGCTTGACCAATAGCCCCTGGGGATCTGTGCACTTTGTGCGTACCATGGGTTCTTGGCATACCTCTAAAGTTCCAGCGCTTCATGACACCAGCAAATCCTTTGCCCTTGGAGGTGCCAGTCAGCTTGATCTTTTCGCCTACTTGAAATAGCTCAGCGCTTAATTCTTGGCCCAACTCGTATTCTTCTATGTTTTCCGGGCTGAATTCCAAAAGTTTTCTGAAATATCCCTTGCCAGCTTTGGCCTGATGACCCCTGGAAGGTTTATTGATCTTGTGCCCTGGCAAAGGATCAAACCCTATCTGTATTGCAGAATAACCATCTTGGTTGGCATCTTTCTTTTGAATAATCGGACAAGGACCTGCTTGAATCACTGTTACCGGGACAAATCTCCCGTCTTCGCTGAAAATATTGGTCATCCCCAATTTTTTGCCTATCAAACCAATGCTGCTTTTCATAATACCCTCATCTATAACTTTATCTCCACATCTACACCAGCAGGCAAACTTAGCTTGCCTAGAGAGTCAACTGTTTGCTGCGTAGGCTCCAAGATATCCATCAAGCGTTTGTGAATCCGGACTTCAAACTGTTCTCTGGACTTCTTGTTTACATGCACGGATCTATTAACAGTGTATACGTGTTTCTTAGTGGGCAGTGGTATAGGGCCTGCGATACTTGCCCCGGTATTCTTGGCAGAATCAACTATCTCCTCTACAGCTTTGTCCAGAATCCGGTAATCATAAGCCTTGAGCTTGATCCTTATACGTTCGCTGTTCATTGTTGTAGCCATATTGTTACTCCACTATCTCCGATACTACACCTGCACCTACGGTCCGGCCACCCTCGCGAATAGCAAACCTAAGACCTGGATCCATGGCTATCGGTGCTATCAACTCTACCTCAAACGTGGTGTTATCACCTGGCATTACCATCTCCACATCCTCGGGCAAGGTCACCACACCCGTAACATCAGTGGTGCGAAAATAAAACTGAGGACGATATCCTGAAAAGAAAGGCGTGTGACGACCTCCCTCCTCCTTGCTCAGTATATATACCTCAGCCTTGAAACGACGATACGGCTTAATACTCTTGGGAGCTGCCAATACCTGACCACGCTCAACCTCGTCGCGCTTTACACCGCGCAACAATACTCCCACATTGTCTCCTGCCTGACCCTGGTCCAAAGACTTGCGAAACATCTCCACACCAGTGGCCACAGTCTTGCGCGTCTCTCCCATCCCAACAATCTCTACCTCATCTCCAACCTTGATCACTCCACGCTCAACTCGACCCGTAACAACTGTACCACGGCCAGATATGGAAAAAACATCCTCTATGGGCATCAAAAACGGCTGATCAACTTCCCGCTGGGGCTCGGGAATAAAATCATCACAAGCCTGAACTATCTCCCATACACTCTTGGCATCCTCGGAATCAGGATCGTCAGCCTCCAAGGCCTTCAAAGCACTCCCGCGAACCACCGGAGTATCATCGCCAGGAAAACCATACTCGTTCAAAAGCTCCCGAACCTCAAGCTCCACTAACTCCAAAAGCTCAGGATCATCCACCAAATCCACCTTGTTCAAATAAACCACCAAACTAGGCACTCCCACCTGACGAGCCAAAAGCATATGCTCGCGGGTCTGCGGCATAGGACCATCAGTGGCTGCCACCACCAAAATGGCCCCGTCCATCTGAGCAGCACCAGTAATCATGTTCTTGACATAGTCCGCGTGACCAGGACAATCCACATGAGCATAATGACGGCTAGGAGTCTCATACTCAATATGTGCCGTAGCAATCGTAATGCCGCGCTCCTTCTCCTCTGGTGCCTTATCTATCTGGTCAAAAGCAACATACTGACCACTGCCCTTCATACTCAATACCTTGGTAATAGCAGCCGTCAATGTAGTCTTGCCATGGTCAATATGACCTATAGTACCAATGTTTACGTGCGGCTTCTTACGCTCAAACTTCGACTTTCCCATCTCTCTCCCCCTATTTGATTTTCAGAATTTCATCGGCCAAGCTGGAGGGCACCCTGTCGTAATGATCAAATTGCATGGAATACGTAGCCCGTCCCTGAGACATGGAGCGTAGGTCAGTAGCGTATCCGAACATATTTCCCAAGGGTACATAGGCCTTGATAATCTGGCTGCCGCTACGGGGCTCCATTCCCAAGATCTTGCCCCTTCTACCAGTAATATCGCTCATTATATCCCCGGTATAATCATCCGGAGTAAGAACCTCTATGTACATTACAGGCTCCAGGAGGACAGGACTATCTTTTAGGCACGCCTCTTTAAAAGCCATGGAACCGGCTATATAAAAGGCTTGTTCTGAAGAGTCCACATCGTGGTAGGAACCAAAAACCAGCTTGACCCGAATATCTACCATGGGATAACCGGCAATAACACCACTTTTCATGGCATCCTGAATCCCCCTGTCTATGGCGGGGATATATTCCTTGGGAATTATGCCGCCTACTATGGAATTGGAAAATTCGTACCCTTGACCGGCGTCCATAGGCTCCAGCTCGATAACCACGTGGCCATACTGCCCCCGACCACCAGTTTGCTTCACATACTTGGTCTCATGCTTGACCTTGGAGGTGATGGTTTCCCTGTAGGAAACCCTAGGCTGACCAACATTGGCATCCACTCCGAATTCCCGGGTCAAGCGGTCCACAATAATATCCAAATGCAGCTCCCCCATCCCGGAAATCAAGGTTTGCCCGCTTTCCTCATCGGTTTTCACCTTGAATGAAGGGTCTTCCTTGGCCAACTTCTGCAAGGCGTTGCTAAGAGTGTTTTGATCGTCCCGGGTCTTGGGCTCGATGGCAACTTCTATCACTGGTTCCGGGAAATCGATACTCTCGAGCAATACCGGCCTGTCCAGAGCACACAAGGTCTCGCCAGTGGCAGTATATTTAAGCCCAATAGCAGCCACTATATCTCCAGCGTAGGCTACCTTGATTTCCTCGCGCTTGTTGGAATGCATCTTTAAGAGTCGGCCTATGCGCTCTTTCTTTCCTGAGGCTGCATTCAGCACTGTCGTCCCGGATTCAAGCTTTCCGGAATATATACGCAGAAAAGTTAAATGCCCAACGTAAGGATCCGAAGCTAGTTTAAAAGCGAGTGCGCTCAGAGGTTCATCATCGCTGGCAGGACAAGTAATGGTTTCCTGGGTATCCGGATCCATTCCTTCAATAGGAGGAATGTCCACGGGTGAGGGCAGGTAATCCACCACAGCATCCAAAAGGGGCTGAACCCCCTTGTTCTTAAATGCCGATCCGCACATAACCGGGCAGATATTCAAAGAAATAGTGGCCTTGCGAATGCCTTCCTGTATCTCTTCCAGTTGGAGCTCCTCGCCAGCCAAAAACTTATCCAGCAGATTCTCGTCTTCCTCAGCTATGGATTCCAACAAGTGGTTGCGCCACTTATCCGCTTCTTCCTTGTACTCGTCAGGTATGTCAATATAATCGAAATCTTTGCCCAGGGACTGCTCATCAAATATATAAGCTTTGCTTTGAACCAAATCCACCAGTCCCTTGAAGTTTTCCTCGGAGCCAATTGGTATCTGCAAGGGAACAGGCTTAGCTTTCAAGCGCTTTTGGATCATCTGAACCACATTAAAATAATCAGCCCCCATGCGATCCATCTTGTTTACAAAGGCCATTCTAGGAACGTGATATTTATCTGCTTGACGCCAGACGGTCTCGCTTTGGGGCTCCACTCCTCCCACAGCACAAAATACTGCAACACATCCGTCCAATACCCTTAAAGACCTCTCCACTTCAGAGGTAAAGTCCACATGTCCAGGGGTGTCAATGATATTGATGCGGTGATTCTTCCAAAAGCAGGTGGTTGAAGCCGAAGTAATGGTAATACCCCGCTCCTGCTCCTGGTGCATCCAATCCATGACCGCTTGACCGTCGTGTACTTCCCCTAATCGATGCGAAATCCCGGTATAAAAAAGCACACGTTCGGTTGTAGTAGTTTTTCCCGCATCAATATGTGCTGCAAAACCAATGTTGCGTTGTTTTTCTATAGCTACCTGCCTAGCCACGATAATCACTCTCTTCGCTTGAAGCTGTAGTTTTTCTCTGTATATTTTTCTATAACCAGAGTATTATGCCCATTTCCTTGACAATTATTGTGCATTAAGTGCAAGGGCTGTTCTTGTAGTTTACCACCTATAGTGAGCAAAGGCCTTGTTGGCTTCAGCCATGCGATGCGTATCTTCCCTCTTTTTAATGGCACCGCCCCGGTTATAGTAAGCATCCTGCAGCTCCGCTGAAAGCTTGCGATGCATTCCCTTTTCCCCCCTGGCCCTAGAATAAAGTACTAACCAACGAATAGCCAAGGATTCTTGCCTCTGGGGACGTACTTCCATGGGAACCTGATATGTAGCTCCACCTACCCTTCTAGCCTTAACTTCCATGTGCGGCTTCACGTTTTCGATGACCTGCTGGAAAGCCTTCAAAGGATCTTCATCGGTTTTGTTGCCCAACTCCTCTATGGCTCTGTACAACAGGCGCTCAGCCAGACTCTTTTTGCCGTCCACCATGAGCCGGTTAACAAACTTGCTCACCAAGCGACTGTTAAAAATGGGATCCGGAAGTATTGGTTTTTTTGGAACAGGACCCTTGCGTGGCATATTATCTTATCTCCCTAGTACAAATACTATTTTGGTCTTTTGGTGCCGTATTTGGATCTACTTTTACGCCTGTTACGAACTCCAGAAGCATCCAAAGTTCCTCTTATTATGGAATATCTTACACCGGGCAAGTCCTTAACTCTGCCCCCCCGGATCAAAACCACCGAGTGCTCCTGCAAATTATGGCCTTCGCCCGGGATATACGATGTCACCTCAATCCCGTTGGTCAAACGTACCCTTGCCACTTTCCGCAGGGCAGAGTTGGGCTTCTTGGGAGTGGTGGTATAAACCCGCACACAAACCCCTCTTCTCTGCGGGCATTGTTGCAGGGCAGCTCTTTTCTTGCTCTTTTTTACCTGCTCGCGCGATTTGCGAACCAATTGATTAATAGTGGGCATATTCCCTCCCGATAATTACCGAAATCAAACTTTTAACTATTATTTTATCATGCAACCAATGTCAAGGAGAAGTTTCTTCAGATTATGCACCTTTATGCACCTTTAGGATCTAGTTTGCCTGCCGTGGTAAATCTCCTCATCCAGTTCTTCCATATGCTGCTCTGCTTCCTGGGGTTGCTCAGGAACCTTGATGTCGCTCTTGACATACGGCCTATAGCCAGTACCAGCAGGTATAAGCCGGCCTACAATAACGTTTTCCTTGAGGCCTCTGAGCCTGTCTACACTCCCAGTAAGAGCAGCGTCAGTGAGAACCTTGGTGGTTTCCTGGAAAGAAGCCGCTGAAATAAAGGATTCCGTGCTCAGCGAGGCCTGGGTAATACCCAAAACCACCGGCTCAGCCATGGCAGGATTCTTATCCTTACGGATGCACTTTTCATTTTCCCGCATAAAAACAGCTTTATCCACGTGCTGTCCCATTAGGAAACCCGTGTCTCCGGGATCGAGAATATTGACCTTTTTCAACATCTGACGGACGATAACCTCAATATGTTTATCGTTGATCTGAACCCCTTGAAAGCGGTACACATCCTGAACTTCTTCCACCAAATAGTTGGCCAGGTATTTTTCTCCCTTGATTCTTAGCAGATCGTAAAGGTCCGGATTGCCTTCAGTAATCATTTCCCCGGCCTCAACAAAATCTCCTTCTTGAACAGTGATATGCTTGCCCTTGGGTATCAAAAACTCTTTGGGCTCGCCTGCCTCAGGAGAGATAATCACCTTGCGCTTACCCTTGGATTCCTGACCAAAGGAGACGATTCCATCCACCTCTGTGATTACAGCCTGATCCTTGGGCTTTCTAACTTCAAACAGCTCAGCTACTCGAGGCAGGCCGCCCACAATATCCTTGGTCTTGGAAAGCTCCCTGGGCTTTCTGGCCACCACATCTCCTGCATTAACCGTATCACCGTCCTGGACCATCAACACGGCCCCCACAGGCAACTGGAACACTGCCTCGGAAGTCGTGTCCGGACGCTGTTTCAACCTGCCCTTTTCATCGCAAACGGAGATACAGGGCTTGTAATTGGTAGAGCGGTACTCGGTAATGGTCCTTGTGGCCCGGCCTGTAGTTTCATCCAGTTTTTCCTGATAGGTGCGACCTTCTATAATATCCGAGAACCTGATCTTTCCGGAAACGTCGGTGACAAAGGGCTCGTTAAAGGGGTCCCATTCAGCTAGAAGCTGTCCTTTTTGAACCTTCTCGTCTTCTTTTACCATGAGCTTGGCGCCTGTAGGCAGGAAGTATTTTTCTCTCTCCCGGCCTTGATCATCCACTATCTTCAGTTGACCGCTCTTGCCCATCACCATGTACTCACCCTGGGAATTCTCCACGGTGCGAATTCTGGAAAAAACAACATGGCCGACATTACTGGCCTTGATGCTGGAACTCTCTATCTCCTTGGACGCAGTACCTCCAATGTGGAAAGTGCGCATGGTTAGCTGGGTCCCTGGCTCTCCAATGGATTGAGCTGCTATAATACCTATTGCTTCCCCCACGTTCACCAGATGTCCCCTGGCCAGATCGCGGCCATAGCAAAGGGAACACACACCCCGCTTGGTTTTACAGGTTAACACGGACCTGATAACCACGGCGTTTATCCCGGCGGCATCAATTTTTTCAGCGGCGTCCTCGTTTATCATCTCGTTGGTGGCTACTATTACTTCACCTGTATCCGGATGCAACACGTCGTACATGGCAATTCTACCCAAGACTCTTTCGCTGAGCTTTTCCTGTATCTCTCCGGATTTCATCAAGTGAGTAATTTCAATTCCATCCACGGTACCGCAGTCGTATTCGGCAACCACTACATCCTGAACCACATCCACCAATCGCCGGGTGAGATACCCGGAGTTGGCGGTTTTAAGAGCAGTATCAGCCAAGCCTTTCCTGGCTCCGTGGGTGGAGGTAAAGTACTGAAGTACGCTCAAGCCCTCCCGGAAACAGGAAATGATGGGGGTTTCGATAATCTCTCCGGAGGGTTTGGCCATCAGCCCACGCATTCCGGATAACTGCCGCATCTGATCCTTGTTTCCCCTAGCCCCGGAGCTGGCCATCATGTATATGGGATTCAAACTGACGTTTTCCTCCTCCTTGCCGGTCTCCGGATCCTTGATCACCTCGGTGGAGAGCCTTTTCATCATCTCTGAGGAGACATCGTTGGTGGCCTTGGTCCAAACGTCCACCACCTTGTTGTACTTTTCCGTCCTGGTAATAACCCCTTCGTTGTACTGCTGCTCAATGTCGTTAATTTCAGACTGAGCTTTGCTTACAATACCTTCCTTTTCCTCTGGTATAGTAAGATCTTTTACCCCGATGGTGACCCCGGCCAAGGTAGAATATTCATATCCCAGATCCTTGAGCTTATCGCAGAGAATAACCGTGGCCTTGGTTCCTGCCCGGCGATAGGCCTCTCCCACTAACCAAGCGATATTCTTCTTGGACAATACGCGGTTCACCGCATCGAATGATACTTGCTCCGGCAACAATTCGCCTACGATAATTCTTCCAGTGGTGGTATCAGTGATTTGACCATTTATCCGCACCTTTATCCGGGCATGCAATCCGATTGATCCAGAATCGTAGGCACAAATCACTTCCGAGGGATCAGAAAAGATCTTGCCTTCGCCTTTCTGGAAGGAACGGTCCACAGTAAGATAATATAGTCCCAAAACTATATCTTGAGAGGGTACAATAATTGGTTCCCCATTAGAAGGAGACAGAATATTATTGGTGGACATCATCAAGACCCGGCATTCCACATTGGCCTCGATAGACAGGGGAACGTGTACAGCCATTTGGTCGCCGTCAAAGTCTGCATTAAACGCGGAACAAACAAGTGGATGCAACCTTATGGCCTTACCTTCAACCAAAACTGGCTCAAAAGCCTGGATTCCCAGCCTGTGCAGTGTAGGGGCACGGTTCAACAGAATGGGATACTCCTTGACCACTTCATCTAAAATATCCCAGACCACCAAATCTCCACGTTCCACCATCTTTTTGGCGCTCTTGATGGTGCTGGCGTAACCCTTTTCCTCCAGCTTGGAATACAGGAAAGGCTTAAATAATTCCAAGGCCATCTTTTTGGGCAGCCCGCATTGATGCAGTTTCAGGTTGGGGCCCACAACAATCACAGATCTGCCTGAATAATCCACCCGTTTCCCCAAAAGATTCTGCCTAAAGCGTCCCTGCTTGCCCTTGATCATGTCGGACAGGGATTTCAAAGGCCTCCCGTTATTACCGGTTATAGCCTTACCTCGACGGCCATTATCCAGCAGGGCATCTACTGCCTCTTGCAGCATGCGCTTTTCATTGCGGATTATTATATCCGGGGCTCCCAATTCTAGTAACCTTTTCAGACGGTTATTGCGATTGATAACCCTGCGGTACAGATCGTTCATGTCAGACGTGGCAAACCTTCCACCATCCAAGGGCACCAAAGGCCTGAGTTCTGGGGGAACCACAGGCAGAGTTTCCATGATCATCCATTCGCATTTATTTCCGGACTCCAAAAAGGACTCCACAATTTTCAGCCTCTTGGCAATCTTTTTTTGCTTGGTCTGGGAACGAGTGGCCAGGGACTCTTCGCGCAACTCATGGCTGAGCTTTTCCAGATCCATACCCTTTAAAAGCTCTTGGATTACTTCTGCCCCCATGCCTACACGTAAGCCATTTTCGCCGTGTGTTTCCAGGATCTGAAGATACTGCTCCTCGGAAATAACCTGTTTATAGTTGAGGGAGGTTTGACCCGGATCCAGCACCAGGTAGGCATCGAAATAAAGCACCTTTTCCAGGTCAGCCATGGTCATATCCAGCAAAGTCCCAATTTTGGAGGGCAAGCTTTTTAAGTACCAGATATGGGCTGCGGGTGCAGCCAGCTCAATATGCCCCATGCGCTCACGCCTCACTTTGGAGGCGATGACCTCTACTCCGCACTTTTCGCAGACTATGCCCCGGTGCTTCATGCGCTTATACTTGCCACAATTGCATTCGTAGTCCTTTACCGGGCCGAATATCTTGGCGCAAAAAAGGCCATCCCTTTCAGGCTTAAAAGTGCGGTAGTTGATGGTTTCCGGCTTTTTCACCTCTCCAAAAGACCATTCCCTTATTTTTTCTGGGGAAGCCATTTTTATTTTAATGCCTTTAAGCTCCTTGCCTGAGACTGTGGAGGCACTTGCAGACTTTTGGGAAAAAAGATCGTCTAAGCTCATATCCGTATCCTTTTGGGTATAAAGTTTTTATGGATATCTTTTATAAAATTGTTATGCGCCCCTCGTTCTCATCATTTTCAAGTTGAGGGGTTGTTAATAGATACTTGCTGCTTGGCTTGAATTTATTTCTTGGCCTTCTTTCTGTCTTCGGTGAGCAGTTCTACGTTTAGGCCCAAGGCCATCAACTCCTTAATCAGGACATTAAATGATTCCGGCATGGCAGATTCCAGAAAGTTGTCTCCCTTAACAATCTTTTCGTACATATTCACTCTGCCTGCGACATCATCCGACTTTACAGTTAAAAACTCCTGAAGCAGATATGCAGCCCCATAGGCCTCAATGGCCCAAACTTCCATCTCGCCCAGCCTTTGCCCGCCAAATTGGGCCTTACCGCCCAAGGGCTGCTGGGTCACCAAGGAATAAGGACCTGTAGATCTAGCATGAACCTTCTCGTCCACCAGATGGTGCAGCTTGAGCATATATATTTCACCCACGGTAATCCGTTCGTGAAAAGGCTCTCCGGTTCGGCCGTCATAAAGAAGGGCCTTGCCGTCATTGCTTAATCCAGCCTTGCGCAACCAGGACCAGATCTCTTCCTCCCTTGCTCCATCAAACACCGGGGTCTTGGTAAGGATGCCTGGTTTTAGCTCGCGCACCGCTTCTTTAAAGGATTCATCGTCCAGCTCCCAAACCAGCGAACTTATTTCCGGAGAGTTAAAAATCTCGTCCACTTCCTGCCTAAGTGCCTTTGTATCAACACCCTGTTCCAACATTTGCGACAACTGCTTGCCTAATTCCTTGGCAGCCCAACCCAGATGCGTCTCCATAATTTGCCCAATATTCATACGCGAAGGCACTCCCAAGGGACTCAGTATAATATCCACCGGGGATCCGTCCTCGAAAAAGGGCATATCCTCCTCGGGCAAAATGCAGGAAACCACGCCTTTATTGCCGTGCCTTCCAGCCATTTTATCACCTACGGTGAGTTTTCTCTTAACAGCTACATATACCTTGACCATTTTGGTCACGCCGGGTGGCAGGTCGTCCCCTTCCACTACCTTTTCCCTCTTTTGGGAATATATGTTTTGAAGGAATTTCACCTGCTGGTCGTACTCGGCTACAAGTTGTTCCAAGGCTTCGTTCACTTCTTTACTGGCAAAATTGCCCGGCAACTTCTTAATTGGAATGTAATCCAGGTTTTCTCTTTTCAGGGTATTGTTGGCTTCTGCCAAGACCTCTCCCTTTCTTTTACCCATGATGGTCTGTGCCAGTATCTTGCCAGAAACCACTTCCCAGATCCTATCCCGGAACTGGGCGGTTAAACCTGCTATGTGCCGCTCCTCTTTCTGGTTGAGCTGCTCTAGCTCTTGATCCTCGATCTGCTTAGTACGCTCATCCTTTTCATTGGAACGACGATTGAAAACCTTGACGTCTATCACGGTCCCCTCTATGCCTGGAGGCACCTTAAGAGAAGTGTTTTTGACGTCCCGGGCCTTATCCCCAAAAATCGCCCTAAGCAACCTTTCTTCCGGAGTCAGCTGAGTTTCACCTTTGGGTGTGATCTTGCCCACCAGGATATCATCCTGTTTTATTTTCGCACCAATGCGGATAATGCCGCTCTCGTCCAATTGCTTTAGCATATCTTCGCCCACATTGGGAATATCCCGGGTGATCTCTTCGGGACCCAACTTGGTATCCCTGGCGATAACGTCAAATTCCTCGATATGCATGGAGGTAAAGACATCATCCTTGACCATGCGCTCGGAGATCAGGATGGAATCCTCAAAATTGTATCCGCACCAGGGCATGAAAGCCACGGTCAAGTTTTTCCCTAAAGCCAGTTCCCCGTTTACAATACTTGCTCCGTCTGCGAGTACATCTCCGGTCTTGACCTTTTGATGAGGATAGACGCGAGGTCTTTGGCCAAAGCAACTGTTTTGGTTGGATTTGTGGAACTTTTGCAAGTCGTAGCAGACCGTGTCGGTGCTAGCCCCATGGGAATCTTGGTCATAACTGACAATCACCTTTTCCGCATCCACGTAGCGTACGCAACCATCACCTTCTGCTGTAATACAACTCCCGGAATCTCTTCCCACGATCCCCTCTACACCGGTACCTACCAAAGGCCTCTCCGGCTTGAGCAAGGGAACTGCCTGCCTCTGCATATTGGAGCCCATAAGGGCTCTATTGGCGTCGTCATGTTCCAGGAAGGGGATCAAAGATGAAGAAACTGAAACAATCTGGCTAGGGGACACGTCCACCAAAGTAATTTCTTCCTTGGGAACCAGATTCAACTCTCCATGGATCCGGGCAGTAACCAAATCGGATGTAAACCTTCCATGTTCATCCACCGGGGCGTTGGCCTGGGCTATTACCTCGTTGGATTCTTTGGATGCATCTAAATATTTAACTTCGTTGGTTACCTGGCCGTCCTTAACCAAGCGGTAAGGAGTCTCTATAAACCCATAATCGTTAACCTGTGCATGAGTGGTCAGGGAAACAATCAATCCGATATTGGGGCCCTCAGGTGTTTCAATAGGGCAGATCCGGCCGTAATGGCTTGGATGCACGTCCCGGACCTCGAAGCCTGCCCTTTCTCGGGTGAGCCCCCCCGGTCCCAGGGCAGACAACCTTCTTTTATGAGTCACCTCAGACAAAGGATTGGTCTGATCCATGAACTGGGAAAGCTGGGAGGTCCCGAAAAACTCCTTGAGAACTGCGGTTACCGGCTTGGGATTGATAAGATCATGGGGCATAAGGGTAGCAACTTCTTGCAGGCTCATGCGCTCCTTGACCGCTCTTTCCATACGCACCAGACCAATGCGGTATTGATTCTCCACCAACTCTCCCACAGGACGAACGCGCCTATTGCCCAGATGGTCGATATCATCAGGTGGGCCTTGAGAGTCTTTTAGTTTAACCAAGTGTTTGATAACGCGCAAAATGTCTTCGTTGGACAGCGTGCGGTGATCCATGGGCAAATCCAGACCCAGCCTAGAATTTAACTTGTATCGGCCCACCGAAGACAAATCGTAGTAATCCGGATTTCTGAAAAGATTGTCAAAAAAACTGGAAGCTATCTCCGGAGTTGGGGGAGAACTGGGACGCAAACGCTTGTATATTTCCACCTGGGCTTCCATTTGATCCTGGATCTTGTCCAGCTTGAGGGTATCTATCAAGGAAGTGGAAACGTCCTGTCCACCTGTGTACAAAATCTGTACATCCTGGACCCCGGATTCAAAGATCCTGTCCACTATTTCCTGAGTCAGAGGCTCTCCTATCTCGGCAAGAATCTCACCAGTAACAGGATCGGTCAAATTGTGGGCCAAAAACTGGTTGGGCAAGCTTCCAGGATCTATTTCCAGATAATCGTGGCTTTTGACCATCTTCTTCCAGGCACGCTTGGTAATGGGCCGGCCTTCTTTTACCAACACATTGCCTTCGTTATCCTCTATATCGCGGTAAGCTATTTCCTTGCGGTAATGCTCAGGCTTAATCTTGCGCAATACCCGACCATCTTTGAACTTAAGTTCTTCACGCTCATAAAAATAGTTAAGTATATCTTCCTCAGTCATGCCCAAAGCTTTCAGCAAGACAGTAATATACATCTTGCGCCTGCGATCGATGCGCACATACAAAATATCTTTGGGGTCAAACTCGAAATCTAACCAGGAACCCCGCATGGGAATAATCCTGGCGCTGTAGAGAACCTTGCGGCTGGAATGACTTTTACCGTAATCATGTTCAAATATTATGCCCGGAGATCTTTGCAACTGGTTAACAATTATTCTTTCCGTGCCATTTATTATAAATGTTCCCTTTTCGGTCATCAAAGGAAGGGTGCCGAAATAAATATCCTGTTCCTTGATATCGCGAACTGTTCGATTCCCGGTCTCTTCATCCACATCATAGACAATCAGGCGAACCTTTATTCTAATAGGTGCTTCATAGGTTAACCCCTTGGATAAACACTCTGAAACATCATACTTGGGCTGGTGGAGCTCGTAATTGACAAATTCCAGGGTAGCGGACTTATTAAAGTCTTCAATGGGAAAAACGGAACGAAAGACTCCTTCCAGGCCTTTGTCCTCACGGTTTAAAGGATCCACGCCTTCCTGCAAAAGATTGCGGTAAGAATCCATCTGCAGTTTTAATAGGTGTGGAACATCCAACTCGTATTTGATTTGACCAAAGTTTTTGGTTAATAATCCCATTTTCTCCTCGCATAATGTATTTTATGTTATTTGCGTAAAACCAAACCTTTAAGGCTAACGACTAAATTTGTCTTGGTTCTCTGCTACTTCAAGTAAAAGGGTGTAAAAAAATCCTGACCAAGAATTGAATGAAAACCCTTGCCTTAAACTGAATAAGTCTATATCAAGAGGCTTCATTCAATTTTTAATCATTTAAAATTGCACAATCAGGGTCAAAAAATATAAAAAACTAATTTTGTACTAGACGAAGGCTTAAAAATTGGATATTTACTTCTCGTATTGAAAGATTTCCGAGTATAAATTTATTCATCTCCACTGATTGCACCAACCCATAATTATTTTTTTCACCTATATATCAAAATAAGATAGAAGGACACAAATATCCCTTAGCTTTGTGCCCTTCTAAACATAAAATCTGTTGAGACGGCTATATGCGCCGCCACAATCCCTGTTATTTGACTTCAACAGTTGCGCCTGCTTCCTCTAACTGCTTTTTGGCTTCCTGTGCATCCTCTTTGGAAACAGATTCCTTAAGAGCTGCTGGCAGCTCGTCCACTTTGGCCTTGGCTTCCTTCAAGCCGAGGTTGGTCAAAGCCCTTACCACCTTGATGACTCCAATCTTATTGGACCCTACATCTTTGAGAACAACATCGAATTCTGTCTGTTCTTCCTCTTCCTCAGCAGCGGCTTCAGCACCGGCAGCTGCAGGAGCTGCAGCAGCAGCAACCGGAGCTGCAGCTGACACACCGAATTTTTCTTCCAGCTCTTTTATAAATTCTGAAAGTTCCAAAACGGTCATATTGGATATAAATTCAATGACTTGCTCTTTTGAAATGTCTGACATTGCTTCCTCCTAAATGTTTTACTTTGGCTCGTTAACTTCATTCTTTTGGTCCTTGATGGCTACCAACGCATTCATCATATTGCGAATCAGGTTGGTGCACAAGGAAACTAGATTAGTGGGCACAGCATTCATGGTGCCTAGCATCCTGCCTAGCAACTCCTCGCGACTGGGCAACTCGGAGAGCTCCTTAATGGCAGTGGCTTCCAAGTACTTGCCTTCCAAACTGGCAAACCGGGTTTGGAATTTTTTGCTTTTCTTGTCAAAATCCACCAAAACCTTGGCCGGAGTCACCGGGTCGTCGTAGCCAAAGGCTATGGCACAACAATCTGTAAATCTGTCCTTAAGAACATCGTGGGGGGACTCGTCTAGCGCAATGCTGGCCAGGGTATTTTTTACAACTTTAAAGTCCACGTTGTTATCCCTTAGATTCTTGCGCAACTGGGTCATTTCCTCCACGTCCATCCCCTTAAAGTCAGTTACCACGGCTATAACCGAGCGGTTTGCCTTATCCTTCAAGTCCTGGATAATTTTGCCTTTCTCTTCTCTGCGCACTTAATCACCTCGCTTTATTCTAGTGTTAAGAGCCAAAGCGGTCTGAACAGGAAATTAAGGTTAACCCACCTGTAATCTCTGACTCTTTGAAATTCAGTAGCAAAAATTGGAAGGGACAACTCTATTTAAGCATTCCCCACACACTGGAGGATTCCACTTTTACCCCCGGGCCCATGGTGGTGGAAAGAGCCAGACCCCGAAAATAGGTCCCCTTGGCTGATGCCGGCTTATGTTTTTGCAAAGTTTCAATTAACACTTTAAGGTTGTCCTTAATCTTTTCAGGCCCAAAAGAAACCTTGCCCAAAGGAGCGTGAATCACACCACCGCGGTCGACTTTAAACTCCACCTTGCCAGCTTTCAGTTCCTTGATGGTACCGGCGAGATCAAAAGATACAGTACCAGTCTTGGCATTGGGCATAAGCCCTCTGGGACCAAGTATCCGCCCGATCTTGCCAACTTGGGACATCATATCCGGGGTGGCAACTGCCTTTTCAAATTCCAGCCAACCATTTTTAATGCTTTCCACTAATTCCTCAGCTCCAGCATAGTCAGCCCCGGCATCCAATGCTTCCCTTTCCTTTTCGCCTTTGCAAAAAGCTACCACGCGGACCTCTTTTCCTAGTCCGTGAGGCATACTGCACGCTCCGCGTACCATATGATCGGCGTGTTTGGGATTAACACCCAAACGTACTGCAACGTCCACAGTTTCATCAAAATTGGCGTAATTTGCTTCCAGAGCTAATTTGATAGCGTCGTCAACTGGTACTCTATTCAGGTTGCCCAGCTTTTTCCTGGTTTCTATATATTTTTTGCCTCGCTTTGGCATAACCCTTACCCCTTAAAGTTATTTTTCTACATCAATCCCCATGCTCTTGGCAGTTCCGATGATGCTCTTCTTGGCACTGTTTAAATCCTTAGCGGTTAGATCCGGCATCTTTGTTTTGGCAATTTCCTCGATCTGCTCCTGGGTAACCTTGCCCACCTTGGTCCTTTTGGTTTCACCAGAGCCTTTGTCCACTTTTGCAGCCCTCTTCAACAAAATTGGTGCAGGTGGGGTCTTGGTGATGAAGGAGAAAGATCTATCCTGATATACGGTTATAACTACAGGAATGATAATTCCCTGTTGATCCTGAGTTCTGGCATTAAAAGCCTTGCAGAACTCCATTATATTGACGCCGTGTTGTCCCAGAGCCGGACCTACAGGTGGTGAAGGATTGGCAGAGCCTGCCGGAATCTGAAGCTTTACTTTCGCCATTACTTTTTTGGCCATGTTACTCCTACCTCATCTCTCAGCTTTTGGATACTTGAACAAAATCCAGTTCAACCGGTGTCTGTCTCCCAAAAATAGAAACAGCCACTTTCAGTTTACCTTTGTCGTAATTTACATCCTCGACAATCCCGTTAAAGTTGGCAAAAGGGCCATCAACAACTCTTATTTCATCTCCGCGGACAAAATGATACTTGGGTCTTGGCTGTTCTTGGCGCGACTCAACTGCGGACAGAATATTCTCTGCTTCCTGGTCACTTAAGGGAGTAGGACGATTCTTGCTGCCTATAAACCCTGTCACCTTAGGTATGGATTGTATCATGTGCCAGGATTCATCGTTGCAAACCATCTTAACCAGTACATAACCAGGAAAAAACTTGCGGGTAGAGGTTTTCTTTTGACCCTTGACCAATTCAACTACTTTCTCTGTGGGGATTACTATGTCTTCGATATAGCCCTTATCTTGCCCGGTACGCATCATTTCTTTGACAGTTCGTTCCACCCTTTGTTCATACCCGGAATAGGTATGAATTATATACCATCTAGCTTTTGGCTGTTCTTCTTCCATGTATTTCCCTTACCACTACAGTGATCTAAAAACTCAATTCGGAACGAAATAGTTAGTACCTAAACATAGCTTTACAAGATTACAAGGTGTGACTAATTTGTAAGCATATACAGTGAGATGATACTGGACTGACAAGATTGTTCAGGGAAGAATAAGACCCACTAACCTGGAAAACACAAAATCAGCTATCCCTAGGTAGATGGCGACGATTATCACCAAGGCCACCACAGCCAAGGCAGTGCTTAAAGTTTCCTTGCGGGTGGGCCAGGTAACTTTCTTGAGTTCTCCCTTAACCTCCTCAAGATACTCTCGAGTATCATGATACTTGGCTTGTAGTTTGCCTTGAGGCTCGACACTCTCTTTTTTCTTTTTTCTAGCCATCTGATTCAGCTCAATATTTTATATGGCAGGCCAGGAGGGATTCGAACCCCCATCCCTCGGATTTGGAGTCCGATGCTCTGCCGATTCGAGCTACTGGCCTGCATCAAGGATTTATTTGGTTTCCTTGTGGGGCAAATGTTTGCCGCAAAAGGGACAATACTTTTTTAGCTCCAGTTTGGAAGTGGTATTTTTCTTGTTTTTGGTTGAAGCGTAATTACGCCTCTTACACTCACTGCATGCCAATAAAATATTCACGCGCATGATGGACTCCCATTGTTACTCCACTATCTCCGATACTACACCTGCACCTACGGTCCGGCCACCCTCGCGAATAGCAAACCTAAGACCTGGATCCATGGCTATCGGTGCTATCAACTCTACCTCAAACGTGGTGTTATCACCTGGCATTACCATCTCCACATCCTCGGGCAAGGTCACCACACCCGTAACATCAGTGGTGCGAAAATAAAACTGAGGACGATATCCTGAAAAGAAAGGCGTGTGACGACCTCCCTCCTCCTTGCTCAGTATATATACCTCAGCCTTGAAACGACGATACGGCTTAATACTCTTGGGAGCTGCCAATACCTGACCACGCTCAACCTCGTCGCGCTTTACACCGCGCAACAATACTCCCACATTGTCTCCTGCCTGACCCTGGTCCAAAGACTTGCGAAACATCTCCACACCAGTGGCCACAGTCTTGCGCGTCTCTCCCATCCCAACAATCTCTACCTCATCTCCAACCTTGATCACTCCACGCTCAACTCGACCCGTAACAACTGTACCACGGCCAGATATGGAAAAAACATCCTCTATGGGCATCAAAAACGGCTGATCAACTTCCCGCTGGGGCTCGGGAATAAAATCATCACAAGCCTGAACTATCTCCCATACACTCTTGGCATCCTCGGAATCAGGATCGTCAGCCTCCAAGGCCTTCAAAGCACTCCCGCGAACCACCGGAGTATCATCGCCAGGAAAACCATACTCGTTCAAAAGCTCCCGAACCTCAAGCTCCACTAACTCCAAAAGCTCAGGATCATCCACCAAATCCACCTTGTTCAAATAAACCACCAAACTAGGCACTCCCACCTGACGAGCCAAAAGCATATGCTCGCGGGTCTGCGGCATAGGACCATCAGTGGCTGCCACCACCAAAATGGCCCCGTCCATCTGAGCAGCACCAGTAATCATGTTCTTGACATAGTCCGCGTGACCAGGACAATCCACATGAGCATAATGACGGCTAGGAGTCTCATACTCAATATGTGCCGTAGCAATCGTAATGCCGCGCTCCTTCTCCTCTGGTGCCTTATCTATCTGGTCAAAAGCAACATACTGACCACTGCCCTTCATACTCAATACCTTGGTAATAGCAGCCGTCAATGTAGTCTTGCCATGGTCAATATGACCTATAGTACCAATGTTTACGTGCGGCTTCTTACGCTCAAACTTCGACTTTCCCATCTCTCTCCCCCTGTTGGATTTTTGAAATTTTTCTAGCAGCTTATCTACTTTGCCCGCAACAACTTTAGATTTTAGCTGAAGTTCTAATCTTGTTTCCCCTTAAACTACTTGCAAACAGCCATTTGAATTCCCTATCCGAGGCTTTTTGCGGTATAAACATCCGGCTATATTTTCCTGATCAGCATTTTCTCCCGGAGACAAAAAATAAAAACCGGGGCTTTGCAGAATGGCTGTTCAGAATCCTCTTCAAGTTACCCCGGTTGCTCTGAAGTGTTTGGGGTTTGTAAAAGTCACGTTGGAGCAGAAGAACTTTTGGGGACAGAGTGTTCAAGACTACAGAATTATTGCGTGTGGAGCCCACGACCGGACTTGAACCGGTGACCTCTTCCTTACCAAGGAAGTGCTCTACCGACTGAGCTACGTGGGCCTGCAGATGACTTGCTCACAAGTGGAGCGGGAAACGGGACTCGAACCCGCAACCCTCAGCTTGGAAGGCTGATGCTCTAGCCAGTTGAGCTATTCCCGCCTGATGATGTAGTCTTGCAACAGGTTTGCCCTGTCTCCTACAAAAACAAGCCTGCTCCGAATATATCGGCATTAATCCGGATACCAAAGCTGCATTAAATAAATGGTGGAGGAGGGAGGATTCGAACCTCCGAAGGCTTCCGCCGACAGATTTACAGTCTGTTCCCTTTGGCCGCTTGGGTACTCCTCCACTACCTTCTTGGAGCTGGCGATGGGATTCGAACCCGCAACCTGCTGATTACAAATCAGCTGCTCTACCAGTTGAGCTACGCCAGCCCAAAAAAGAGAAACATATTACTTTACAATAAAAAATGCAAGCCTTTTTTTATTGTATTTTCATATTTAATACCCTAAGAAACAAAACCCGCCTACCATTTTTGGAACACAGGTCAAGTATGGATTTGATCCTTGGCAGGGCTTCTCAACTGCCTTTACCATACCCGGCTAGATATAAGGTATAGATCGCAGTCCCAGGATTTTTACTGGCTGAAAGGAATCACAATATTTGGCTTAACCAACTACAATTACAAAATGCTTTTCAATGAAAAACCATTCACTTCTATACCAATACATACTCTAGAGTATAAAGTTCTTGGCAATGCCTGGTGTTTATCGAGAATTTCCAACCTTCTCAATATCCATGACATTCTTTAGCTTAAGGCACTGATTTTTTTTATCTTATCTTTTATTTTCTACTAGCAGGCTATAAAAGCCCCGTATTATTTCATCACTGCTTGAAAATGTGTCAAGACCTACCCCACAAAATCTTGGCGCTGGCATCATAGACCTAGTCTCAAGATTTATGCGCTGTAGAAACCGCTTCCAAACTTCTTTGCACAGCTTCCTCCAAGTTGCTGGCCATTTTTTGGATTGCATCCTTGGCCGGGGAAGATTCCTCTATCAAAACCACGGGCAACCCTTTATCAGCTGCTACCACGCTAGCCGGGTCCAAAGGTATTGCCCCCAAAAACTCCAGGCCATACTTTTTGGCTAGTTCTCTACCCCCACCTTCCTTGAACAGAGAAATCCCTTGGTAGCAATGAGGGCAAATTAGACCGCTCATGTTTTCAACAATACCTAGTATATTGACCTTGGCGTATTGCAGAAAGTTAATGGCCTTGCGCACATCAGCAAGGGAAATCTCTTGAGGGGTGGTAACCACTATGCACAAGGCATCAGGTATGGTCTTGAGAACAGTCATGGGCTCGTCCCCGGTTCCGGGCGGAGAGTCAACAATCAAATAATCCAGGTCTCCCCATTGTACATCTGATACAAATTGCCTTATGGCTGAGGTCTTCATGGGGCCTTTCCACAATACAGCCTGATCCGGATCTTTAAGCAAAGATTCCATGGATATTACAGAAAGATTTTCATTGTAATATTTGGGCTCAATAAGCTTGTTCTCGTTTATCTCCAAAGCTCCATGCACCCCTAAAAGATGCGGCACACTGGGCCCGTGAATATCCACATCCAAAAGACCTACTTTTTTTCCTTTCTCCGCCAAGGCTGCTGCTAAATTTACTGCTACGGAGCTCTTGCCCACTCCGCCTTTGCCGCTCATAATAAAAATTTTATAGGCGATTTTGGACAGAGTGGATGTGATAACCTCATCCTGTATACTGCGATTAACACTATTGGATCCCTTGCCTTGACCTGATGAAGAGCAAGACTTGCATTCCCCGCTCATGATTTTATCTCCTTCTTCATAAAAGCCATACTTAGTAAGTATCATATCTCTTTTGCAACTACTCCCCATATTTTACCCAATCTATTCACCGGATCTCCTTCCGTGCTTTCGCCAGGAAACTCACCGAATTTCCTGGCGAGGCTTATGGGGGA
>CAZNYT010000013.1:0-44189 GCA_964577315.1 uncultured Desulfovibrionales bacterium
TGTGTACGAGGCTGCCTACAATATCGAAGGGATAATTGCCCTATAGCAATCCTGCAGAAAGGATTTTTTGAGTCTTTTGCTGGGTGCTAGAGCTATAGCGGGTGAATATTATCCAAGTGTCCGAGGGCGGTAGGCAAAATGTAAAACTTGCTTGCCCTTTTTGCAGCGGTATCCTGCAGGAGAGATAGCAAGTCTGCCTAAATCTGGGGTCATCTTAGGGACGGGGGTTTTTGTGCAAAGCAAAAGGGCTGCGAGGGCTTGAAAATATGTATACTTTCTAGGATTTTTGGGGTATATCTGATTCGAGACAATTTGTAGGAGGATGTTTTCATAAAATCCGTGAATTTGTTCTATCTGCTTGTGCCATTGGTCTTGGCGGGATCTTTTCCCCTGTTTTTCATGGATCTGGGATTGGATCCTGTGGGGCCCATGGCTCAGCTGAACATTTTTGGCCATTTCGCTTTTTTTGCCCTGTTGTCCTGGTATCTGTCCAGCCTGCCATACATGGCCGGGATCCATATCTGCCGTCAAATTCTCTGGGTGCTTTTGGCTGTTTTGTTTCTGGGCGGGGCTATAGAGCTGATCCAGGGTTATCTCGGGCGCACCCCTGCATGGAAGGATTTGGGGGTAAACCTGTTGGGAGGCCTCTTTGGCCTACTGTTTTTTGCTTCCGGTAGGGCCCGAATACCCGGGTTTTTGCTTAAATCCGGGCAAGTAATGGTTCTGGCCCTGTGTTTTTTTATGTTCTACGGCCCGGTAGTTACTCTGTGGGATATGCATATGGCTGCGCGTCAGTTCCCGGTGCTAAGCAGCTTTGAAACCCGGTTCGAGTCTAAGCGGTGGATCGGCGGGGAAATTGATCATGAACTGTCCAGAATCGGGAGTGCTTCCCTGCGGGTGGAGCTTCGCCCTCAGAGGTATTCCGGAACCACTTTCTGGCGCAGCTTCGGTAACTGGGAAGGGTATGAGGTGTTCTCCCTTAGCATTCACAACCCGGAGCCGGATCCCCTGGACATGACCATCTCCATTAGCGATCGCGAGCACAGCGTGAAGAGGGGAGGATTTCACGACCGTTTCAACCGGGAGCTCACCCTGGAAAAAGGCTGGAACGATATCCGCATCCAGGTTTCTGAAATAGAAAACGCCCCTGCCCAGAGAAGTATGGATCTTTCCAGGCTGAGCTATGTGGTTATATTTGCCATGGATTTATCCGAGCCACGCACTATATATTTGGATGATGTCCGTTTGATTCCCTAAAAGTTTGGGGGAACGGTACTAAAATATGGTAAGTAGCTGCAAAAAATATTTACAAATCCACCCTTTTGAAATATACAATAGCATAATCAAATAATCTACAAATCACTTTTGCTGCACTGCTAGGGAGCCGGATGAATCTTCTTGTTGCAGGATCTGTTTTTTTCCAGGTGTATTGAGAGGGTAGGCAGCACTGATCTCTTGGGTCCATTAAATCTGTAAGGGCAATGTTTATGAGCCGGTTTTTGTCCATTTTTTTGCTGGTATTCATTTTTGGGGGACTGGCGTACAGCACCTATTCCTTTTCCCAGGGTAGATTCATGGAAGGCATGGTCATTTTTCCCATGCTGGTGTGCTGTTATCTATTCATGATGTCCTGGGAGAGACGCCAGAAAGACGACGTCTAAAGGCAGGTTTTATTGCACACAGTTTTCCAAGGATGTGATTATTGGTATACTTGGCTCACTGACATTTGGAAATCTACTGGGCTCTAGGGATAAGCGCTGTTGGATTGGATCCCTGAATATTTTCCGGTGTGACCCGGTCTTTTTAAATGCGATGGGTCATATCGTGCCTATAAGTATCCAGGCCCCGATCAACAAGAATACCCCGGAAGCCATGATCCGGATGTATTTCATGGGTAATAAGGATGCAAAACGGTGGCCTAGCCACAGGGCAGGGGTGGTAACCATGAGAATGCCCAATGTGGCCCCTGCTACCACTGGTAAATAGGATTCCATGGCCCCGGCCAGGGTGATTACAGCTAACTGGGTCTTGTCCGCCATCTCCAGGATAAAAAAGCCCAGTGCCGCCGCCCAGAAAATGCTGCTCCAAGAGCGGCAACTTGCCTGAGGCTCTTTTTCCGGGATCAACACCCAGATGGCCATAATCACAAAGATAGAGCCCACCAACCATGCCTGCCAATCCGGGCTGATCACCCTGAAGATCCATACCCCAACCAGAGCGGATATGGCCTGATTCGCAAAAAGTCCTGCAGTCATTCCCCAGAATACGGGCCAGGGGCGCCGGTACTGAACTCCCAACAGGATGGCCAGGAACATTGATCTGTCCCCTATCTCGGCGATCGCTGCAGCCAGTATGGAAATGAGGAAGGGTTCCATGGAGGAGCCAGATCTCACCTTAAGGTAACTATTCACGAAATTTTTTTCGTGCCGCGTATCCGGCTCGCGCTTTTCTGTGCTCGGCTTGCGGTCCCGCACCTACTTGTGTTTGATTATTGTACGATTTTCACAGGTGCTTTGTTCAAGTAGGTGCGGGATAAGAAAACCGGAGAGCCTCTGGGCGAAAGCCCGCAAAAAATGCGGTGAATAGTCTGGGTAAAATGTGATGAATGGTTGCAGAACTGGGCCTCTTTCAGGCCACTTCTGAGGCTGATTCCCTGTAGCCGGAAAACTTCATGATCTCCTGGCTCTCCATGCTGGACAAGGTATTCCAAAGACACCTGCCGCGTTCTTCGGGAATATATCCCCAGGGGATGTTCCCAGAGTCCCGGAAGGCGGCACTAATGATCTGCCCCAATATTTTTTCTGGGAGGAGTGGAATGGTTCTGGCTTGGTCATGTTGGTCCATGTAAGCCAGTACCCGGGCAGAATAGCATGGTTCCAGCTTGCCCAGGATCTTCGCCGTTTCCCGCTTGGATATGCCGGCTAGGGAATTGGCAAGGTCCAAGGGATGCAGTCCTTTACAGAAATTGTGAAGGAAATTGTCGTCTTTTTTTTCCAGGTATTTTTGCAATGAATAGTAAATATAGGGGGTGGACATGGTTCTCCTCCTTAATGGTCCGCCCGGGAGTAAGGAGGCGGTGGAGGGAACCAACGGAAGCAAAAGCTTATCCGAAAAATTTGTTTTCCACCGCCTCCTCGCATCGAGGCGGCGATGTAATTTTTGACTTGGATGAATGAGCGCTTTGAAAGCGCCTAGTACTGTCTGCTTCCATAAAATGCCGTCTCCTGTTGAAGTTCCAGTAGATAAGCAGGCCTAGCTAGTTAAAAGCCGTTTGCCTTATGGATTATTCTTGGAACTTTGTCAAGTATTTTTATAACTATTCGGCAATTTTTTTGCATACCAAGCTTTCCAGGAGGTAACTATTCACCAAATCTTTTTGCGTTTCGAGCCTCCCGGCCAATGCACGCAAAAAGATCCGGTGAATATTGTGGATGAAACGTGGTGAATAGTTGTGTATTATTTTGCCATGGGGTTGAAGTTTATTGTTTGTAGTTGCTATTCTCTACTCTCTGTCGAAATATCCGGAAATGTTCTCAAAGGGCATGTAGATCAGTTTATATGGAAAAAGGTTTACTTGGCGCATGTGCAGGTCCAGCTGGGGTAAGAGGCTTTCCAAGTTTTCTTTTTCCGCCGGGTCTGCCTGGAGCTCGATACGCTCAGCCGAAAAGATCCGCAGCCGGAATCCGGCAATGCCGGATTGTAGCAGATAATCATCGATGCACCGGACTCGGTCCACCTCATGCCTTTTCAAGGGATAGCCGTAATAGAACCTGGTCAAGAGGCAGGACCGGCTATAGTTCCTGGTGTTGGTCATGCCCATTTGACCTGCCAGGAGAGATACCTGTTCCCGGTCTATGCCCAGGTCCAGAAAAGGGGATTTGACTCCGAGTTCCTCCAGGGCCTTTATTCCCGGTCTGTATTGATTGAGATCCGAAGCCTGGGTGGCGTCCACCATGGTGGTGCCTTCCGGAATATGGGAGCGCAGTTTGCTGAACAGGTTTTTTTTGCAGTAGTAGCAGCGCTGCCGGGTGTTGGCAGTAAGGTCCGGATCCTGGGAGAAGTCGAAGTGAATGAATTCATGGGATATCCTGGTTTTTTGGATCCAGGCAAAGACCTGGTCCAGTTCGTAATGGGTGAGATGCGGTCCCACAAAGGTGTATGCCTTGTACGGCAGGCCGTGGAGGGCACAGAAATAGGTCAGGGTACGGCTGTCCACCCCGCCGGATAAGGCCACCGCCAGGGGGGATCTAGCCTCGAGGTACTCGCGGAGCTGATCGCCCAAATGCATAATATCCCTCCCGTAGCTACGAATTAAAACTACGGAGTCACTTATTGTTTTGAAAGCTTATCTCTTCCTCCCGGATCGTTCCCTCCCGAATCCAAAAGCCTCGTATTTCAGGACGCTCAGGATCTTCCAAGGAAATGATCACGTATACAGCGTCAGGATAATAGGCCATTTGTAAGTCCCTCTGGGAAGGATAGGCAGGACCGTTTACATGGGAGTGATAAATACCCACTATTTCCAGATCCCGGCGGCGCATGTCCTGAATGGCATCGGCCTGTTCCCTCGGATCCATTAAGTAGCGCTCCGGGCTCTTTTCAGTGTTGGTTGCGGGGTATACCAGGATAACCCGGCCCCGTTTTCCTGCCAGAATTCCGCATCCCTCGTTGGGCAGTTCGGATATAACGTGCTCCAGTATATGCAGAAAATCTTTTTGGTTTATTATAAGCATTTTCCAGCCTGTTTTTGCAAGTTCTCAGGCAATTATTCACCAAATCTTTTTGCGTGCCGTGCCTCCCGGCCCGCGCTTTTCTAGGCTCGACTTACGGGGGCATTCCTGCCCCCACCGGACTCTTGGCTCTGTGCAACTTCTTGGATGTGACTGCAAAAAGTCATTTTTGCAGTCACAGGAGCCAGGAGACAGGGGTCAGTAGTCAGTAAAAGCAAAGAGTTATGAGTTTGATTCATTGCTGAATAATTCATGATCCGACTTTTTGCAGGCGCATCTTCTTGGGATAGATGCAAAATAGAGGCTTTTGCTTTAATCTTATTCCGCGTTCTTCGTGCGGTCCGGTTTCCCCCATAAGCCTCGCCAAGAAAACCGGTGAGCCTTCCGGCGAATGCACGCAAAAAGATCCGGTGAATATTTTGGTGAATAGTTACGTTTTCAGAACAGAAGCCATGGTTCTTATTCCCGGGTCCAGTGTGCAGGTGATATGTTTATGGATTTTGGTTCAGGTCCCTGGATCCTGGTTGGAAATATTGTCCTCAAGGCTCAAAGCCAAGGGATCCAGTCCAGCCCGGCTCATCTGGCGGCAGAAACTGCATTCCCCAGCGGTGGTGGGTTGTCCGCAGCGGGTACAGGGATCTAAAACCGGCTCTGGGCTGGAATCTTCTGAAAAGAGCTGGGGCGCAGTGCGCAAAAACCCCAACAAGAAGCGGTCCTTGCTTCCCGGGCTGGTGGATTCCAGGCGGTTCAGGACCTCCTTGTACAAGAAGGAGGTGGCTCCCCGGGACATGGGGCATTCCTCCATGATGTAGCTGATTCCTCGCAAGAGGCAGTAGGCAGCGGTTTCACGCTCGGCCAAGCGGTACAAGGGTTTTACCTTGCGCGCCAAGCCGGACCGTTCGTCCAGGCGCGGGGATTGCCTCTGCAGGTATCCAGTCTGCCAGTTAAGAACATTGCCCAAGAGCACCGCGGCCTCGTCGTCCAGATTATGGCCGGTGGCAACCGCTGCGTAGCCGTTTTTTTCAGCCACCATGTTCATGACGTAGCGCTTGAGCATACCGCACACGGAGCAGGGTGCCTTTTTGTTTTTTTTAGCTACGTACCCGATATCCACGCCGTAAGTATCCTGCAGGGAGACCTCGTGCAAAAGCAACCCCCTGGGATCGGCAAAATCGCGGATTTTTTTTCGCGAGCTCCGGGAGTACTCGGGTATGCCTAGATCTATGTACAGACCGTCCACTTTGTATCCCATGTCCAGAAGCATATCCCATAGGGCCAAGCTGTCCTTGCCCCCGGAAACCGCTACCAAAAGCCTTTCTTCCAGGGAGAACATACGGAATTTTTTTATGGCCCGGGCTACCTGGTTCTGCAAATGCTCCAGCAGATGCTCGCGGCAAAAAGCGGCCCGGTGTCGGCGAATCTCCAAACTGGCCTTTTGAGAACATTTTTTACAGCGCATTCCTGCAATAGCCTCCACCGCCGGACATGACCGGCCAAATCTCGATTTCCTCGTTTTCTTCCACCAAGTGGTCCGCAGTGAGCAATTCACCGTTTTTTATGACCAAGACCGTTTCCGGATTTATCTCTAGGTGATGCAGGATCTTGTCCACCCTTCGGCGGCCAGATATTTCCTTGATATCGCGTTCAGGAAGTATCACAACTCGCATTGTCCAGAGTTTCTCCTTAAAGCCTGCGCCTTAAACAGCGCGTTTTGCATAAATCTGGCCAGGCAGGACCAGCCTAGCCTGATGGTATTACCTTATGAACATGGAGATATTAATCTCTTTTAAGCAGTGAGTCCAGGCCAGAAAAGGCTTTTTGTGTTGCCAACCGTGGTTGGCAGCTGCTATTGGATGTTGGCACTTTGCTGTCTGTTCAAGAAATAGTATAAAAGGGTTTTAAAATTCTTTCTATATAACTCTTTGATTTTTTTGATCTTAATTTTGGAAGCTGTTTAAAGTTTTTTCGGCCTGAAATTTGCTTAACATTTACTAAGTAAATAATGGTCTTATATTCGGGTTGAATGTTTTTGCGGTTTTGAAGTGAGCATAGTTGTTTACGAGTTTTGTTAACCAGCCTTTTGTAAGGAGGCAAAAAACTAGGGAGGTAGTCAAGTAATGTCCAAGCTAAACGCTAAGGAATTTTTGAAGAAGATTCTGCGGGACGAGGATTTAGCCAAGAAATGTGAGAATTTGAGCGATAGCGATGAAGCAGCTAATTTGGCCAAAGATGAGGGTTATGAGTGCACTAAGGAAGACCTGGACGCGGCTAGGAATGAAATGCAGGAAGAAGAAGGGGAAAATATAGCTGTTCGCTTAATGAATAGGTGCATGTTTAAAGGTTCTTGTTAATTCCCGAATATTTTATTGACTGGTTATCAAGTCTAGCGCGCGTATGTGCGAGGCTTTGCAAGGTCTTGCAACCCGGGGTTTTTCGGTAAGCAAGGCTCTGCTTGCTGTTTTTCCTGCAGCGGGCAGGATCACAGCAAGTCATGAACAGTATGCCGCGGCTCACATCCCCTCCCCGGCTATACTGATACAGGGGGTTGCGCTGAGCGCAACCCCCCTTTATATTAGGAAGCGCAGCTTGGTTCTTGAACTAGCTGCCTGGATAAACCCTTGAATACTGACCCAAAAAATGGGTTCAAGCTGCTAGTTTGGTAGCAGGAGACAGTCATGTTCAAGATATTATTTGCAGCTATAATGGTATTATTATTAGCAGGTAATGTGTACAGCAACCCTGTCTGTGACGTAGGTGAGGAACAGGCCAGGGAGGATGTCCGGGAATATTTGAAGGAAAGGCACAATCTCAACTATGCGGTAAGATCCCTTCTTAGTCACAATATGAAAAAATTTGACAAGATTTGCCGGATTCCTGAAGATGAAAACTCGGAGCAAATACTTGAGGACTTAATGGATTATTACCCGGATTTCTCGTATATTTACTCCCGTTATGAATCCACTATCGCGTCTTTGGAAGATGGCCAGTACGAGCCTGGAAGCAATAAAAAAGAGAATCAGGAGGAATCCAGGCGCGAACCTTACGTCCCGGTATGGTATCATTAAGCCCTGATTGTTGTTAGGTGATGGATTCCAGTATTCTTTTGCCCGCCTTTAACAAATAGCTCCCGCATCCTACAGGGTAGCTTGCCCTTTGCCGGAGCTATTTGACAAACGCACCTGCAAGATCTAGCCAACCCTAAAGCTTATTCCAAGCCAACTACTCACCATATTTGACAAATTAGGAAAGTATTAAGCTTGTTCCATGTATACTGTTCTGGAGAAGGTATAAAGATGATTGCAGACACCCATGCCCATCTATGCGACGAATCTTTTGACACCGATTTAAAGCAGGTCTTGGAACGCGCGAGCCAAGCAGGAGTGCAGGCGATTTTGGCTGTAAGCGAAACCCTGGAGGGGGCCCGCAAAAACTTGGACCTGGCCGCTAACTACGAAATGGTCTTGCCCTGTGCCGGGCTGCATCCGGAGCATGCAGACCGTACACAGGCTGGTGAGATGATGGAGTTCATCAGGGCGCGGCGCAGCCAATTGACAGCCATTGCTGAAGTCGGCCTGGACTATCGGGTGGCTGAGAGTGATGCAGACCGTGAGCTTCAGCTGGAAGTTCTGGATGGATTCGTGGAGCTTTCCCTGGAGACAGGACTGCCCCTGAACGTGCATTCCAGGTCCGCTGGTCGTCACGTGGTGAGTAGGCTCCTGGAAAAAGGGGCCAAAAAGGTCCAGCTGCACGCCTTTGACGGTAAACCCAAATATGCCTTGCCTGCAGTGGATCAGGGCTACTTTTTTTCCATCCCGCCTTCAGTGGTGCGCTCTAAGCAGAAGCAGAAACTGGTGGCCAATCTTCCCTTGTCCTGTATGCTGGCGGAGACGGATAGCCCGGTGCTGGGGGCGGATCCGGGATCCCGCAACGAACCAGCCAACCTGGCCCTGGTCATCCAGGCCCTGTCCGAGATAAAACAGGTAAGTATCCAGCACGTTCAGGAGGTTTTTAGCCGTAATTTTGCCTCGTTATACGGGGTGGGCCAGAAGTAGCCGTATAAAAAAAGGAGGAAAGATGTCCATGCGCACCTGCGTTACACCTCAAGGAAGATTCAGATACAAGGTGCACAAGCCCTATTACCGGGTTTGCAATTTGAGGCAAAGGGACCATATACTTTCCCTGGGCAGTCCAGAGGAGGGCCCTGAGGTGCAGAACCAGGCCAACTTCCCTGCTGGGGATTTATACGTGGAACGGGCTTCAACCGTTTACGAGATTCCCAACGCTTTTCACTTCAGGGGCAGCACCTTTATAGACGCTTCCTGGGGAGATCCCAGAGCGGAAAATCCTTCAAGCATTCGGGTCTTTCCGCCGAAGGAGGTTTCCTTGAGTCAGGCCCTGGACTTCTGGATGCAAAAACAGGGTATTGCCCATGCAGGCAAAAAGGATCTTTTCCAGCACTTGCCCTCTTCCATTCTTTTGGCTCTAGCCACAACGTCCACGGATCCCGGGGATTTGGTTCTTTTGGCGCATATGGCCTGCGAATTCCGCTACCAGGAAAGTGGCGGGGAGCCAACCGGCTTGGCATACAAACGCGCAGGGGGCAGCTCAGTCCCCATTGTGCACGACAAGGATCTGTTCGAGGCAGTGGGGAACAATCCCTATTTGCCGGATAAATACAAGGAGATTATGCTGCTTAGGCCCGGTGCCCAAGGACCCAGCGAAATCGTAGGGGATTACTTGGACCAGTCCCAAGGAACGCATGTGTTCGAGTACCTGCGCCGCAACAGCTATATCCCCTGGGGGCACTACGCCTCAAACATGGCCCACGATGCGGTCCGCTACAGGGCCCGGGACTTGTCCGAGGGGGATATGCTGGGGCTAAGGCACCTTTATTACCAAAGGACGTACGTCCGGCTGGCAGAGGAGTTGGGCCTTGATCATCCCGGGACCTCCCTGAGCCGGGATGATCTCGAATCCTTGCGGCAGCGGATTTTGTCCGCTATAGAGGCCAGGGACCGTAAGCCGGGCTTTACTTGTTCCCTGTGGGGATGGAATTTCGGGTTCGATTTTGCTCCCACCCGGTACAAGCTGCATGGCTCCCACCAGCAGATCCATCAGCAACATGCCCTGGTCCCGGCCGAGGCCCAAGCAGCTGAAAACGGGGAAATCATGGATGAAAACGCAGATGCATTTGCCTGTGGGGATATGGTGGCGGAAGTGGTAGAGAGGTATTTCCAGGAGACCGGGCAGGATTTTTTCCGAGACCTTGTGCGCTGCATTCGTTCCAATCGGCGCACAGATGGCAGGCAGGGCGAGGACAGCCTTATCGTTTACCAGGACCTACGAGTCATGCTTTTTGTGCCCAAGGCCCAGATGTCCCAATGGGAGCTGCAACTGATGCCCCTGGACAGTGTGGGAGATATCCTGGAGGCGGATACAGAGTGCAGGGAGGCCTTGGACAGGGCCATGCTTGTGGGGGTTCGCGTTTTGGAAGAAATGGGCGCTAAGATGGTTACTAGCATAGAGTATTCCAAAAGGTTCCATGTCCGGAGCTCCCAGCGTCTTCTGTATTCCCTCCTACCCAAGCTGCCCTGGTCTCCGGGATCCTTCAGCGAGGCCCAGCATCGTTTCATCAGCAGCCACTACCCTGAGGATTTTGCTGCCGCATGCCGGAGACACCTGGACAATGCATGCCAAGATGTGCTATGAGATCGCCTTTTGTTTAGGCGCAGGCCCCAAGGCTAATGCACTCAAAATCCAGGAATGGAAGAAGTTATGCAGGTACAAGTTTCTCCGAAAGATATGAACCAGCTGGAGCCCACGGATATCTTGTTCCAGACCCTGTACTGGGCAAAGGTGAAGTCCAGGTTGGGGTTTAAGCCCCTGGCCTTCGATATCTATTCCCCTTCCTCCGGGGAAAGGAGCGATCTTTTGGTGCTTCTTCAGCATTACGGCCAGGATTTATGGGGCGCATATGTACCCCAGGGACCGGAATATGTCCCGTATGCTGAAGACTATGGGGTGTTTTTGGAGGAATTGTCCCAGGATCTAGCCCAGTACCTGGAGTCCAGGGTGGCTTTCATCCGCTACGATCTGCCTTGGCAGTCCCAGTACGCCCAGGAGATGCTGGATCAAAACTGGGCCTACTTCCCAGAGGATAGGCTCCGGGAGATGCGGATGAACATGGGAACCCATACCTGGAACCTAAGGAAGGCCTCCATGGACATGACCGTGGCCAGTACCCTAGTGGTGGATATCCGCAATTCGGAAGAAAAGATTTTGGCCCGCATGAAGCCCAAAACCCGTTACAACATAGGCTTGGCCAGCCGCAAAGGGGTGCGGGTGGAAGAGGCTTCCCAAAAATATTTGCCCCGGTTTTACGAGCTATACCTGCAGACCGCTGAGCGCAACGGTTTCCCGGTGAGCGGGTACGAACATTTTGTTGCCCTGTTTCATGCCCATCAAAATTATTCCAGCCACCCGGAAGTGTTGTTCCTTTTGGCCTGGCACAACCACCAGCTGCTAGCCGGGGCTATTGTGGGGATATCCCGCGGTACAGCCTATTACTTGTACGGAGCCTCTTCCAACTCCCACCGCAATCTTATGGGATCCTATGCCCTGCACTGGGAAGCTATGCGCCAGGCCCGCCTGCGGGGCTGCACCAGCTACGACATGGGTGCAGTTGCCCCGGCTGAAGATCCGCAGCACCCGTTTTACGGCCTATACCGCTTCAAAACAGGTTTCGGCGGAAGTATCCAAATCCACAGCGGGTCCTGGGATTATCCTTTCAGTACAGATAAATATTTCGCTTTCAAGAATGCGGATGTACTGTCCCGAGGGGTTTGAATGCAAAAGGTTGGCGGCGCCTGTTGCCGATGGTTGGCATCCAGACGCCGCAGTTTTGTGCAGGGAGTTAAAAAACCCGGGCGTTGGAAGACTTTAGGGTCAAGAGTCGAGCTTGTTAAGCTCTTGGTTTCGTACTTGTTGGAACGCCTTTTGCTTGCTCTGGATGTAAGACAAATTGTTTACTATTCCTGCGATATCCATCACGGCTTGATCCACCTTTCTTTCTATACGGATCAATTGCTCGTGGAAACGGGTGTATTCTTCAGGAGAAGGATACACCTTTCTTAACATTAGGGGATAATCCTCTTCACCGGTGCTAAGCAACAGATAGTAGTGGCGAAAGAGTAAATCCAGCCAAGAAGCTAAAAGCTTGTATAGGTGCTGATGTTCAATCCCTCCTTGCTGCATCCAAAATTTTTGCAGTCCGCGCTGAACTTCCCGTGCTCCCCTCTCCTGGTCTTGGTGCTGGACGGCGCTATAGGCCGCGGAGAGGGCTATTTTTTTCAGTCCCAAGTGCCTAGTGGAAAAATGGCGCACATTGCGTTTCAGGGCTAGGTATTCAAATAGGGACTTGAACGGGACAAAGCAATACCACCAGGGGCGCTCGGAATTAGCGCGCATGACACAGACCACTTCTTGGGCGAATTTTTTTTCCTGTTCCCATAAAACATGGTACTGGCTTTCCTTGCTATGGGCCATAATCAGTGCCTCCTTCCCTTTTTAAGGTTGAGTGGCCAAGCTCCGTTGGAACTGTTAAGAAGTCCCAGGGAGCAAACTTTCATACCCAATAAGTAATCATCTTGATTCAGAGGAGATCCTATGCTGAGATGATTTACTGCTTGGTTTTTAGCTTTGGCCACAATTGTTGGTACAGTGGGAGGGGCACAAGCACATACAGCTAACTAAGCAGGTGGGCTTGTTTCGGTCCAGCCTAGATTGGGATGCTTGCACTAGCAAAAAGAGGTGAAAGAACCGTTATCTGCAGGCTTAGCAGAGCTTGAGCAAATTTGCTCTATAGCTGGATCTTTCCTAAGGGCTTGTTTTTCATATGGCCAAAGTCATTTTGTCTCGAAATATTGGATATTCCCTCCTTTCTTTAATAAGTTATCACCCAGGTTTAGCCCCCATACTATCGGATTGGACCCGATAAAAGGACTTAACTCCCTGCAACTTTAATTTATAAGTACTATAAATGTAGATAAAATTAATAGCAAGCCCAGTGCGAAAGATTTTTTGTCTATTGTGGAAAAGTTTATTAAAATTCAGGTATTCAGGAATCAGTGATTATGGGATTGTTGGGTATGAGACCAGTTTTCTGGGGTGGGTGGTATTCAGGAATTGGAAAAATTTAGGGCTAGGATGCGGGCATACTAAAATTGGAGGGTTTATAACACGGATTAGCCAAAGATCTCCTGGGCGTCTTTCTTGCGAAGTTTTGCGGTGGCTTCCTCCATGTTGGAGGCGACTTCTTGGGCGCTTTCCATGTCCAGCTCGTCCAGGTTTTTCAGGGCGGCCTGGGCAATCTTTCTCTCTGCATCCTGGAGCTTTTCCACAAACCTTTCGAACTGTTTCCGGGAGCCATAGGCGCTTCGCAAGAGTTCAGCGAATGTCTCGCCCTTGGCAGTAAGCAGCTTGTAGAAATGATCCAGTAATATATCCATCTCCAGAGCCTGATATTCCTGGAGCTCTTCAGTCTCCCCGAACTGGGATGCTTGTTCCCGAAAGCGGCGCATCATCTCCTTCTTGGAGATATTGTTGGCAGCCATTTCATATGCCCCTTCCAGGGCCCATTTCTTGCTTATCAAGAAGTTCTGGGCAAAGGCATCTACCGAATGCCGGTACTTCTTGGCCCGGTACATCCAATATATCAAGTATAGTGGTGCTATGATCATCCAGGCCGAGGCCCGGGGCTTGTCAATGGATTCAAAAGCCACGGACTTGGAGAATTTCTGTTCTTTTTGCATCAAGATATGATATTTAGTATCCAATTGGCTACTCAAGACCCTTTTCTCCGTCCTATTTAAAATAGGTTCTGCGCACGTCCCGGTCCCGGACTTCGCGCATGGATTCCTGTTTGATTCCCAGGTTCTGCTCCAGCTTGTCTGCATCCTGAACCCTGGGACTGGCTATGTGGTAGACCTCGTTGTCTATATCCTTCTCCAGGGACTGAACCCGGTCCAGGAAAGCCTGGTACTCGGAATGGTCTGGATAGGCATTCTTTAATATCTCATGGTATTTTTTGCCACTTGAGCCCAGGAGCCGGTAATAATGGTCCACATATTCCTGGGCAAGCTTGAACTGTTTTTCCAGGAGGGTGTCAGTATGCAGATTCTGTCTTTCCAGCCATTGCTGCAGCTTGTCCCGCATTTCCTGGAACAAGCTTTCCCGGTCCTCGCTTTGGTGTAAGCGGTATGCCGTGCCCAGGGCGAGCTCCTTGAAATACATAACGTTCTGGGCGAGATCCCTACCTAGACGTTTAGTTGCGAAATATTCGTGAAGAAACTTGAAGGGAATAAGGAGGTGCCAGCGGGGCTGCGGCAATCTGGACCGGATATATATGGCCAGGGTTCGGACGAACTGGTCTTCTTCTTCCCAGATAACCCAATATTTTTTGCTAAGTTCTTTGGAGGACATGTCAAATCCAGTTGAGTTAGTATAATTTACAGTTAGCACACGGCTTTAATGGGTGTCAAAATATATTTCCGGTATAAAGGGGCTGGTGGTAGATTAGGAGGCAGGCGGAGTACCGCCTGCCTCCTGGTGATGGGTGTAGTTCAGGGCCTTAGTAAGGGGTGGGCAGGAATACGCCGCTGAACAGGATGTAGGCTGCAATCACGGTGAGGACCAGATTCAGGGATTGACCCACGATGTAGAGGATCAAGGGCTTTCCGCCTTCCAGTACCCGGGCCATTTCCTTGAAGTTGGATTCCAGCCCGATGCTGACAAAGGCCAGGACAAAGAACAGCCCGCGCCAGTTGTTGGCCAGATCCAAAGCGTGATCCCGGTAATCCCCAGCCAGGAAGAAGGTGAAGATCAAGGAGGCCAGAACAAATCCCAACACGAATTTGGGCATCCGGATCCAGATCTCCAAGGGTGCGCTGCGCAGCTCGGACTTGTCGCGCTGGCCGCGCTCAAAGTACAGCACCCAGAATACTGCTACCAGAAAGGCGAGAAGGCCGATCATGACGTTCTGAATCATCTTGATGACAGCGGCTACCTCCATGGGTTGCTCGCCGAGCATGGCTCCGGCAGCCACAACTGCGCCTGTGGAGTCAATGGTTCCGCCGATCCAGGCACCGCCTACGAGGGGATCCATGGGGCTCCACGCGATAAGGGCGGGCATGGCCACCATCATGAGCACGGTAAAGATCAGGGTAACACCAATGGCCACACTGATGTGCTCTTTCTTGGCCTTGGCTGCGGTTCCCGCGGCAATGGCTGCGGAAACACCGCAGACCGAGGTGGCTGCAGCAATGGTAATGGCGAATTCCTTTTCCTTGTACATGTCCAGGAATTTCAGGGCGAACCAGAACATGGCCACGATCACGATGGGGGTCACGGTCCAGGCCACACCCAGGCCGTAGACACCCAGGACCAAGAGTTGGTCGAACAAGATGCGGGCGCCCAGAAGGACCAAACCGGTCTTGATGTACTGCTCGGTGCGGGCGGCGTAACGGATGGCGCTTCCCGCGGGAAAGAGGCTGGCAAAAATATTACTAATAACGAGACCCAAGACCAGGGCCCAGATGACCTCGTTAAAGCCGTAGTGGGCCATGGGATCATAGCTGCCTATGAAGTAGGCCAACATGGCCAGGATAATAACCCCAATAAAGCCGACGGAGTACTTGAGGGCATCCTCCATCTGGAACTTAATGGCTATGACGTTTATGACATAGACAAAGAGTATAGTTCCCAGAAGCCCCAGTACACCGTGTTCAGGCCAGGCTTCGCTTACCGGGCCTACGTCGCCACCCCATGCCTGGGGAAGCTGCACAAAGGGCAAAACGTGCGCGATACACAAAGCAAGCAAAAAGAGCCCCAGCCAGACGGCCCACCAGTCCTCGGTGCGCCAGGCTACGCTCCAGTCGTACTTCCAGCCTTTTTCTTGACTCATATTTCTAACCTCCCTAAAGTAGTTTTGGGCATTTATAAGCATGAGGGCATGCTTTATAATAACCTTTTAGCCTTTTCCTCAGTAGCTTGATTCTTTGTGTTCTACATGCATCACCTCCTTGATAATTGATTTTGCCTTTTTTGGACAAAGGCCGTGTCCGTGCGTAAACCTGGAAAACTTCGCAGTTGAATGCTTTGTTTTGCTTTATGCAAAGTATGGGCCACACATATTTCAGAAGCGTTTTCGAAAAAAAATTCTTCGATATCAAGGCGTTATCCCAAGGGGGAAATGATGAACGGAAATGATCTGGTGCTTATAATGGGGGAGATAGTGCATCCAAAGGATAACAGGTGCTGCCTCAGGTTGGCAGTTGTTTCAAGAAAGCAGGGTTTCGATCTTGATAATCCAGTCTTGGGAACTGTCTTGACAGGGGGCTGATAACCGGCTTATCCCATACAATAAAACATTTGCTACTGGAGATGAATAAGGATGACAGGTAAGGGTCTTAAAAATACTCCTTTTTATGCAAGCCAACATGAACCTGGAAACAGCGGTTATACCAAGGCCAGGCGCTGGTTTCACGGACCCAAGAGCGTCCAGACCAAATTCCTGGCTGGAATCGCTTTGATTTTGCTAGCAAGCTGCCTGATCAGTGCTTTTCTTATTTATTATTATGAACGGGGCCAGATGGAAGAGCAGGCCTTTGCCAAGTCCGAGCTGGTTATGTCCGCGGTAAACGCCAGCCGGGAATACGTACGCCATGAGCTGAGACCAACCATGTATCAGGAGTTGGGTGAGGATCATTTTGTTCCGGAAGCAATGTCCACTTCCTACGTGGGCCGGTCTGTCATGGAGCGTTTTGCCCCGGCTCTGGAGGAAGAGTTCGAGTACCGCAGGGTGTCCCTTAATGCCCGAAATCCGGACTTTGAAGCCAATGAGCTGGAACGCGAAAAGATAAGCTACTTTCAGCAGAATCCAGAGCAAGATGAGTGGCAGGGTGTAATGGATTCTGGCGAGACTGAGTGTTTCCTGCGCTTCAAACCTGTGGTGTTCGAACAGGAATGCATGCGCTGTCACGGTAGTCCCGAGGATGCCCCGGAGGCATTGGTGAATATGTACGGGGACGAACGGGGGTTCGGCCATGAGGTGGGAGAGATAGCCGGGTTGAGTGTAGTGAGTGTGCCTGTGGAGGCGGCTTCTGCTCAGGTTGCAGAAAAGGCTATCTCAGTATTCATGGTCCTTTTTTCCGGGGTGCTTCTGTTCTACATAGCCCTGGTCATCTTTTTTAATTGGGTGGTAGTGAACAATCTGCGCGGGGTGTTGAACCTATTCAAGGATGAGGTGGAGGAAAAGAGTGTTCAGGATTTTTTGCCGGAATCCAGGAGCCAAGAGAGCAAGGACGAACTGCAGGAATTGACCGATGCTGCCACTAGCATGGCGGATCATTTGCGTCAGACCAGGGAACAGCTGCGACAATACGCCCAGAACCTGGAACAAAAAGTGGAGGAGCGCACCCGCGCCCTGCGCCACTCTGAAGAGCGGCTCAGAGAACAGGTCCGGGCCAGGAACCAGGAACTGCAAACCCTGAACACCCTGGCCGAGTTGACCACCCAAGCGGTAGGGCTTTCCGAGATCCTCCCCCAGGTCCTGCATCGTACCCTGCAGGCATTTCCGGCCCAGGGAGCTGGAATCTATCTGTACGATGAAAACCAGGACCAGCTCCGCTTGCAGTACCAGGAAAACGCTCCGGCATTGGTTTCCTGGGTGTATTTCCAAAAGACCGAGTATTCCAAAGCCCCGGTGCATGCTGAAAACCTGGGGGATTCCATTGTTCAGGCCGCTTGCGGCCAGGTTAGCTACTTTGAATGCAATCAGAACGCAGGGTGTTTGAATATACCCCTTTGCTGCAGGGGACGGGTTTTGGGAGTAATGACCTTTACCGGTGTTAACGAGGACGAGATTTCCAGCGAACTGCATAGTCTGCTGGCCTCCATCGGCCGCCAGATCGGAATAGCTGTGGAGAGTCTTCAGAACATGGAAAAGCTTCTGCAGAGCAAGGAGCTTTTGCAATCGGTGTTCGACGGAATCACGGACCAGGTTATACTTTTGGACACGGATTTCAGGCTCAAGATGGTGAACAAGGCCTATACCCAGACCTATGACGTGGAACCTGAGGAGGTATTAGGCAGGCGGTGTTATGAAGTGCACGGCAGCGGAGAGCGCCCGTGCCCGAGTTGCAAGATGAAGCAGGTTATAGAGAATAAACAGGCCATGGAGCACGAAATCCGGTGTGCGGATGTGGACAAGATATATCAGGTGCATTGTTATCCCAATCTGGACGAGAACGGTGAAGTGGAAAGTGTTATTCGAGTGGTCAAGGAAATCACGGACCAAAAGCAGATGGAGCAGAAGATCCAGCAGACGGAAAAACTGGTGGCCATGGGGCAGTTGGCAGCCGGAGTGGCCCACGAGATAAACAATCCCCTGGGAGTGATACTGTGTTACGTGGATCTTTTGAAAAGACAGCTGGACGAGTTGCCGCAGGGTAAGCAGGACCTGGATACCATTGAAAAACAGACCCGGAATTGCAAGCGTATTGTCAGCGATCTGCTGGACTTCGCCCGGAGCGGAGAAACCAAAAAACAGCTTGAATCCGTGAATAAAGTCATGGAGGAAGTGTTAAGCATGGTCTCGGATCAGTTCCAGAAGCAGGGGGTGCAGATAGAGGTGGATCTGGATCCGGAGCTGCCCTTGCTGCATATGGATGTGCAAAAGATCAAACAGGTATTCATGAACTTTCTGATGAATGCCCGGCAGGCTGTTCAAGACAGGGGAGGAAGGATATATATAGGTTCTGCTTATTCAACATCCAAGAATTTTATCCGGATGACTTTCTTGGACGACGGGCACGGCATACCCGAGTACCAGCAGGACAAAATCTTTGATCCCTTTTTTAGCACCAAGGACACTGGTGAAGGCACTGGGCTCGGTTTGTCCGTGAGTTACGGCATTGTGCGCGAACACAACGGTGATATCACTGTGTACAGCCAGCCCGGGGAAGGGACCAGGTTTGTGATAGATCTTCCCATACAAGGGACAGAAGAAGGGAGGCCAGGTTCACTGGACAGGGATGAGATGACAGGAAACAGGGACCAGGGGGCAGAGTTTGGCCGGGGAGGAAGTCATGAATAAGCAGCGCATATTGATAATAGATGATGAAGAGGACATGCTGCAGGGCTTGAACCGTATTCTGTCCCAGGAGCTGGAAGATGTGGAAGTAGTTACTGACACCAGCCCCACAAGGGGCTTGGATTACGTTCAAAGGGAGGCAGTGGATGTTCTTCTGCTGGATATCCGAATGCCGGAAATGGACGGGATGGAGGTTCTGTCCGCGGTCAAGGAAAGGGATCCCTGGATAACTGTGGTTATGATTACTGCATATGGCAGCATTGAATCTGCAGTGGAGGCAGTCAAGCGCGGGGCATACGATTTTGTGACCAAGCCCTTTGACATTCCGGATCTGGTCCGGGTGGTGAACAAGGCCCTGGAACGCAGTCACCTGATCCGGGAAAACATGAACCTGCGCCAAAGGGTTTCCCAAGGTGGGGCTTTTGAGGATTTTGTGGGCCAGTCCCCGGCCATGCGCAAGCTATACGAGGGAATACAGGCTCTGGCGCACACGGACTACACGGTCCTGATCCGCGGGGAATCCGGCACTGGCAAGGAGCTGGTGGCCCGGGCCATCCACAATCTGAGCCGGCGCAGTCACAAAAGAATGATCACTGTGAACTGTCCAGCCATCCCGGAACACCTTCTGGAAAGCGAGCTCTTCGGACACAAGAAGGGCGCTTTTACCGGGGCGGAGCAGGATCATACCGGGATGTTTCTGGAAGCGGATAAATCCACCCTCCTTTTGGACGAAGTGGCTGATTTGCCGGTTTCGGTCCAGACCAAGCTTTTGCGGGCGTTGCAGGAACGGGAGATCCGCCCGCTGGGAGGGGACAAGTCCTTCCGGGTGGATGTGCGGATACTGGCCAGCACCAACCAGGATCTGGAGGCCAAGATCCAGGACCGCACTTTCCGGGAGGATCTTTATTACCGCTTGAACGTAGTTACCCTGAGAACGCCCTCCTTATCCGAAATACGCGAGGACATCCCCTTGTTGGCGGATTATTACCTGCGCAAGGTTTGTCAGGAGCTGGGTGCGGCGGTGAAACGCTTCAGCGTGGCAGCCATGCAGGAAATGATGGACAAGGAGTGGCCGGGGAATGTGCGGCAGTTGCAGAATTTTGTGCGCCGGGTGGTACTGTTTTCCCCGCACGAGGAAATCGGGCTGGCTGAAATCCGGTCCGCGGAAGGCAGCTTGTACGGGGGACAAGAAAAGCCACTCGAGGCAAGGGCTTCTGATCAGCCCATTGAACCTTATCAGCAGGCCAAGGATGAACTGGTGGACAAGTTTACCAGCGATTACGTGTCCCGCTTGCTAACCAAGGCAGAGGGGAACGTGACCAAGGCCTCGGAGATGGCCGGATTAAGCCGGACCGCCCTGCAGAAGATCATGCGCAGGCACAATTTCCGCTCCGAGGATTTTCGGAGCCCATCTTCCTGATTTGTGAATATAGTATTAAGAAGAGAGGGGGAGAGAGGAAATTTTTTGGGGTGAGTGATGGGACTTGAACCCATGACCCCCAGGGCCACAACCTGGTGCTCTGCCGTGCTGAGCTACACCCACCCTAACGTTCCTAGGAATATATAAACCGAACATGTTAGTTGGTCAAGAGGAGATGTGGGGTGTTAAATATTGTACAACTCATCTCCTGGAATGATCTTGATCCCGTTTTCCTGCAGGGTTTCTATGGCCTCTTCGGTTCGGTCGAAGCGAAAGATCAGAACCGCATTCTCTCCGCTTTGCTGGACAAAGGCATACATATATTCCACATTTATGCCCTTCTGGCTGAGCATGGTCAGAATGGCATGCAAACCACCGGGCTTGTCCTGCACTTCAGCAGCCACCACGTTGGTTTTGCCCACGGTGAAGCCTTGTTCTTTCAGGACCTTTTTGGCCTTTTCGTAATCGGTTACGATAAGGCGCAAGATCCCGAAATCAGAGGTATCTGCCAAAGACAGGGCCCGGATGTTTATCCCGGACTCGGCCAGGGTTCTGGTAACGTCCGCCAGCCTCCCGGCCCGGTTTTCCAAAAACACGGATATTTGTTCCACCTTCATCATGAACCTCCAGGATGTTTTATTGTTTGCGGCGATCTATTATTCTCTGGGCCTTGCCTTCGGACCTGGTTATACTCTGGGGTTCCACCAGAGTGATTTTAGCCGAGATACCCAAAAATTCCTTGATATAGTCCAGGATTTTCTTTTCCAGGCGCTGGAGGTGCTTGATTTCATCCGAGAAGAACCTTTCGTCCACTTCCACCCGGATTTCCAAGCTATCCATACCACCCTCCCGGTCCACTATAAGCTGGTAATGGGGTGATAGGCCCTCGGTTTCGATGAGCAGGCTCTCGATCTGGGAAGGAAAGACGTTAACCCCACGGATGATGAGCATGTCGTCGCTGCGCCCGGTGATGCGCTCGATGCGGTAGTGGGTTCTTCCGCAGCGGCAGGGAATGGGATCCAACCTGGTGATATCCCGGGTGCGGTAGCGCAGAAGGGGTTGGGCTTCTTTGGTCAGAGTGGTAATAACCAGTTCGCCTTGTTCTCCTGGAGGCAGATTCTCGCCGCTGTCCGGGTCAATGATTTCGGGCAGGAAATGATCCTCCCAGATATGGAGGCCTTCCTGGGCGGCAACGCATTCCATGGCCACGCCCGGTCCCATGATTTCCGAGAGACCATATATATCCAGGGCCTTGATCCCGAACTTGTTCTGGATGTCCTGGCGCATTTCCTGAGTCCAGGGCTCGGCCCCGAAAATACCCACCTTGAGCTTCAAGTCCTGGATATCTATCCCGGATCCCAGGGCGGTCTCGTAGAGGTGCTGGCTGTAGGAAGGGGTGCAGCATAGAACGGTGGAGCCGAAATCCCGCATGAGCATGACCTGGCGCTTGGTGGCTCCGCCGGATATGGGCAGGATGGTGGCACCTAGGGCTTCCGCCCCGTAATGGACCCCTAATCCCCCGGTGAACAAGCCATAGCCGTAGGCGTTCTGGACGATATCCGCCCTGGTAGCCCCGGCAGCTTCGAAGGATCTAGCCATGAGCCCGGCCCATGTATCCACGTCCCTTTGGGTGTATCCCACTACTGTAGCAGTTCCCGTGGTTCCGGAAGAGACATGCACCCGGACAACGTTTTCCCTGGGCACGGCAAACATCCCGAAGGGATAGTTATTGCGCAGATCCTGTTTTTCAGTGAAGGGAAAATATTTGATATCGGACAGGGATTTCAGTCTGTCCGGAGTTAGCCCGAGCTCCTTGAACTTGCGGTGATAAAAGGGGACGTTGTGGTAAATCCTTTGTAGGAGGTATTTCAGCCTTTTAAGCTGCAGGGTTTCCAATTCGTCCCGGGGCAGGGTTTCCTTCTGAACGTCGTAAACCATGGTCTTCTCCTTAGTTATGAAAGTAAGGGCAACTTGTAGTGGTAAGCCATCAAGTCTTCTTGCCCTATAAAAGTTCTTACAGTCAAGGGGGTAGTTGGCGCTCCAGGGCTTTACATCGATTACGGCACCGTTTATACCAAGCCAAATACCGCATTAAAGGGAAAAAGCAATGGAAAAACTGGTTATAGAAGGCGGCAGCAGGCTAAAGGGCACAGTGAGAATAAGCGGCTCCAAGAATGCCGCCCTACCCATCCTGTTTGCCTCGATTATGGCGGATAAGGACGTGGAGCTCACAAATGTCCCCCGCCTGAAGGATATTTATACCACCTTGCGCCTTTTGACCCTGCTGGGATGCAGCTCCGGATTTTATGAAGAATCGGTCCAGGTGAGCGAGGGACGTTTGATCCCGGAGGCCCCTTATGATCTGGTCCGGACCATGCGGGCCTCAGTTCTATGCCTGGGGCCGCTCCTGGCTAAGCTGGGCCGGGCCAAGGTCGCCCTGCCCGGCGGATGCGCCATTGGATCCCGACCCGTGGATCAGCATCTCAGGGCCCTGGAGCAGATGGGGGCGGAATTCGATTTGGATTCCGGATATATCGTAGGTAAGTGCAAAAGGTTGCAGGGCGCGCATATAATCTTTGATCTCCCTACAGTAGGGGGCACGGAAAATTTGCTCATGGCTGCCAGCATGGCCCGGGGGGAGACGGTGCTGGAAAATGCTGCCCGAGAGCCGGAAATAGAGGATTTGGCGAATTTTCTTAACGTTTGCGGGGCCAGGATCAGCGGGCACGGCACTAGCGTGATCCGGGTTCAGGGAGTTGATAGCCTGTCCGGCTGTAGCTACCGGATCCTTTCGGACCGGATCGAGGCCGGAACCTATATGGTGGCTGCAGCCATCAGCGATGGGGATTTGGTCCTTGTCAACTCTCCATTGAGCGCCATGGATGCGGTCCAGGCCAAACTTCGGGAGATGGGGGTGCAAATCCAGGAAGAAGAGGGTAGGCTTAGGGTTACAGCAAACGGGCCACTAACCGGAGTGGATGTGGTGACTCTGCCCTATCCGGGGTTCCCTACGGATATGCAGGCCCAGATCATGGCCCTTATGTGCGTTTCCCAAGGCACGGGCACCATCCGGGAAACCATCTTCGAGAATCGATTCATGCATGCCCTGGAGCTCAAGCGTATGGGGGCCCGGATCAAGCTTTCTGGACAGCATGCCGTGATTCGTGGGGGAGCCGAGCTTATAGGAGCGCCGGTCATGGCCTCGGATCTAAGGGCTAGTGCGGGCTTGGTTCTGGCCGGGCTAAAGGCCAAGGGCAGTACCGAGGTCCAGAGAGTCTATCACCTGGACCGGGGGTACGAGTCCATGGAGGAGAAACTCGGGGCAGTTGGCGCCAAGATATCCAGGGAAAAGGAATAGCAAAAAGTTTGGTTTGAGAGTAACTATTCACCAAAAGACCCGGTGAATAGTTTAGGTCAAACGTGGTGAGTAGTTGCGATTTATTTTGTCTTGCTGCTGTCGCAGCAATCAACACTGGATTAATAAGTTGAAACATGTTGGTTTGAAGGATTTATTCGCGCATAACTCCTGGGTGTAATCCCGTTATAAAACAATTAGGGGTGGGGATTGAACAAGGTTAAAGGCATAGTAGTGGCCGCGCCTGGCAGCGGGCAGGGCAAGACCACGGTGACCCTGGCGCTTTTGTCCGCTCTGAGCCAGAGGGGGCTGCAGGTGGCACCTTTCAAGGTGGGCCCGGATTTTATCGATCCTGGGCATCACACCCGGATTACGGGCAGGACCAGCCGTAATCTGGACGGCTGGATGCTAACCAGGGAAGTCAATCAGGACATATTTGAACGTGGGGCACAAGGTGCGGAGATTGCCGTGGTCGAGGGCGTGATGGGCCTGTACGACGGCTATGACGGTGCTTCCGAGGCCGGTTCCACTGCTCAGCTGGCCAAGTGGCTGGGGCTTCCCGTGCTCCTGGTGGTGGATGCCCGAAGCATGGCCCGCAGTTTTGCTGCCCTGGTCCAGGGATTCATGGATTTTGATCCGGAATGCGGGTTCTGCGGGGTGATTGCCAATAACGTGGGCAGCCAGAGGCATCTGGAGTATCTGGACCAGGCTGTGGCGGATAAACCGAAAATCAGGCTCCTGGGCGGGATCCCCAGAAATGCCGGGGTGGAGATCCCGGGACGGCACCTGGGTCTTTACACGGCAGAGGATATGGTACTCACCCGGGAAATGATACATGATCTGGCCCGGTTAGCAGAAAATCATCTAGACCTGGATGCCCTGGTAAGCAGCCTGCCTCAAACCACAGTTCCGGAGCGGAAGGAGGCCACAGCGCTTACTTCGGAGGTGCGGATTGGAGTGCCTCGGGACAGGGCTTTTTGCTTCTATTACCAGGACAATCTGGATGTTTTAAGGTTAAGCGGCTGCGAGATAGTGTATTTTTCTCCTCTTGGGGACCCTTCCCTGCCGGATAACTTGCACGGGCTGTACCTGGGAGGGGGATATCCGGAGCTTTACGCCCGGGATTTAGCCGCCAATACCGGGATGCTAAGACAGATCCAAAAGGCCTGCGACTTGGGCATGCCGGTGTACGCCGAGTGCGGGGGGTTCATGTACTTGTGCCGGGCACTCGTGGATCAATCCGGGCAGAGTTTCAATATGGCCGGGGTGTTTCCTTTGGTCAGCAGGATGCAGGAGAGATTTGCTGCCCTGGGATACAGGGAGGTGCAAATGACCGGGGCCACTCCCCTGGGACCGCCTGGTACCCGGGCCAGAGGGCACGAGTTTCGCTATTCCCGCCTGGAGGAACAAGAACAAATAGCTGGAGGGACCCAGGTGTACGGGGCTACTGATAAAAGCGGGGCTGAGAGGTCCTGTCCGGGGTGGCTAAAGAACAATTGCCTGGGCAGCTACGTGCACCTGCATTTCCGGAGCAATCCCGATATAGGGAGATATTTTTTTCTGGCTTGCCTGGAGCACAAGGAGCAGATGTCCGGGTAGCGGCTGTGGGCTAGGTTCTGTGCCCGGGCCGGGTGTAGGTGGCTCCGCGCAGGTAGGGCGCGAAGTACACTACCAGGGTAAGCAGGATGATCAGGCCGCCCAGCCAGGTCAGGACAGGAGGGGACTCCCCAAGTACCATCCAGACCCAGAGAGGTCCCAGGATGGCTTCCAATAACAGGATAAGGCTTACCTCGGGGGAAGATAGAAGCCGGGTGGAGACCGCCAGCAGCATCAAAGCCAGGGGCATCTGGACCATGCCCATCAGGGCCAGGACCAGGTAGCTTTGCATCTCCAGGCTCAGGGGCGCGGCCCAGTTAAAGGCCAGCCCCGCGGCCACGAATCCTCCCAGGGCCACCACCGGAGTACGCTGCACATGCGGATAACGGCGCAGCAGGGTAAAGTTGCCCCCGACCACAACTGCCGCAAGCAGGGCAAACAAATCTCCAGCCAGGTTGCCGGCTCCCAGGGATCCCTTGAACACCACGGCCACACCGGCTATTACCGCGATGATGGCCAGCCAGGTCCGGAGGGTAATGATCTCGTGCAGAAAAATCCAGGTGAACAGGGCAGCAAAAATGGGTGCCGTGCTGAAGATGAGCACGGTGTTGGCCACGTGCGTGTTAAGAACCGAGAGGACAAAGCCGGCGCTGCTCATGGCGAACAAAACACCCGAAGCCATGGCTGCAGTGCCCTGGCTTTTGAGTGCAGACCATAAGGTTTGCCTGGAGCCAAAGTAAAGGAGCAGGCTCAGGGTGGTCCCCATGAGGAGTCCACGCCAGAAAAGAACAGTCCAGGGATCTGCCATGGCCATCCGGATGAGCAGGGCATCGAAACTAAGGACAAACACCCCGGCTACAGCCAAGGGGATTCCCCGGGAGTATTCCTTGCCTAAGGATTGAAACGAGTATAGGCTTTTGAACATGAGCGTGCTTGGCAGCTTTAGTTTTTGCTTAAAAGGGTTGCAATCTCTCTGATCAGCCTTGGTTTGTGAAGCAGGGAGGGTGAGAACCCTAAACTTCTCATAACCAGCATGGGTGATATGAATATAGGCCAAAAGTAGGCTTAAGGCTACCTAAACTTGGGAAGATACTGGGCTTGATTCCGGAAGCGGGAAACCCTATGCTGCCCACTTGAGGCTTATAGATTGCAGTACGGAAGATTGGACTAATCTACTACCAAAAGGAAACAGGACAGTGTTGCCAGGAGAAATTGAACAGGAAAGCTTTGAGATCATTGCCCGCGAGGCAGGGGATCACTCCTTTACCTCCCAGGAATGGGCAGTGGTTTCCCGGATGATACACACCAGCGCGGATTTTGATTATTTGGAAACCATCCGGTTCCATCCCCGGGCGCTAGAGGCGGGGGTAAGGGCTATTCAGTCCGGTGGAGCCGTGATCACGGATACCAACATGGTTCTGGCTGGCCTGCGCAAAAAGGACCTGGCCGGTTTTGGATGCAGGCCGGTTTGCTATATGCAGGATCCAGAGGTGGCCAGGATAGCAAAAGAAAAAGGTACCACCCGGGCCGAGGCGGCAGTGGATCAAGGGGTGCGGCAGGACCCGAACGGGATCTACGTGGTGGGCAACGCACCTACTGCCTTGATGCGGCTGATAAGCCTGGTGCGCGAAGGCAGGGCAGATCCGTCCCTGGTGGTGGGACTGCCGGTGGGTTTCGTGAACGCGGCAGAATCCAAGGCGGAGCTGGCCGGCCTGGATGTCCCGTTTATAACCAATACGGGCAGAAAGGGCGGGTCCAACGTGGCTGCGGCTGTGGTGAACAGTTTGGTGATAATGGCCAAAGAATAACTACAACGAAACTTACCATCCAGAGCTCCGAGAATTCTGCAAACAGGCCGTCGCTCACACAGTTTACGCCCAGTTTGCAGAACCCTCGGAGCTCGAATACGAGTTGCTGCCATAAAATTGTAAGGCTGTTTATAGAGCCATGGTTATAGAACTAAGTTTCGTAGGACTAATAGGATTTTAAGCTGCAAGAGAACATGGTCCAAGAGGGGAAGAAAAAAAAACTGCGCAGCGGCTTCACCACCGGTACTGCTGCGGCTGCTGCAGCCCGGGGAGCAGCCCAGCTGTTACTCACAGGGGAGCCCCCTTCCCAGGTGCAAGTGCGCCTGATAAACGGGGAAGTGCTGGATGTAAACATTCATTCCTGCGTCTTGAACGGGCCGGGCCGGGCCGAATGCATGGTGATCAAGGACGCTGGAGACGATCCGGACGTGACCAACAAGGCCGAGATCGGGGCCAGGGTCAGCCTTGCAGGCGAAGCACAGGAAGTGCTGATTACCGCTGGGGAAGGGGTGGGCCGCATAACCAAGCCCGGCCTGGAGCTCCCGCCAGGAGAGCCCGCCATAAACCCCGGGCCCCAGAGAATGATCCGGGAAAGCCTGGATGAATTAAGAAAGGCTGCGGGGGTAAGTAACGGGCTGCACGTGGAAGTTTTTGTTCCCCGGGGCGAGGATATTGCCAGGCATACCCTGAATCAGAGGCTGGGCATTCAGGGAGGGATATCCATCCTGGGTACCACCGGAATAGTTAAGCCCCTGTCCCACGCGGCCTACATTGCTACCATAGATTCCTCCCTGGCAGTGGCCAGGGCCTGCGGATTGGACCGGGTGGCTTGCACCACGGGCAGGCGGAGCGAGCGCTTCGGTCAGGAGCTTTTCCCGGAGCTCCCTGAAGAGGCTTTCGTCCAGATGGGGGACTACTTTGCCCAGACCATGAAAAGGGCGGTGCAAAAGGGATTTTCCAGCATTATTCTGGTGGTGCTTTTGGGCAAGGCGGTCAAGATCGCCCAAGGGGTCCCGCATACCCATGCTGCCAAGTCCCGCCTGGCCCTGGAGCGTCTCGGGGAATGGGTCCAGGAGGTGTGCTTGGACCCGGGCCTGGCTGAGAGGGTGAAAACCCTCAATACTGCCAGGGAAGCATTCTTTGTCCTGGAAGGGGAATGCCCAGCCATATTTGATCGTATAGCCTCCCGAATGGTGCGGCACGCCCAGGTTTTCGCCGGGGACAAGGTAGAGGTCAGGGCGGTGATACTGGATTTCGAGGGAGGGTTGGTGGCGGATAGCGCAGATATGGATACGAAACTAACACTTGGACAGGAGCGGTCATGACCCTTTGGATTGCTGCCTTGCTCGGGGTTATCCAGGGCGTGTTCATGTTCTTGCCCGTTAGCTCCACTGCGCACCTGGTGCTTGTTCAGCACTGGCTGATTCGCAGCGAGCATCCCCTGCCCGCCCCAGAGTCACCGGAAATGATCCTTTTTGATCTAGTGGTTCACGTGGGTACCTTAATCTCCATAATCGTGGTCTTTTTTTCCAGCCTCAAGGTTTTTTGCACCAAATGCGTGCAGCAATCCCTGGATTGGGCCAGGCAGGGGGGTGCCTCCCTGCTTTATCCCAGGCTTTTTATTCTGGGCATGTTCTCCGTGCTTTGCACCGGGATCCTGGGCCTGACCCTGAAAACCGCTTTTGAGCATGTTTTTGCCACCCCGGAGATGGTGGCTGTTACCTTGATTTTTACAGGTATGCTCTTGTGGTGGACGGACAAATTAAGGCCTAGGCGACGGGGCCTGAAGAAGATTAACTCCAGAGTAGCCGGGGTGATAGGACTGGCACAGGGTTTAGCCTTGATGCCGGGCTTGTCCAGAAGCGCCATGACTATTGTCTTTGCCCTGTTTTCCGGGCTTAAAAGGCGCTGGGCAGCCGAGTACAGCTTTTTCCTGGCTATTCCCACTATTTGCGCCGCGACGCTGTTGCAGGGAGTCGAGGTCTGGGGGCATGGAGGACTGGACGGGGTAAATGCAGGAGCCCTGGCAGTGGGTTTCCTGGTGGCGGCCTTGGTGGGGATCGTATCCCTTAAACTGGTAGTATATTTCCTGTACCGGGCCAGGCTCAAGGTGTTCTCCTTTTATGTCTGGGCCCTGGCAGCAGCTATCTTGACAGGTCTTCTGGACTTGCCCATTTGACTCGGCAATTAACTACTGCGAGACTTTATTCGATTCCTTGTGGAAAGAGTTGCTGTCATAATAGCAAGGCGGTTTATAGAGCCATGGTTATAGAACCAAGTTTCGTTGTAGTTTTACATGATTACTCAAAAAGTTTTAGAACATAGGTTCATTCTTTAAGAAATTTCAATGCAAGATGTTTTTTATTTTTTTGCCCAAAGCTATATATTGGTTTTTATTTCTGCCCTGTTCGTGGCTCCGGAGGCAGTGTTGTTCGCCACTGCAGCCGCACCGGATCTAAGTCCTTGGTACGTGCTTCTTTACGTGCTAGTGGTGTCTTTGGCAAGTGCAGTGGGATCTTTATTTATTTACGGTCTGGCTGGCTTGCTGGGCAAGGATAGGTTGTTCAGGGGAGCGCGCAGATTGGAGAAATATCATCTCTTAAGCCTGGGAGATCTGGAACGGGTGTTTGATTATTTTGAGAGGAAGGGACACTGGGTGGTTTTCTTCGGACGCATGGCCCCCACTATCAGAACCCTGGTTTCCATTCCGCCCGGTATCATCCGCATGCCTATCAAGCTTTTTCTGCTTTATACCCTGATGGGTACGTTGGTTTGGAACGTGATCATTGGATACATATTTTATTTTTTCTGGATAAATGCCGAGGCTATAAGATCCATTCTGGGGATTTATGCATCCGTATGCGCGGGCCTGATAGTGATCGTGGCAGTTTGGTTGATAGGCAAGAACCTGGTCAAGGGCTTGCTTAGAAAGTAGCTTGGGATGTGATTTTTGGCCATAAACCTGGAGAATCAGGCTTTATGGCCAGAGCCAGATCCTTTTCCAGGGACTGCAGGATCTCAGCCAAACATTGGTTCAGGGCCCGGATCATGGGCTGGGCTCCAGGTTGGCTCATGGTTTTATTGGCCTGGTAAGTGCGGTGGGTGATCAGCTCATAGTCCATGCCGGTGTCCTTGAGAAGCAAGAACTGCATGCGCAACACCCCTTGGGGATTGTCAGGATCGGAAAAATCTCCGAACATGGAGATCACCGTCCCTTCCAAGATGTAATCCGGGTCCTTGTGGCTGTCGAAGGGGATAACAGCCTGGAAAAGACCGGATTCATCCAGCCAGTTCCTAGTGGCCTGGGTGAGCATGGAACCAGGAGAGATGAAGTAGTGATTGTAAAAATCCTGGGTGCTTTGCCCGTTTTCTTTTTTGTAAACCAGTTCCTTGCCGCGGTAACCGGGTGAGACCCTAAATTCTCGCACGCTCAATAACCCGGGTGAAGTTTGCCATAGTTTTTGAGGTCCTTCCGAGGGCTCCAGGACATAATGGGTGCGCTCAATAGGTCCTTTTTTAGGCGCGCAGGATATACCCAATAAAAGCAGGACAATCCCGGCTGCGATTAAAAGTCTGCTTTGAATCATTTAGGCTCGCTCTCCAGGGGTTCTTCCCCGAATAAAAGGTAAGAGGGGTATTTCTTGGCATCTTGGCTAAGATCCAAAAGATTTTCGCTGATGGTGCGCATGTTGTCCAGTATAATCCTTAGTTCCTCGTTTTGGGCCCTGAGCATGGAGTAGGTCCTTTGGGTGAGCTGTTCCACGCCTTCGCTGCCCTGTTTCAGGCTTTGAGTGGTCACGTTGATGTTTTCCATGGTGGCAGGCATCTGTTCCGAGGCCCTATGGAGATGGTTGATGGTTTGTACCAACTTGTCCGCAGTACCGTTTTCGCGGTCCAGCTCCAGGCGCTTTAGGCTGTTGTCCAGCCTTTTCAATATGTTTTTGGACTCGGTAAGAACTGATTGCAGGTCCGCTCTTTTTTCCCTGCTTTTGGGTTCTTGTTCCGGGCCTATGAGCCGGGAAATCTTGCGGTTGCTCTCGCGGAGCTCCTGGATAAGTGTTTCTGCTTGAGAGATAGCCGGGGCCATATCCATGGACTGGACAGTCTTGTCCACACTTTGCATCATTTGATTCAGATTTTTAAAGGTTTGCTGTAAATCAATCTCCTCCAGGTTCTCCATGGTATTGGCCAAGGAATGAAAGGTCTCCTCCAACCTGGCCATAGTTCCAGGTGCGGATGGTACGTGGGGATGTTCCGGGTCCCAGTTGATCTGTAAAGGTGGGTGGCGGACTGGGTCCAGGTAATCCATCTCAATGTAGGCGATACCGGTAAGACCTTCGGGCATAAGCCTGATTCTCAATCCCCTTTGTACTTCGTTTTCCAGGTAGGACTCAAATTCTGCCTTGGAGATGTCCCCGAATTCCCTGAGCTCCAGGCTGAGTTCCAAAAGAACGTAACGATCCCCGATTTCCCTGGCTTCGGGATACTTATGGTGGACAAAGCTAATGTCCCGCACGTGTCCCACCCTTACTCCCCGCATCTTGACCTGGGAACCGGTGCTCAGTCCATGAACGGAATCATCCATGTAGGTTTCAATAGTTGCGGTTTCTTTCCAGAGAATACCGGCCCCCAGAAAGATTAGAGCGCCCAAGAGCAGGGCCAGTCCTATGCTAAGGAAAAGTCCGATCAAATAGTAATTGGGATGGGATTTCATGTTTCAGTATTATCTACGCGGGTTGTAAGTTGTTTTTTTAAACATTAACAAGTTTTTCCCGTTTAAGAAAGGAGCGCACCCAGGGATCGGGATGATTCATGCTAAGCTCCAAGGGATTGCCCTGGGCAGAGATCTTTTTTGTGTGCTTATCCAGAATGATCATGCGATCCGCTATCTTGAAGATGCTGTCCAACTCGTGGGTGACAATAACGAAGGTAATTTTGAGGCTATGGCTGATATCCAGGATAAGCTCGTCCAGCTCCAGCGAGGTCAAAGGATCCAGCCCGGAAGATGGCTCGTCCAGGAAAAGAATGGAGGGGTCCAGAGCCATGGCCCGTGCTATGGCAGCCCTTTTCTGCATGCCCCCGCTTAGTTCCGAGGGCATGTAAAGCTCGTACCCTTCCAGTCCCACTTGGAAGAGTTTGAGCCTGCATACCAGGTTCATTGCTTCCAGAGGCATGTTCGTATGTTCTTCCAGGGGCAGGCGAATGTTCTCCAATAAGGTCATGGATCCGAACAGGGCACTGCTCTGATAACTGATTCCAATATTCTTCATGATCCAGGTTTTTTCCCGTAAAGAGGCATGGGTTAGCTCGCGGCCGTGGATAAAGATCTCTCCCTCTAGAGGCTGGTACAATCCTATCAAGTGCTTTAAAAGCGTGCTTTTCCCGCTTCCTGAGCCGCCCAGGATAACAAATATCTCTCCGGTATGGACCTCGAAGGATACGTTTTCCAGGAGGGGCTGACCGGGAAAACCCATGCTCAGGTTGTGTACGGATACAGGGTTTTGGGAATTGTAAACCATATTCTATATTCCAAGGGTATAGTAAACTAAAGCGAATATGCCATCAGCCAAAATAATCAGGACTATGGCGCTCACAACGGCGCTGGTGGTGGAGAGCCCCACGGCACTCGCGCCGTCTCCGGTCTGAAATCCCCTAATGCAGCCTACCCACGCCACAAGGAGGCTGAAAACAAAGACCTTGAACAGCCCCCCTAAAAGATCGTTTAACCCGATGGCATTGTTTAGCTGCTCAATGTACAGGGTCAAGGTGAAATCCAGGGAAAGCATAACCACGGCCCCACCCACGAAACTGAAGAACATGAAGAAAAGACACAGAAACGGAGTTACCAAAACCGCGGAGAACATTTTGGGAATCATCAGGAAGCGCACCGGGCTGAGACCCATGGTTTCCAGGGCGTTTATTTCCTCATTGATCTTCATGGTCCCGATTTCCGCGGCGTAGGAGGACCCGCTCCTGGCGGCCAAAATAATGGCAGTGACCAGGGGAGCCAGCTCGCGCACAATGGATAAGCCCAGGAGATGGGCCACAAAGATTTGCGCTCCGAATATCTCCAGGGCTATGGCGGATTGAAAGGCTATGATGAGCCCGATCAAAAAGCCCATGAGAACGATGATGAACACAGCCTTGCTGCCCACGTGTTCCACGTGGAGCAGGACATCCCTCCAGCGCACAGAGCGGGGGTGGGTTAGGGTATAAAAAATTGCGAGCAAAAATTCGCCTAAAAAGGAAAAGAATTGCTTTATGTCCCGGCCGAGGTTGAGAAATGCTCGGCCTAGTTCTTCGATTCCCGAATACTGGGGCTGTAGGTTCCTGGGGCTGCAGTCGAAGCATTCTATCTGCTCCTGTACGTGTTGAAAATCGGGACGTAGGTTGGCGATTTCCACTGAGGCTTTTCTTTCCCGCATAAGACGGGAGAAGTGCAGAAGCAGGGCCTGCCCGGACATATCCATGTAGTGGACTTGCTTTAAGTCAAATATCAGTCCGGACACAGAGGATTTTTGCAATTTCTTGGCCAGATCTTTCCAGAGAGGACCAATGCTGCCAGCCTCCAATCGGCCACGGATATCCGCTTTCAGGGTCCCGTCCGGATGGATCTGTAGGGTGTAGTCCAGATCCCGGGCATTACCAAAGTAAGAAGTGTCAGGCATTTATTCTTCCTGGCAGGGGTGTTTGTCTTGAGGTCAAAAAGAGCTTTTCTTGCAGTCCTGTGGGGTTGAATTACAAGGATTATATATAGCCCCATTGCTTAAGTCGATTATAGGCGTGCTGGGCATATTCTCCCTGATCCACCTGTTGTAAGTAAGCGTGATATTTTTTTGCTGCCGGCTCTTGGCGCCCCATGCCCTCATAGCTATACCCCTGAAAAAACACAGTATTGGGATTGCCGGGTAACTCTTCCTGGTACGTGTTGAATTGGGACAGGGCTTGTTCGTATTGACTCTGTTGTATATATATAAAGCCCAGGATGTGTACTGCCTGGGGTTCCTCCGGGTAGACCTCGCGAGCCGCCCGGGCATAATCACGGGCCTTTTCCTTTTGATCCAGAGTGAGAAGGCACTTGGCCATTTTCAGGTTGCCAGTATAATCCTCTGGGGCTGTTTCCAAGGAAAGCTGGTAATGTTCTCTGGCTTTTTCCGGCTTACCCGCCATTAGCTGATCATCTCCCTCCTGCATCTCTTTTATGGCCTTTTCCTTCTTGCGGAGGTTCGCGGTATGATCCATGTATCTTTCCCGGTAGACGGGCTTGTCGTTTATGGGATACTCTTTTTCCACTCTCTGGACAGCCGTCTGGTAGCGCTCGGTGCTCATGGGGTGGGTAGCAAAGAGGGTGGCCATAAAGCTTCTCTCCCGGTCCGACATATTCTTTAGCATCTCCATGAGCCCTACGAAGCCCTGAGGATTGTAATCAGCCCCGGCCATGTACTCCAGGCCCAATTCATCCGCCTCCCGTTCCTGGTTTCGGCTGTAACTGGCCAGTAACGCACCTGCACCAATTCCCCCCAGGCCGACAACCATGTCCTCCCATTCCGGTCCGGCTGCCACTGCCGCACCGGTAAACACCGCAGCGGCCAAAAGCCCCCTGGTCATTCTCTGGGCAGTATGCCTGGCTGATACGTGTCCCACTTCGTGTCCGATAAGGGAGGCCAATTCGGACTCGTCCTCTAATTCCAGCAGAATCCCTCGACTGACCCCGATGGTTCCGCCGGGAAAGGCATAGGCGTTTATATAAGGAGCGTTCAGGGTGTTAAAGGAATAGGGCATGTCCGGGCGATGGCTGACATGAGCAATATCTTGTCCTACAGAGGAAATGTATTGGCTTAGTTCGTGATCTTGCACCCGGCCATAATCAGATGAAATCTGGTGCGGGGAGTTTTCCTGGTCCAACTGTATTTCCTGGTCCCGGGACATGAGCATAAATTGGGGACGTCCGGTTACCGGATGGGTAGAGCATCCGGCAAGCAGAGCTAATGAACCCGCCCCTGTAAGATACATAAAATGTCTTCTGGAAAGTCTGCCGGCTTGATATGGGAAGGAGGGCTTGTCCATGCAGGTGTTGTCCTTGTTGGTATTGTTTGTAAGATTTTGAGTAAAATATGGGTGACTATTCACCAAATCTTTTTGCGTGCCGTGCCTCTTGGCTCGCGCTTTTCTAGGCTTGGCTTACGGGGGCATTCCTGCCCCCACCGGACTCTTAGCTATATGCATCTTGTCAAGATAGGTGCAAAATAAAGGCTTTTGCTTAAGTCCTATTCAGTACCTTCTGTGCGGTCCGGTTTCCCCCATAATCCTCGCCAAGAAAAGCGGTGAGCCTCCCGGCAAATGCACGCAAAAAAGATCCGGTGAATAGATTGGATAAAACATGGTGAATAGTTGCAAATATGGTAAATATTTATCTTAACAGGGTCTAGATTTTTTTCAGCCCCGGCCCAAACGATAGCAATTGTCTGTCAGTTTTTATAAAATAGTGTGAACACTTTTTTTAGTAGAAAAATCAGATGGAAGCAAGCAGGATATGAAAAGTTCGTAAGCCGGGAAAGATCTTGACACAAAATATGTCTCACCGTAAGGAAAGATTTTAGTTTATAGCAAGGAGAATGTATGAGCAAAGAGGAAGCAATAGAAGTTGAGGGTGTAGTAGAAGAGGCCCTACCCAATGCCATGTTTCGGATCAGGCTGGATAACGGGCACGAGGTTTTGGGCCATATTTCCGGAAAGATGCGCAAATTTTATATCCGGATCCTGCCCGGGGACCGGGTTAAAGTGGAGCTTTCCCCGTACGATTTAACCCGAGGACGGATAACTTACCGTTTTAAGTAACTCTTTGTAACAATACCGGCTTGTATCTTATTGGTTGTCCATGTGAAAGGAGTAGATGGTTTTTGGGCCTGAATCCGTTAGTTTTCACCTGGGTACCATGGGCGTTGTGATATATAAAAAGTCCCGCAGAATCAGGCGGACAGTTTAAATCCTGATGTCGGAAATAGATCTGCATACCCACTCCACCGCCTCAGACGGTACGTTCTCCCCGACTCAACTGGTCGATTATGCCTTAACCAGGGGGCTCAAGGGCCTTGCCCTGACCGATCACGATACCACCAACGGCTTGGAAGAGGCCTTAAGCGCCGGGAAAAAGCAAGGCCTGGAAGTGATTCCCGGATGCGAACTAAGCGTGGAATATCCCGGGCTGATGCATATTCTGGGATATTGGCTAAAGCCCGAGGCCCCGGCCTTGAATGCCTCTCTTCAGGAGCTCAGGGAAAAAAGGAATATGCGCAATGAACTCATCATTCACAAGTTGCAGGACTTGGGTATAGATATTACCTACAATGACGTGCGCAATCTGGCAGGGGATGCAACTGTGGGCAGGCCCCACATTTCCCGGGTGCTCATGGATAAGGGATGGGTCTCTTCTATTCAGGAAAGTTTCGATCGTTACTTGGGATCCGGGGGCAAGGCCTATGTCCCCAAGGAAAAATTCGGTCCGGAAAAGGCCATTTCCGTTTTAAAGGACGAAGGGGCCCTGGTGGTTCTGGCTCATCCCTATTCCCTGGAGTTGAACAGGGAAAAGCTGCACCGGGAGCTGCTCCGATTAAAGGAGTATGGTCTGGACGGGGTGGAGGTTTTTTATTCCGAACACAGCCCGGAACAGATGGAATTGTACGCTTCTTTGTGCCGCAACCTGGATCTTTTGCCTACCGGGGGATCGGATTTTCACGGATCTGTAAAGCCAGAGATCGAACTTGGCTCCGGCAGGGGCAATCTCAACCTTTCCTATAATCTCCTGCAAGCCCTTAAGAACAAAAGGCAGGAACTGGGGCTTTGGGTTTAATCTTGCCATTTCCCGCGATTCGAAACTTTCTCCCGGGAGTTACTACAACGAAACTTATTGTCCAGAGGTCCGAGAATTCTGCAAACAGGCTCACACAGTTTACGCCCAGTTTGCAGAACCCTCGGACCTCGAAGAAGAGTTGCTGCCATAATAGTAAGGCTGTTTATTGAGCCAAGTTTCGTTGTAGTATTACCCGTTTGCAAACCGCTTTTGCTGGAACACTACGTGTTTACCAGGCATGCTGGTAGCGACTTTGAATCAGTTCCAGACAGTGGCGGGCCAGTTCCTTGCGATGGCAGGATCTGGCCTCCAAGGGGGGGAAGATATCCACTTCCGCTTGGATCCCTTTATGGGTTAAAAGCTTTATAGCATGTACTGGAAACAAGGTTCCGTGCCATACGACTCGCCTGCGCGTGGCCGAGGTTACCGGGATTCCGTCCAGATGGGTGTAGCGGATGCATGCAGGCTGGACCCGGGTCCCAGCCTGAACAGCCGCTTGAAACAGTGCGGACTTGAAGGGGCGGATCTCTTCCCCGTCCGAGGTTCCAGCCTCTGGGAACAAAACGACCACGAAGTTGCGTCGGAGCAAGTGGGCAACTTTTGCTAGTTCTTGGGGCAGAAAAGCGGGTGAGCGTCTTTCCACGAACACTGTGCCTCCGAGCTTGGCTAGGTGTCCCAGGAAAAAGGTGTGGGCGAGTTCCACAGAGGAAATAAAAAGCATGGGGCGTATAGAGGCCAGGATCAGTATGTCCAGATAAGATAGATGGTTGGCAACCAGGAGGGTACCGCCTCGGATCTTTTTGGATTGAGCTCTGTGGTGAACCTGGAGGTCAAGGCCTATAGCCCTCAGCATAATGGCTGAGAAAAAATGGGTACAGCGGGAAAAATTCTCAAGCCTTTTTTCCCGGTTTCTAGACGAAAGCCAAACGCCTGCGGAGGACAGGGCATATACCAGGGCTACAGTCAAGCAGGCCACGGTTTTGCAGAAGCATCTGAACCATTTCATAAAACTTGAGAGTTAAATCTAAAAAGTGCGTAACTATTGACCTGTTCAGGTTATCTACAACGAAACTGATTATCCAGAGGTCCGAGAATTCTGCAAATTGGCCTACGTCGTTCACACAGTTTACGCCCAGTTTGCAGAACCCTCGGACCCAGGGAAAGAGTTGCTGCCATAATAGTAAGGCAGTTTATAGTGCCATGGTTAAAGAGACAAGTCTCGTTGATAAGGATTCAAAAAGCAATGTTTTTTAGGAGCCAGTTCAGCTTGATAAATGCAACCGCCTATAGTAAAGTTTTTAGTCGTTTAATCGGTATTGGTTGAGCCTTTGATTGTGTTTTAGCTACTTAAGGAGATCCCAGCATGGCCAAGATTAAGATCCATTTGGACGAGAAAAGTATACCCAGAGAGTGGTACAACGTGATGCCGGACTTGCCCGAGCCAGTGGCCCCGCCCTTGGACCCGGAAACCAAGAAGCCCCTGGGACCGGAAAAGCTTTCCCCGATTTTCCCGGAATCCCTTATCCAGCAGGAGATGTCGGAGGAGCGATGGATTAGCATCCCGGAGCCTATTTTGGAGATCTACAACCTTTACCGGCCCACGCCTTTGGTCCGGGCCAGTCGTCTGGAACAGGCCATAGGCAGTAACGCCAGGATCTATTACAAGGATGAATCCGTATCTCAGGCGGGTTCGCACAAACCCAACACCGCCGTGGCTCAGGCCTACTATAACAAGATGGAAGGAGTGAAGCGTTTGGCCACCGAGACCGGTGCGGGACAATGGGGCACCGCTCTGTCTTTTGCCTGTAAAATGTTGGATATGGACTGCAGCGTATACATGGTTCGGTGCAGCTTTGAGCAAAAACCCTACAGGAGCATTATCATTCGGGCCTACGGTTCAGAAGTTTTCCCTTCCCCTTCCGAAAGGACCAGTATTGGACGCAAGGTATTGGAACAGGATCCCTCCTCCGGGGGGAGCCTAGGGCTGGCCATTTCCGAGGCCATTGAGGATGCTGTCTCCAATTCGGATACCAGGTATGCCCTGGGCAGCGTACTCAATCACGTGGTGCTGCATCAAACCATAACCGGGCTGGAGGTCAAGAAACAACTGGATTTGGCTGGAGAGTCCCCGGACGTGCTTATCGGTTGCGTGGGAGGTGGCACTAATTTCGGGGGGTTGGTCCTGCCTTATGTGCCGGAAAAATTAGAGGGGCAAAAACTCCGTTTCATGGCGGTGGAGCCCCAGGCCTGTCCGTCTTTGACCAAGGGGCGGTTCGCATACGATTTCGGGGATATGGCTAAACAGACCCCCTTGATAAAGATGTATACTTTAGGGCACGGTTATTTCCCACCGCCCATTCATTCAGGGGGTTTGCGTTATCACGGCGAAGGCCCCATTATCTCACAAATGGCCCATCTGGGTCTAATGGAATCCAGGGCCTATTACCAGAACGAGGTGTTTGAAGCGGCTAGATTGTTCATGCAAACTGAGGGGTTCGTTCCCGCTCCGGAGACAGCCCACGCCATAAAGGCTACCATAGATATGGCCAAAGAAGCGGATCCCGGGCAGGTGATTGTTTTCCTCTATTCCGGGCACGGCTTATTGGATTTGGGCGCATATGACGCCTATTTGAAAGGGGAACTTCAGGATAAAGCCTTTTCCGATGAGGAGATACACAAATCCTTGTCCGAGTGTCCCCAAGTTTAAACCTCAAGAGAAAGGAGTAGATTATGTTGGATCTTTTCAGAAAAGGAATTTTGACCGGTTTGGGTGTGGTGGTTGTCACTGCCGAGGAAATGGAGAAAAGGGTCAACCAATTGGTGGAGAGGGGGAAGCTGTCTGCTGAGGAAGGAGAGAGCCTGGTCCGGGATTTTGTGCAAAAAAGCGAAGATCAGCAGAATGTATTTCAGAACTGGTTCCTGGATACCATTAGGAGCAGCAAGGAAAGCCTGGATCTAGCGAGCAAGCAGGAGATGCAGGATCTGGAGGCCAGGATATCCAGCCTGGAGGACAGGGTTTCTACTCTGGAGGGCCTGCACTTGCAACAGAGCAAAAAGGAACAGGAATAAACCAGTGCTGCTGCCCTGGAAATCTTTGATTATAAGGGATTTTCTGGATAAGCAAGTTCAGCTCCGGCATGTTAACAGGGTAGTTCAGTCTGGCACAGGTAGTTTGAATGGATATTAGAGCTATAGCCCACCTGGGTCGTTTCCGGGAGATCGTAAGTACCTTGATCAAGTACGGTTTTGACGACGTGGTCGATCGACTGGAAATTCCCGGAAGGAAATACCTGGAAAAGATAAGGGTACATACCGCTCATTTGACCACTTATGAGCGCTTGCGCATGGTCTTGGAGGAACTCGGCCCAACTTTTATCAAGTTTGGGCAAATCATGTCCCAAAGAGCGGATCTGTTTCCCGAGGACCTTTTGCAGGAACTGCGCAAGCTCCAGGATGATGTCCCTCCGGAAGATTTCTCGGAAATCAAAAGAGTTTTGGAACAGAATTTCAACGCTTCACTGGAAGAGGTCTTTTCCGAAATCGAGGAAAATCCCATAGCTGCTGCTTCTCTGGCGCAGGTGCATCGGGGCAAACTAAAACATGATGGACAGGAAGTGGCCCTGAAAATCCAGCGGCCTGGTATTGCCGAGACCATCAGGTCTGACCTGGATATTTTGGAGAGGCTTGCAATCCGCCTGGACGGACGGATGGAATCTTTCAGGGTGTACAACTTGCCTCAACTGGTGCAGCGCATCCGGAGGTTGATGTTTCAAGAACTCAACTTCGTCCAGGAAGCACGGAATATGCGGGTGGTTCAAACTCATCTGGAACAGGACAGCGGTATCTTGGTTCCATCGGTATTCACCGAATACTCTGGGCCCTACGTTATTACCATGGAATTGGCCCGGGGAAGCAAGATGAAGGATATCAAGTTCTCGGAACTGAAAAATAGGGCCACTTTGGCTAAGCGTGGCGTCAGTTTCTCTTTGCAACAAGTCCTGGTGCATGGCTTCTTCCATGCAGATCCCCATCCAGGCAACATCCTGGTGGATGAATACGAGAACATGATCATTCTGGATTGGGGCATGGTGGGTCGCTTAACACCCAAGGTGCGCTACGAATTAATAGATCTTATCTCTGCTGTAGTTAACAACGATGTGGAGGATGTAACCGAGATCCTGATTTCATTTACCATCGGGCGCGAAAACATTAACCGTAACATACTCCAGAACGAAATCCTGGACGTGATCAGCCATTTTACCCGGTTGCCTTTAAAAGAGATCAATCTGGGTCAGCTGCTCATGGAGTTGACCACCATCCTGCGTTCCCATGGCAGGATACTCACCACGGATCTGTCCATAATGATCAAGGCCCTGGTTACAGCCGAAGGGACTGCCAGGATGATGTATCCGGATCTGGATATCATCAAGGAGGCAGAGCCCATAGTGCGCCAGATTAGCGCAGAACGCTACAAGCCGGGAAATGTAATCAAGGGATTGCAAAGAAACATAAAATACTTGTTGCGTTTTCAGTACGAATTTCCCAGGCAGGCCATGGATATTGTGAGCAAGTTGGAGCAGGGGGAGCTGGCAATCCGTTTCCAGCACCACAATCTGGAGGGTCTTCAGTCCACATTGGAAAGGATAGTGAACCGTCTGGTGTTAGGGATTATTGTTGCTGCTCTCTTCCTGGGGTCCGGGATTATAGTTGTAGCTGGCACAGGCCCTACTCTATGGGGTTACCCCACTCTGGGAGTGGTAGGATATATAGTGGCCCTGGTGCTAATCTTGAGGCTCTTGACAGGGATGATGCGTTCCCGTAGGCGCTGAAGGCAAAAGACAGAGTACGTCTTACCTTGAAACTGCTCAATCCCCATTGTTTTTTTGCAGCAACCCGGCTAGATACTTGGCCTGTTCCAGAATCCGGGTTTCATCCTGGATGTAATTGTCTAAAGCCCAGTCCGTGGTTTCCCGGATAATTCTGCCTACCATGGGGCCGGAATAGATCCCGGTATATTTCAGCACCTGTCTGCCGGTGATAACCGGCCGGACTTGCAAGGTGTCCTGGTTTCTTCCGGATAGAAAGCGGCTTACCTTGTTTATGGCCCTTTGGATTCTTTTCTTTTGCTTTATCCCTCCGTCTTGTTCTTGGGCATCCTGATCGCAAATGGACGCGGCTCTAAGGACCGGCCAGCAAGGATTCTGAATCAACCGCGAAATCTGTGAAGGGTAAAGGAGATGTATTTTGTGCATGCGCATGTGGTTGGCGACCACTTCCAGCATGGCTCGGGTTGTTCTGGAAGGCAGCTTGAATCTGGAAGCCATGGCTTTTACCAAAGGCAAACCTGATCTGCCATGCCCAGGATAAGCGGCTGGGTGTTCCCGGATATTTAATACCCCGATTTTGCCTACGTCATGAACCAGAAGCGCCAGGTTCAGGCTGGGATCGGTCCCAGTGTTGGCCTGAATAGCTGCCAGGGTGTGGCGGAATGTGTTTCCTTGCGAAGGCTTGCTTTTATAGCAGGGAACGCGTTTTAGGGCTTGTATTTCCGGTAGCAGCTTTGCCAATATCCCGAGTTCGTCCATGAGCTCAAGAGCTCTGGCAAAGTCGGAACCTGGGAGAGAGGCCATTTTGAGCAGTTCTTCCCCTTTTCTTTCCGGAGCTATCCGGTTCAGCCTACCCCCAAGATCCCTGAAACATCGCGCGGTTTCGTGTTCCAGGTCCATTTTCAGCTCAGCTGCCAACCGTAACCCACGCAGAATGCGCAATTCATCCTCTAGGATGCGCTCCCTGGGGTTTTCTACTCCTCGGATTATTCCGTTGCTCAGGTCTTGCAGCCCGTGGTAGGGATCCAGCAAGATAAAATCTTCATCCAGGGCCATAGCGTTAATAGTGAAGTCTCGGTGTAACGCGTCCAGGGCAAAGGCAAGAGGCTTTTTTTCCTGCGGAGGGGCAGGCCCCATCCTGGACAATTCTTGTCCCCTGAACATCGTGGTTTCGAAATGCTTTTCCCTGTACACCACACAAACTGTCTCAAAATATTTGCTCTTACCTTTATGGTAGGTTCTGAAGAGCCTGGCTAAATCCCGGGGTTTCATATCTGTAGCCAAGTCCAGGTCTTTTATTTCCCTGTCCCAAAGCAGGTCCCGTACGGCTCCGCCCACAATGAGGCAAATACAGCCCCGGGAACGGATGATTTCCATCACCTCCCGGGCAGCATTAAAAACATGGGATTGAAAGGCTTTATCTTGGATATTCAAGGGTGGGTTCATTCAGGATTGGGATGTCAAATATAAGTCCTGGCTCCAAGGAACCGGGATTTAAAATATGGATGGGATAACCTGGCAGTGGTTACGTTCCGTCCGCTGGAAGGGGCGTGGATAAATTTCCCGTCACCTATGTAGATGCCCACATGGGAAACACTGCCTGTATCCTTGGTATCGAAAAAGATCAGATCTCCTTTTTGCAAGTTTTGTGGATCTATGGGCCTGCCTGCCCGGAATTGATCAGAAGCTACCCTGGGCAGATTCAAGCCGTTTTTACGGTACACTACCTTGGTTAGCCCACTGCAATCAACTCCGCTGTACTGAGAAGCGCCGCCCCACTTATACGGAATGCCGATAAAGTCATTAGCTGTGCGCACCAGCTCTAGGCGCAGGTGAGCTTCACCTTTATCAGGGACTTGGGCAATAGGATAGCTTTCAGGGGCTACCACGAAAAAGGAGTCCAGATGTTCCCGGGCTTGCAAATCTTGAGCATGTTTTTTGGCTTCCCGGTAATTGGGATAGTTGCCGAAACGCACCTTGTACAATCGGTCCCGGTCCCGGAAATAATAGGCCTCCAAACCCTTTCGGTTCAGCTCCTGCGTCAGGTTTATAGCGTTTTCCTGCAGTGAGAAAGCACCTGCCTGGATACTGTAGTCTACTTGATCCAGAAATGGGGAGTCGGTACGATCCGGAGTCGGGACCTTGGGACCACAGGCAACAAGCCATAAGCTAAGGCAGAGGGCAATGAAAAGCCCCAATCGCTGTGCAAGCATTTTTTACCTGTCCCTGAAAAGCCGCGATTTGTCAAGAAAGTAGGCAACTATTACCATATTTTACGAAAGCAGGAGTTAGCGCACAGTTCCCCAGTATGAATTTCCTGCTTGGCTCTTGAACTTCTTTGTTGCCGATTGCTGTAAAGCATTGACTAAACAGGGTGGTTGCGCTTATTAGGATGGTTAAATTTTGTTTGTGGCTTGAGAGTTAAAGGTTGTAGTTAACAAGTAAGGCAAAAAAA
>CAZNYT010000014.1:0-15602 GCA_964577315.1 uncultured Desulfovibrionales bacterium
TTTTACTTTTAACTCTCGAGTTTCTTTGGGCCGAGAATATTATATACAGTAACTTTGTCAACTCCCAATCACTGGGATGTTTAACAGGCAGAAAGACGGTTATGCAAAAAGTTTTGTAACTATTCACCAAATCTTTTTGCGTTTCGAGCCTCACGGCTCGCGCTTTTCTAGGCTCGGCTTACGGGGGCATTCCTGCCCCCACCGGACTCTTGGCTTTGTGCAGCTTCTCAAGATAGGTGCAAAATAGAGGGTTTGCTTTATTCTTATTCCGAGTTCTTCGTGCGGTCCGGCTTCCCCCATAAGCCTCGCCAAGAAAACCGGTGAGCCTCCCGGCAAATGCACGCAAAAAGATCCGGTGAATATTTAGGGTTAAATATGGTGAGTAATTGCAAAGTTTTTACCATTTAAAGGACTGGAAACAGATTCCGGGGACCAAAAAACAGGCTGTTTCCCGGTTTGACTAGCCGGTTAGCCTCGGGCCGGTTGTTAGCAGCGGTATTTGGTAGCGAAACAGAGCATCCGTTGGCATACAATCCAAAGTATTTGACATTGCCGAGGATTTGTTTAAGGAGTGATAAAAAAGTAGGTGTGGTGAATAATTGCAAAACAAAACTTTATCTGGAGCGTGAGAGATGAGCAGGTTTTTGAATCCTTGGACGGAAATACAGAACATGCGCAGGGAAATAGATAGGATCATGGATGAAACCAGTGACTGGGGCGCCGCCCATCCGGGTAGAGGGGAGCATGCTTTGTGGAGCCCTGTGGCTGACATGTACGAAACCCAGGGATACATCATTATAGAAATGGAGCTGCCCGGGGTGGACCAGGAAAAAGTCAGCTTGGAGAACAAGGGCGATCAATTGATCGTCTACGGGGAAAAGCGCAGGGAAAAGGATGCCACAGGCAGCGCATACCAGATGTTGGAGCGATCCTATGGCCCTTTTAGTCGCAAGTTCAACCTTCCCAAAAATGTAGATGCCGACTCCATTAGAGCGGTCTTGAAAAACGGGGTCTTGAGCATTACTGTTCCCAAGAAGGAAATGCCCCAGCAATCCGTGCAGATCACCATAGAATAAACCCCGGGTATCTGAATCCCGTGCCTCTCCATCCTTTATGATTGTCTCGTTGCTGGAAACATGAAAGTGTTTCCAGCTCCCGGAGGCAGAGCCTGTAATTAGCAATTTTCCTGCGCGTTCCCTTGAGAACAATCAGGTCCGGCCAGTGCGGCTTTCTCTCTGTGTCCATTTCCAGTGTGCTCAACTGTTATGCCCTGAATCGTCATTTTTTTCTCAAATTCTCTTGACGATGGGAGTGCACTAGTATAAAAAAACCAAAACTCATTGCTTGTGATCTTGGAGCCTAGCCATAGTCAGGTTTGCAATGCATAAGATAACCGTGGCTATTTAAATATCCCCCGCCTCAATTTGCTTTAACAAAGAAATTTCTTGGGAGCATTGCTTGTTAATAAACAAAATCTGCTCTTCTCTTTGGTAACAGGGATTCCTTTTTGAACTTTTAAGCACCCTTTAGAGGATTATTTAAATGAGCCTCGATGCGAGCATAAAGCAAAACAAGCAAGAGATACTTAATCTTTGGCTCAAGAAATTTACTAATACCTACCCGGCAGAGTCCGCCCAGTTTTTCAGAAATAATCTCGGCCAATTCAGCAATCCCGTGGGATACAGTTTCCGTGTCAACATGGAGAAAATCTTTGACGAGCTTTTCCAGGAATGTGATCTGGATAAACTGCGCAGCTATGTGGACGGTATCACGCGTATCCGTGCGGTCCAGAGCTTTACTGCTGCTGAAGCGGTATGCTTTGCACCCATGTTAAGGGAAAGCATCTGGGAGGTTTGCGGATCAACAATATCGGATCAAGGACTTTTTCATCAGTGGCTGGAAATAACCCAAAGATTGGAGATGCTCATGAATCTGGCCTTTGATACTTACATGTCCTGCAGGGAACAACTCTGGGAGCAAAAGGCCAATGCTCTTTATAATAGGACCCACAAACTGTTGGAAAGAGCAAATGTTTTGGTCAATACAGAGGAATAGTTCTGTCATGTATAATGTCTAATCTTTAAAAGAGGTTGCAGCACATGAAAGCGATTAACTCACTCATTCTGGTTGTAGCCCTGATCTTGATTGCCTGGATAGGCGCCGGTTTTTTGGGTATGGAGTATATTTTCGGCGTGATCATACCTTATCTTGCGGTGCTGGTTTTTGTTGTGGGCTTCGTGGTCAGGGTGGTTCAATGGGGGAAATCTCCTGTTCCGTTCCGGATACCGACAACCTGTGGCCAGGCCAGAAAATCTCTGCCCATGTTCAAGGACAAATGGAACAGGCTGGATAATCCCGGCACCAAGCTTGGTGTGGTGGGGCGAATGATTCTAGAAGTCGTCCTTTTCAGGTCCTTGTTCCGCAACACCCGGGTGGAAATGCATAAAGGTCCCCACATAGCCTATTCCTCCAGTAAATGGTTGTGGATCTTTGCCCTGATTTTCCATGTTACCTTCCTGGTAATACTTATTAGACACATGCGCTTTTTTACGGAGCCGATCCCGGAAATATTTGTGCTCATGGATCATATGGATAGCATGTTCCAGATACTTAGTCCGCCCATTTATATTTCCAGCGTGCTCATCCTCTTAGCGTTGGGCTACCTGCTCTTGAGGCGTTTGATAGTGCCGAATGTGCGCTATATTTCCCAGCCTGCGGATTACTTTCCGCTGTTTCTGATTATAGGGATAGTGGTATCCGGGATCTTAATGCGTTACGTGGGTATGTTCAAGACCGACCTTATGCCAGTTAAAGAGCTGAGCATGGGCCTGGTTCAGTTTAGCCCCACTGCTCCTCCGGAAATAGGCGCTACTTTCTTTGTCCATCTCTTCCTTGTCTCTGTGCTGCTTATTTACTTTCCCTTCAGCAAACTCATGCATTTGGGCGGGGTTTTCCTCAGCCCCACCAGGAATCTGCCCAATGACAGCCGGGAGAAGAGGCATGAAAATCCCTGGAACTACCCGGTCAAGTTCCATACCTATCAAGAGTATGAAGATGAAAACCGGCAAGTCATGGTAGAAAACGATATACCAGTAGAAAAGCCCTTGGAAGAAGAACAAACTGAAGAAACTTCAGAAGACAATGCTGAAAAGAAGGAGTAAACAGTAATGGCTACACCAAAACCGGATGTATTGTACAGAAATATCAGCCACGAGATGCCGGCGCAGGACTGGATGGATCTCCCGCTGGAGATCAAGCCGGGTAGATACTGTTACCCTGCTGATCCAGGTCCCATGGAAGCCGTGGGCATGCCCAATCCCAGGAAATGGAGCCCGTTGGATGCAGATTGGCAGCTTCCGGAAAACTGGCACGAGACATTTCTCCAGGGCATGAAGGACAGATTGGAGAGATTCAGATCCTTTAGGGTTTTCATGGATATCTGCGTAAGATGCGGTGCCTGCGCTGACAAGTGCCACTTTTTTATAGGCTCCGGGGATCCCAAGAACATGCCTGTGCTGCGCGCAGAGCTTCTGCGCTCCATATACCGGGGCGAGATGACCAAGGTGGGTCAGATTCTGGGCAGGTTCGCAGGAGGGAGGCAATTAACCCAGGATGTGATCAAGGAAATCTGGTACTATTATTACCAGTGCACTGAATGCCGCAGGTGCTCAGTGTTCTGTCCGTACGGCATCGACCAGGCAGAGATCACTATTATCGGGCGGGAACTCCTCAATCTGTTGGGCCTGCAGATCGACTGGATCTCCAAGCCAGTAGCCAACTGCAACAAGTTGGGCAACCATCTGGGCCTCCCGCCGCACACCTTCAAGGACAACCTGGATTTTCTCTGCGATGATATCGAGGAAGTGACTGGAGTCAAGCCCGAGCCCACCTTTAACAAGAAAGGTGCGGATATCCTGTTTATTACCCCTTCCGGGGACGTATTCGCTGAGCCCGGTATATTTACCGCCATGGGCTATTTGATGCTTTTTCATTATCTCCAGGAAGAGTACGGTTTGGATATAACCTGGAGCACATATGCCTCAGAGGGAGGTAACTTCGGATTTTTCACCTCGCACGAGATGATGAAAAAGCTGAACGCCAAGATGTATCACGAGGCTGAAAGATTGGGAGTGAAATGGATCCTGGGCGGTGAATGCGGTCATATGTGGAGAGTTCTTCATCAGTATATGGACACCATGAATGGCCCGCCGGACTTTTTGGAGACCCCGATTTCACCTATTACCGGGACTAGATTCGAACATGCTGCTTCCACGCGAATGATTCACGTTATCGAATTTGTGGCCGATCTTTTGAAGCATAACAAGCTGCCCATCGACAAAACCCGTAACGATCATCTCAAGGTCACTTTCCACGATTCCTGTAATCCTTCCAGGGGCATGGGATTTCTGGAGGAACCCAGGTACGTTATCAATAAAATTTGCAACAACTATTTTGAAATGCCCGAGGGCACCACTAGGGAGCAAACCTTTTGCTGTGGTGGCGGCTCCGGGCTGAACCCGGGCGAAAACGAGGAGCTCCGGATGATGGGAGGGTTGCCCAGAGCCAACGCTGTGAAATACGTACACGAAAGGCACGGAGTGAATATGTTGGCCAACATATGCGCCATAGACCGGGCCACTCTGAGTGCTGCGATGGGCTATTGGGTGCCTGACGTGGGCGTGACTGGAATCCACGAAATGATAGGCAACGCCCTGATTCTTCCCGGGGAACAGGAGCGTGAGACCGACCTGCGCGGGGAACCTTTGCCTGGTAAGGAGGATGAATAATGTACGATGCCAATAAGATTATTCCGGGCCTTATAGTTTTCGTTCTCATCGTGGGTTTTCCCTTTTGGTACAACTTGGGCGCTGAGACGTATGAAACTCCGGAATTGGAGCTTCCCGAGGATTACGATGATTGCATAGAGAGTACTGAGTTCATGCGCGCTGAGCACATGAAAATGCTGGACGAATGGCGCGATATATATGTGCGCGACGGTCTGCAGATGTACTGGAGCGAGCTGAAGCAGGAGGAGTTTCTCATGAGTCTGACTAAAACCTGCATGGACTGCCACGACGACAAGGAAGAGTTCTGTGACCAGTGTCACGATGCCGTAGGGGTGGATCCATACTGCTGGGATTGTCACATCGAGCCTTAGGGGGTTTACATAATGAATAACAGCAGAAGAAAATTTATCAAGTTTACAGGACTTGCAGCTCTGGGTTGGAGTCTGAGCCCATCCCTGGCAGGCGCCCGGGAGAGACATACCAAGATCCCAGAGGGGCTTACTGCCGAGCGCTGGGCCATGGCTATTGATACCCAGAAATTGGATCAGGAGGTCATGAATAAGTGCATTGAGGCCTGCCACAAATTGCACAACGTGCCTGAAATCGATTCCGAGCAGAATATTAAGTGGCTTTGGAAGGAACCCTATGAAGTACTCTTTTATGACCAAATCCATACTTACCAGGTGGAGGACAAGAAAAATTTACCCCTGCTTACCCTGTGCAATCACTGCGATAATCCACCCTGTGTAAGGGTCTGTCCTACTCAGGCCACTTTTAAGCGCGAGGACGGAATAGTTCTCATGGATTTTCACCGCTGCATCGGGTGCAGATTCTGTATGGCAGGATGTCCCTACGGTTCCAGGAGCTTCAATTACGCAGACCCCAGGCTATACCTGGAGGATGACGAGATTGATCCAGATTACCCCACGCGGGAAAAAGGGGTGGTGGAAAAATGCGAGTTTTGCGCCCATCTTTTGGATCAAGGGGAGCGCCCGGCATGTGTTGAGGCCGCCCCAGGGGTGCTTTTCTTCGGAGACCTGGACGATCCGGATTCCGAGGTTAGGCAAGTGTTGCGAGAAAGGTATTCCTTGGTGCGCAAACCCAAGCTGGGCACTGAACCACAAGTTTATTATCTAATCTAAGGTAAGGGGTGTAAAATGCTTGAGAAAGCGGTAAAAGGAAGCGCATTATATTGGATATGGTTGCTGGTGCTCCTGGCTGTCATAGGGGTAGGTTTCATGGCCTACTTGGACCAGTTGGAGCAAGGGCTGACCGTGACCGGTATGGACCGGGATGTTTCCTGGGGGCTTTACATAGCCCAACTCACCTTCCTGGTGGGGGTGGCAGCCTCAGCTGTGATGATGGTCATACCCAAATACCTCCATAACCACCAAGCCTTTGCGCGCATGCTTATACTGGGCGAGTTCCTGGCAGTGGCAGCAGTGGTTATGTGTCTTTTATTCGTTATCGTGGACCTGGGTCAGCCCCAAAGGCTTATGAACGTAGTGTTGTACCCCAGCCCGAGCTCAATACTGTTCTGGGATATGGTGGTGCTTAACGGCTACCTCTTCCTGAACATCCTCATCGGGTGGGTCACTCTGCAGGCTGAGCGCAAGAAAGTGGGACCTCCCAGGTGGATCAAGCCTTTTATATACATTTCCATTCCCTGGGCGATAAGTATTCATACTGTTACAGCCTTTTTGTATGCAGGTCTGCCCGGCCGGGATTTCTGGCTCACCGCATCCATGGCCCCTTCCTTTCTGGCTTCAGCCTTTGCTGCCGGCCCGGCCCTGCTTATCCTCCTGGCCTTCGCGGTCAAGATTTTTGCCAAGTGGGACCCGGGCAGGGAGGCGATTCAGTCCTTGGCCAAGATTGTTACCTACGCCATGGCAGCATACCTCTTTATTCAGGGGTGTAAGATATTCACTGCTGGATACAGCATGATGCCGGACAAATTGGCCCATTACGAGTATCTTTTCTTTGCCCTGGAAGGGCATATGACCCTGACTGTTTTCATGTGGGTTTCAGTAGTAGCCGGTTTCCTGGCCCTGATCATTCTGTTGTTTCCCAAAAACAGGCAAGCGGATAATGTTCTGGCCTTTTCCGCGGTGCTGGTATTGATCAGCACCTGGACCGAAAAGGGCATGGGATTGATTACCGCCGGCTTTGTGCCCACACCCTTGAAGGAAGTTAAGACCTATCTTCCCACACAGCCTGAAATCCTTATAACATTGGGAATCTGGGCCATCGGATTCCTGATCATCACAATCCTGTACAAAGTCGGAGTGGACGTGCGAAAGGAAATCGAAACCACTTAAGTCCAACTACAAGTTTGTGACTTGTCACAGAAGCTAGAAAGATTATCTATAAAAGAGCCGGGGTTTGGCCCCGGCTCTTTTACCATTTATTCCTTTTGTTGCGGAATTCTTGTCCTTCCCCGGGATATATCTGCCTGTCCTCTTTCAAAGTGGGCTCGGTAACCTGCGGCCATTTACCTGGTTCAGGCTCCGGTCCGTTCAGGGCCTCCTGATCCGGTTGAGTGTCCAGCATGCAGGGATTTTCGCGAAGGTTGAAATTCGGAACGCTCCAGGTGAATTCTATGGGGATGTTGTTGGGGTCAAACGCGTACATGGAATATATAAATCCATGATCCAGGATTTCAGATACCCAGAAGTCGGCGGCGCTCAACTTGTCGTAAAGCGTCCAGAGATCATCCAGGGTTTCCACCTCAAGGGCCAGATGATCAAATCCAAAAGGTCCTTGAACCGGGACGCCATGATCTTTTTCCGGCAAGGGCTGCACTTGGCTCCATTCAAAGAAAAGAAGCATGTTGTATGGTCCCAGCTCAAAGAAATACTGCCTGTATCCAGGCTTTCCCAGACCGGCAACGAGACGAAGGCCAATCAAGTCTCGCCAGAAACAGATGGTTTGGTTCATGTCCCCGGTAGCCAGAGCCAGGTGGTTGATGCCCTTATAACGCATGCCATTGCTCCTTGGTGGTTAGAGATCCAAATTGGGTTTAAGGAAAAAATCCAGCTTGACATCGCTTGGAAATTTTGACTAACTCGCAAAGTACTTTGTTTCAAGGGCGAAATGATTAAACTGTTAAACTAATTAAATCGGAGGTTTATTATGGGATGGTTAGTACAAGTAGATAAGGAAAAGTGTACCGGTGACGGGGAATGCGTAGACGTATGCCCGGTGGAGGTCTTTGAGCTCCAGGACGGCAAGGCAGAACCGGTTAACATGGATGAATGCCTGGGCTGTGAATCTTGCGTCGAGGTTTGCGAAGAAGGCGCGATTACAGTAACCGAAATGTAGCAGCATCCGGTGCATTAGTTTTAAGGGGAGGATTGCCAGGTCCTCCCCTTGTTTTGTTAGAACCCAGTCCCGCCTTGATTATTGCCCGCTAAGCAGGGGCATCAGCTCTAGAATCTTCTGTTGTCTCTCCCGGAAAAAGATACTATAAGCATGGTTATGAAGGCTGTTTTATAGATAGGAGGAAAGAATGAGCATTGATATGGATCTTGGATATTATTTTTCCCGGTACGAGCAATTAATGCAAGGTGTGGACGATATTTTTGACAAGATCAAAAAGGATTATCCCCAAGAGGTGGGCTGCGATAATGGCTGTACTGATTGTTGCTATGCCTTGTTCGATTTGACCTTGATAGAGGCCATTTATCTCAATCAAAGTTTTCTGCAACTGGATTCGGAATTCAGGAACAGGATCCTTATAGATGCGGATAAGGCGGACCGCAAGACCCACAAGATAAAAAGGAAGTTGTTCAAGGCCCACCAGGACGGCACCTCTGACCAGGAGATACTGAGGCGCGCAGCCCAGGAAAGAGTCCGGTGCCCCTTGCTGGTTGAGGATAAGTGTGTGCTCTATTCTTCCAGGCCGCTTACCTGCCGCTTGTATGGCCTGCCCATGAAGCTGGGGGAAAACACAGTTACCTGCTCCAGGTCCGGTTTTGAGCCTGGAGGTAGGTATCCCACAGTGGACATGCAAAAGCTTCATGACCAGTTGATGGATTTGAGCTTGGAGCTGGCCCGGGGTATAGGTAGTGGATTTGCTGATTTGCACAAGGTCCTGGTCCCGGTTTCCATGGCCCTTCTTACCGAGTATGATTCCGAATATCTAGGACTTGATAACCAGGAACAATCTTCAGAACAAGAGGTTCCGACTCAGAATAAGCCCACCCAGGAATGGGCATTTGGACCCAAGGAGTAGCATTTGATGGATGAGAACAGGGAGAAAGAACAAAGGAAAAAGGCCATCTACGATTCTTTGTCTCCTCGGAGGAAGAAGTTCATTGATCGGATCGGATTCGAAAAGTGGGATCCCTTTCAGGAGCCCAGGAATCCCATGGAAGTTCGCAAGGATAGTACGGACAGGACCAGCAAGGATCTCATGCGCCAGTTTTTTCATGAACGTTCCCCGGAGAATTACAGCAATGCTTATGGCCGGGGGGTTTTGGAGATGTGCATGGGCGTGGTCAGCGGGGATGATAAGTGTCGGGGCATGTTTGAATTCGCCCTGTGGTATAGCGAGCTTTTAGCCCGGGAAGACAAGAATATAAAAGACGGATACTGAAATATAGTATCAGGGATCAATAATTAGGAGATAAATATGAGTGAAAAGACTACCCAAGACCAGATCCAGGAGCTCAGGGCCAGACTTAAAGAGAACCCGGATTGTGGCAGAACCCTATATAATCTGGGTGTGCATTACATGGCCCTGAGGGATTTTGAAAACGCTAAAAAGAGTTTCCAGGAAGCCATTCGGAAGTCTCCGGATCTGGCCGAGGCCTATGTCCAGCTGGGCGGAATCGCCATGCATGAAGGGGATCTGGATGGTTGTTACAGCTATAACGAGATGGCCAGCAAAGTCAGGCACCGCTTTGCCATACCGCACGGTAACATGGGTTTTGTGCTGCTGCAAAAGGGGGAGGTGGACAAGGCTGTTGCTCCCCTGCGGAGGGCGCTGTCATTCGATCCCAAGTTTATACAGGCCCACGCCACCCTGGGTAGTGCCTACTTGATGCAGGGGGATCTGGACGGGTGCATAGATCAAAGCCAGAAAGCCCTGGATATAAATCCCAACTTCGGACCGGCCTACAACAATATGGGGCTAGCTTACCTGGAGAAGCAGGAATACGGTAAGGCCAGGGAGTGTCTGGAAAAGGCCCGGGCCACGGGATACGAGGTGGCAGACGAGCTTTGGCAGGAGCTCCAGGAAGGGGAAAAGCAGCAGTAGGGCAGAATTGTTTAGGATCCTTCAATTCTTGGCACCTACCCACCATGTTTGACCTAAGCTATTCACCGGGTCTTTTTTAATGCTTTCGCCGCGATCCGGATACAGGGCAGATAAAAATATTTGGTGAATATTTACTATTTTTAAACGATTCCTGCAGAAATGAGCTTCTGCCTCCTTCATGTACAGCTTCAACAGAGCCGGATGGTATAACCGTTTGAAAGACTGGTATATAATAGCTTGGCCCTTTACTTAAAAGGCAACCGAGAAGGTAGAATTAAGGAAAATTTTATTGACAACAAATATACTTTGTGGGAAATATCACGAAGCAACAACACAAAGCTGAATAAAGCGGACAACCGTCACCGAGCTGACGTGAAGTGGGGCGGTTTTTATAAATCGGGTGGTAAACATAACCTAAGGAGGATTAGCAATGCCTAAACATGAAACCAAGATGATGGACGAGCTGGAAAGCGGTCCTTGGCCGAGTTTCGTGTCTGATCTCAAGAGGCAGTCACAATTCAGGGAACAGAATCAAAACGACCAGAAGCCGTACCAGATCCCTGTGGATTGCCTGGACGATCTGCTCGGTGTAATGGAGCTTTCCTACAAGGACAAAGAGGTGCATTGGAAGCACGGGGGGATTGTTGGTGTTCTCGGCTATGGCGGCGGAGTCATCGGCCGCTACTGCGATCATCCCAAGTCTTATCCCGGGGTGGCCCATTTCCACACCATACGCGTGAATCAGCCCGCAGGTAAGTACTACCACACTGACTACTTGCGTCAGCTCTGTGATCTCTGGGATTTCCGGGGCAGCGGTGTAACCAATATGCACGGTTCCACCGGGGATATCATTCTTCTCGGCACCACGACTCCTCAGCTGGAAGAGATTTTCTACGAATTGACCCACAATCTGGAAACTGACCTGGGCGGGTCTGGCTCCAACCTGCGTACCCCTGCAGCCTGCCTGGGAATGTCCAGGTGCGAATGGGCCTGCCTGGATACTCAGGAGATGTGTTACCAGCTGACCATGGAGTACCAGGATGAGCTGCACCGCCCCGCATTTCCCTACAAGTTCAAGTTCAAGTTCGATGGCTGTCCCAACTGTTGCGTGGCCTCCATTGCCCGGGCGGATCTCGCCTTTGTAGGTACCTGGTGTGACGAAATCCGGATCGATCAGGATGCAGTAGCCGCTTACGTGGGAGGTGAGCTCAAGCCCAACGGTGGCGCGCACGCTGGCAAGGACTGGGGACCCTTTGACATCCAGAAAGAGGTCATTGATCTTTGCCCCACCCAGTGCATGAGCATGGAAGGCGGCAAACTGGTCATAAACGACAAGGAATGCTACCGGTGTATGCACTGCATCAGTGTCATGCCCAGGGCCCTGCGGCCGGGCAAGGACACCGGCCTCTCCATCTTGGCCGGCGCCAAGGCACCCATTCTGGATGGTGCCCAGATGGGTTCATTGCTGGTACCGTTCATGAGGACCGAGCCTCCCTACGACAACGTCAAGGAAGTCATTGAGAATGTTTGGGATTGGTGGATGGAAGAGGGCAAGAACCGCGAACGCTTGGGCGAGCTCATGAAGCGCCAGAGCTTCCAGAAACTCTTGGAGGTCACCGGAATCAAACCTGATCCCAGGCACGTTACCGAGCCCAGGCACAGCCCCTACATCTTCTGGAAGGAAGAAGAAGTGCCCGGCGGGTTTGAGCGGGATATTGAGGATTATAAACGTCGTCACTCCGAATAAGGAAGGAGGTAAAAGAAATGACATTCATTTCATCCGGATTCGATCCTGAAAATCCGATGCAAGATCGGATTACAGATATTGGCCCTAGGTACTACGAGCAGTTCTTGCCCCCGGTTATCAAGAACAACAAGGGCAAGTGGCTGTGGCACGAGATTCTGGAACCCGGGGTCTTGATGCACAAATCAGAAAGCGGTGACGAGGTCTATACCGTACGTGTGGGTACTCCGCGCCTTTTGAGCGTGGAAACCCTGCGCGAGGCACTGGATATCGCGGACAAGCACTGCGACGGATACCTGCGCTGGACCACCAGGAACAACATCGAGTTCATGGTGGACAGCAAGGACAAGGTCCAGCCCTTGAAGGAAGACCTGTGGAGCCGTAAATTCGACGGTGGAAGCTACAAGTTCCCTGTGGGAGGCACAGGCGCTGGCATGACCAACATCGTGCACACCCAGGGCTGGATTCACTGCCACACACCTGCCACGGACGCTTCCGGTCCGGTTAAGGCAGTCATGGACGATCTGTTCGAAGAATTCCAGCAGATGAGGTTGCCAGCCCAGCTCAGGGTGTCTCTGGCTTGCTGCTTGAACATGTGCGGAGCGGTGCACTGCTCTGACATTGCCATCCTGGGTTACCACCGCAAGCCCCCGGCCATAGACCACGCAGAAGTGGACAACCTGTGCGAGATCCCCCTGGCTATTGCGGCTTGTCCCACAGCAGCCCTGCGGCCCAGCAAGACCACAGTTGTAGACCAGAGAACCGGGGAGGAGAAAAAGGCCAATACCATCGCCCTCAAGGTGGAACGCTGCATGTACTGCGGCAACTGCTACACCATGTGCCCGGCCTTGCCCCTTGCAGATTCCGAGGGTGACGGACAGGTAATCATGGTGGGCGGAAAGGTTTCCAACCGGATTTCCTCACCCAAGTTCTCCAAGGTGGCTGTGGCATTCGTGCCCAACGAACCTCCGCGCTGGCCTACCGCTGTCAAAACCATACGTCAGATAGTGGAGGCCTATGCCAAGAACGCCAAGAAGTACGAGCGCTTGGGCGACTGGGCCGAGCGCATTGGCTGGGAGCGTTTCTTCGAATTAACCGGGCTGGAGTTCACCCATCATCTGATTGACGATTTCCGGGATCCAGCCTACTATACCTGGAGACAGACCACCAACTTCAAGTTCTAGAAAACATATAAATCGGCGCTGCCCTGTCCAGGGCAGCGCCCTCAAATCAGGAGGAGCGATATGGATAAGGAAGAAGCCAAACAATACATACTGGATCATTTGGAATCCAAAGGCGGCTCCAAGACCAAGTTCTATTTCAACGACTTCACCAAGCTTTTCCCGGAGTGGAAGATGCGGGACGTAAAAAAGCTTTTGACCGAGCTTATCCAGGAACAGAAACTGGAATACTGGTCCAGCGGCAGCACCACCCTGTATGGTTTGAGCGGTAAAGGCAAGCGCCAGGAAGGCTAAAACTTGATCATCACCCGTGCACAAAAGGTTCTTTGCAAGATCTATACTTTTCTAGATTAACTATCTCCGGGCTCCGGGGAGGATCGGGCAAAACTATCCTGAGCTTGGCCCTGTCCTGGTGGTTTACCAGGCAGGGAATAAAAGTAAAGGCTTTCAAGAAGGGCCCAGATTATATAGACGCCAAATGGCTATCCCTTGCCACCAATTATCACGCGTCTAATCTGGACCCTTTTCTTTTTTCCACCCACCAGATACGGGATCTTTTTTGGTCCCAGGCCCACCATTTCGACCTGGCCTTAATAGAAGGCAACCGCGGCCTATTTGACGGCAAGGACGTACAAGGATCCTATTCCACTGCAGAACTGGCCAGGATTCTGGATTCACCCGTGGTACTAGTCCTGGACTGCACCAAGGTTACCAGAACCGCTGCTGCCATAGTTCTGGGTTGTACCATGTTCGAGCGGGATTTAAATCTAGCTGGAGTTGTACTGAACCAGACCGCAGGCAATAGGCATAGAAATCTCATCCGTGAGAGCATAGAGGCATATACCGATGTCCCTGTTCTGGGTGCCTTGCCCAAAATGCAGGAGACCCCCATTCCAGAAAGACACATGGGCTTGATATCGGACCAGGAATACGGGGAACAGGAGAAAATTTTTTCCAGTATAGGCAAGGTGGTTTCGGATAACGTGGACCTGGACCGGGTATTAAGCCTGGCCCGCTCCGCTCCTCCCTGCCCAAGCCCAGATCCGCAGCCTGTCACCAGAATTACCGCTGTTACATCTTCCCAGCCCGTTATCGGAGTGGTCCGGGACAAGGCCTTTTGGTTCTATTATCAGGAGAACCTGGATGCCTTGGCCCAGGCAGGGGCTAAAATCGTGGAGCTAAGCCTGTTGTCCAGCTCTGCCTGGCCGGAGATTCACGGGCTGTATTTGGGGGGAGGCTTTCCCGAGACTTCTGCCCAGGAGCTGTCCAGCAATGCATCAGCCAGGGCTAGGGTTCAGGCCTTGGCTGAAAATGGACTGCCCATATACGCTGAATGCGGCGGGCTGATGTATTTGTCCCAGGGCCTGGAGTACCAGGGGGAATATTACCCTATGTCCGGGGTTTTCCCACTTAAAACCCAGGTGTGCACCAAGCCCCAGGGGCACGGGTACATTCAGGCCACAGTGGTGGGAGACAATCCTTTTTATGCCCGGGGCGAGAATATAGTTGGACATGAATTCCATTACTCCCAGTGCTTGTCCCTTGAATCCCAGGCAAGTTTTTGTATCCGGCTGGAGCGGGGGACAGGCATAAAGGACAACATGGATGGCTTGCGATACAAGAATGTTTTGGCCGGATACGTGCACATACATGCTTTCAGCGCCGGGAATTGGGCCCTCAACTTTGTCCGGGCCGCCCAGAGATACCAGGAGTTTATCCGGGATTATCCGGGTCCGTGTCCTGGAATTACCTGCTCATGATTCCCGCTGTACATTGCATGCAAGATAGGGGCAAAAGCTTTGGGCTTGCGATGTAAGGCGGTTATGATCGTCGTAAAGGGTCAAGGGGAAAGAGATCTCTAGATGGGACCCGCCGCTTTTGCGGGCCTGGATCAAAACCAATTTGGCCGCTTTGTTGGGACGCCCGTGTACCGGCAGAATCTGCTTGGGTTTCAGGAAATACTGGTTCAGCCCAGCCAGGATATGGTCCAGCCTGGAAGCGGGACACACCATCCCGGCTATGCCCTTTTTCTTCAAGGCGAAGCTGGCAGCCTGGAAAAAGTGCTCCACCTGGAGCTCGCTCCCGAAAGTAGCCGCTCTTTTGCTACTGTGCCCCGGTGTTCTCCCAGTGCCGGGCATTCGGTAAGGCGGATTCATAAGGACCGTGTCCCAGCTTTCCGGGGCCAGGACCTGACTGTTCAGTTCTGCCGCATCCAGGATTTTGAAGCTGGTTTGGCTGTCCAGGTGCAGGCGGGAACTGTTTTCCCGGGCATGCTCTATCATTTCCGGGTTATTGTCCACACCGAGCAGTTGTAGATGCTTGTCGGGGTGGGCTAGGAGCATCCCCAAACCGATTACCCCGCAGCCGCAACCCAGATCCAGGATGCGGTCTCCTTCCCGCGGGGTGAGAAATACGGACAAAAGCAGCGAGTCCACTGCAAAGCGAAAGCCCTCCCGGGGCTGGGACAGGCCTCTGGGAAAGAAGTTTGCGGTCATGGTCCCGAATCCATAGGTTTTCGAGCTCGGGGAATTATTAATAGATGGTTTTGCGGATGCCAGAGCGGTTACAGGGAAAAGTTTTGCAAAGTGCTGTAAAGCTTGGCTACATGATCTTCCAAGTTGGTTTTTACG
>CAZNYT010000014.1:15702-41936 GCA_964577315.1 uncultured Desulfovibrionales bacterium
TCCAGGGATGGATTTGGCTGGCGTTTTCATAATCATAATAAAGGGTCAGGATCCTGGAGGCCTGCCTGTAGATCTCAAAGCTTTGCTCCTCTGAAAGCAGCTTGCATCCGTTTTCAAAGTCCCACAGCTTTAACCTGGGTATTCCCTGGGTATCCAAGGTGAGATGGAACTCGTGAAATCCCTGGAACCAATCCTCAAGAAGGAGGGAAAAGTCATCCATTTCCTCCAAGTGATAGGGCCGGGGAAGATAGGGTAAGTCAAAGGTTTGAAAAAGGTGCTGCAGAACCGAGTATTCCAGCTTTAACCATTTCCTGCCCTGCTCATGAGTGGCCACATCCAGGCACAGTTTTGCACGGTCTCGGTCCAGGATCGCCTCAATGCTTGCCGGGTGGTTGAATGCCCCGTGTTTTTCCGCACGAACAATTATTTCCCGGATAAGCTCCAGTCTAACTTCTGTATCCAGTTTCTTGCTCAACGCTTGCAGGTAGGGACTTTTACCCTCCCGCAAAACAAAATCCCGTATGGTGTTGAAATAGGTTTCATAGGTGGTTCCCGCCGGATCCCCCTCCAGGGGCAAAAGCCATTTATCCTCGCCCACCTGGAGGTCTCCGTAAGGGGAGGAGATAAGAAAATTTATCTCGGGACGGGGGTGTTGAGTAGTCATAAATTTTTATCTTCCCCATAAGTAAAAAAGCATGCCAGTGGGCAGCTTGGGATAAAAATAGGTGGATTTTCTGGGCATTACCCGGCCCGCCTCGCAAGCCTGCTGCATAATGGACATGGGCACAGGCCTTAAAAAGAACGCGGCTTGGAGTTCTCCAGAGCGGACTTTGCTCAGGGTATCCTGATAATCGTGAGTATAGAAAATATACTTGCCAGTGGCAAGCTCTTCATCGTCCCAACCTATAATGTCCCGCAACAGATATTTATCCAGCACGTAGGCGCCTACCTGGTCGAATATATCCCGTGCAGTAAAGCGGGGGATCAAGAGGTAATCCCGGCGGGGTAGGCACAGGAGCTGGGCGTTGGTACTTTCCAGGTCCTCGGGGAATTCAGGTCTGTCCAGGGAGTGTACCTCAAAAACCTGGCTGGCTCGCTCCAGTATATGGTCCCAGTCCAGCTCCACCTCCCGGGACACCATGCGGTGATAGGGAAAGATATCCAGCCCGGATGAGGAAATATTGCTGAGGTAGATAAACACGTGCTCCCAGGGGGTCTGGCCCTGCTCCTTCTGGATCTGCATGAAGTGCAGAGCGGTTTCGTAGCGGTGATGACCGTCCGCAATAAATATCTTTTTCTCCTGGATCAGGTCTTGGATTAAGGAGTTGTATTCCGTGGGCAAAGGCCAGAGCTGGTTGAAAACTTCCCCTTCCTGGTAGAAGCTGACCATGGGCTGGGTTTCCTGGCATTTTTCCCCGATCTTTTCCAAGGTGAGCCCGGGATCGTCGTAAACCCCGAAAATGGGGCTTAGCTGTCCCTGGGTAGCCTCCATCAGCCTTAAGCGGTCCTCCTTGGCTTGAGGGTAGGTTTCCTCGTGGGGGAAAATGTTTGTCCCGAACGGCTCCAGCTTCAACCCCCCCAGGACTCCCCAGCGGGTTCTGGGCTCTCCCTGGACAGTGTATCTGGAGGCCAAAAGGTAAAACCGGGGCAGCTCGTCTTCCACCAGCACATTTTCAGATAACCAGGTATCCAGGATTTCCCTGGCCTGTTCATAGGATACCGGGGAGTCTATGTGGACCACGTTGTATCCGTGGCCGCCCAGGGCCTGGATATCCTCCTGGGACAATACATCGTAGGGCGGGGATATCACTTGGTCCGGAACTATGTCCGGACGGGACCAATGGTAGGTGTGAAATCTTAACGGCTTAAATTCGGGCATAGTTAAAGAGTTTTCCTAGGTTTGCTTGTTGGATTTGGTCCAAGTTTTCAATAACATTTTTGCTTCCGGGATTTTCAGCATTACAGAGGCTGTAAAGTATAATGCAGCGCATAGCGGTATCAACCCCAGGGCCATCCAAGAATCAACATTTACAAATTTTAGAAGCAAAAGTAAAGCACAACTTAACAGCAACATTTTGCCCAGGTCGCTTTTGGAGGTAAGCCAGGTTCCTATCTTGCGGCTCAGGGCACAACCCAGAAGCAGGACATTAACCCAGGAAGAGAGGCTGGCAGCCAGGGCCAGGCCGAAATGTTGCAAATACTGCATAAGCACGATGCCTAGCAATACATTGAGAACCAGACTGATTATGGCCATTTTGACTGGAGTTACCGTGTCTTCCAAGGCATAAAAGGCAGAGATCAGGGGACGGACGCAGGAAAAGGCGGGCAGGCCCACTGCGAAACCCACCAGGGCCAGGGCTGTGGCGTCCACTGCCTGGGCCCCGAACTCACCCCGGCCGAATATCACATCTATCAGGGGATAGTTCAGCCCGATAAGACCGGCAGTGGAGGGAAGAGCAATGAATAGGGTCAAGCATAAGGAGGAATTAAGTGTTTGCTTGAAATCGGAAATTTTATCGTCGCCTGCCAGGGCGGACAGGGAGGGCAGTGCAGCAGTGCTGATGGCCACGGCGAATACTCCCAGGGGAAATTGGACCAACCTGTCCGCGTAATAGAGATAGGCTATGGATCCGGAAGCCAAGAAAGAGGCCAGAATGGTTCCGGCCAAGATGTTCAGCTGGTATACTGCCGCACCTAGAACAGTGGGCAGCATGAGCTTGCCGATGCGCAGCACCCCGGGATCCTTAAGGGAAAATTTCCCTTTCCAGCTGAAGCCGAACCGCTTCAGGAAAGGGTACTGGAACGCCCACTGGAAAAAGCCTGCCACCAGGACTCCCAGGGAGAGGGCAATGGCTACATTGGCCCCGCTGAAATATCCCCCCAGGGCAAAGAGGATCAAAACGACGTTCATGAGGCCTGGGGCCAGTGCCGGGGCCAGGAAATGGTTCATGGAGTTGAGAATCCCCATGCACAGGGCCACCGAGGAAATAAACAGGATATAGGGAAAGCAGATGCGGACCAGGGTTACCGCATCCTGGAATAGCTCAGGATCGTCCCTAAATCCCGGGGCCACGAGCATGGTCAGCGGGGATGCGAAAACCAGGGCCAAGACAGAAATGCCGCCCAGGATAATCAGTAGCCAGATCTGAACAGAACGGGCCAGAACAAAGGCTGCCAGCTCGCCCTGGGCGTTCTTGATCTTGGTAAAAACCGGAACAAAGGCCATGGTCAAGGAGCCTTCTGCAAAGAGGCGGCGCAAAAGGTTGGGGATCCTGAAGGCCACGAAAAAGGCATCAGCCAAGGGGCCGGCCCCCAGGGTGAAGGCAATGATCAGGTCCCGGGCGAAACCCAGTATCCGGCTGATGAAGGTGGCCCCGGCCACCACCTGCGCCTTGCGGGCCAGCAAGGAAAAGGGGGATTGTTTTTTGTCCCTGGAATCCAAGTCTAAAGTCCTTGAGAATAAATTCAGGTTGCATCCCGAAAGCATTTTTTCCCGGCAAGAAGAAAACACCAGGGCTTTCCGGATTGTAGGATCAAGGGCTGAAAATAGTTGCTAATCCAGGTTAAGGCAAGAATAAAGAATTGGTTTTTGATGTGGCGGGCTTGCGTAGGAAGTGATTTGCAGGTAAAATATAAAAGTCAAGACAAGTACCAGCCCGATTTTGACTTTTGGAGAGAAATCCATGAGCAGATTGTACGACGTGATAATTGTGGGGTGTGGTCCTGCCGGTGCCACTGCCGGCTACATGCTGGCCAGGAAGGGCTTGGATGTGTTGATCTTGGAGAAGAAGAACCTGCCCAGGTTCAAGCTGTGCGCAGGCATGCTTACCCAGAAGACCCTGGATTTCGGGGATTCCCTGTTTCCCGGCTGGGAACGGGAAATGGAGGAAAAAGGCATCATCAGGACCAGGAACTGGCGATACAGTATAAGGGACAAGCAGAAATATTTGTATACCGATACCTCCAGTAATCCCTTCGTATTAGTGGACAGGGAAAAGTATGACCATTTGTGGAGCGAAAGAGCTGTACAGGCCGGGGCAAGAATACACCAGGACTGGGTGGTGCAGGTAGATGTGTTCGGTTCCCGGGTAATTACCCATTCCGGCAGGTATTATCGGGGAAGATATATCCTGGGAGCGGACGGGGGATCCAGCCGGGTGCGCAAGGCACTTGCCCGGGAAAAAGCAGTTCATCCACCTTGGTCCAGGGGAGCGGCCCTGGCCCTGGAAACCTTTGTTCCCAGGGACACAGCGGAGCTCCCGGAGCATCCGGAGCTGATTGTGGGGCTGGTCCCGGATGGGTACGCCTGGTCCTTCCCAGGGCAATCCCAGCAGCGGGTGGGTATTTGTTCTTCCAAGATCCTGGACGGTCGGGTCCTGAAGAGCAGGCTGCAGGAGGTATTGTCATGGCATGGGCTGCTGGGCGTGCAGGCAGAGGTAAAGGGCCATGTCCTGCCCTATGGGGATTATGAGAAAAGACCCGGTTTTCAGAACATTCTCCTCATGGGTGATGCAGCCGGTCTGGCGGATCCCTTGCTGGGAGAAGGGATTTATTATGCCCACTCCAGCGCTGCCCGGGCCTCGGAGGCGGTGCTTGGCTGCTGGTCCAAGACGGATCGAACCGCCCATCTCTATGCCCGGCTGCTTTCGGATATTGTCAGGGACATGCGCAACAAGTGGGTATTGCGCAAAATGGGCCTGGGGCTATTGCCCTTGTTGGAGATTCCTCCCTTAAATTCTCTGCTGCCTAATTTTTTCCCGCGCCTGGAAACCAGAATCCAGAAAAGCTGATTCAATCATCCTGTCTGTGGTGGCAGCCCAAACTTTGCTTGTTGCGCATGGCAGCCGTGGTAATGATGTAAGCGGCGTGGCAGCCGTGGAAAAGCTCCACCAAGGGCTTGGATATTGCGGTTTCCTTGTAGAAATCGTGCAATCTCTTGTTGAGATTGCGCATGTCTTCGAACCCCCTGTTCAGCCTGGCACTGGTTCTATTGATGCCCACGTAGTTCCACATGGTGTTTTTTATGGTGGCCCAGTCCTGGGCTATGAGTACCGGGTCCTCGTTCTGTTTGTTGCCCAAAAAATGCCAGTCCGGGATAGAGGACCTGGTTTTTTGGCTGAGTCTGGATTTGGGACCGTACTTGTAGGCGATATGCTCGGCTATGGTGTATCCCCACAGCAATCCTTCCAAAAGGGAAGTACTGGCCAGGCGGTTAGCCCCATGTACCCCGGTGCAGGAGCATTCTCCGGCAGCATAGAGCCGCTCGATGGTGGTCCTGCCGGCAGTATCCACCAGAATCCCGCCGCAGAAGTAGTGGGCTGCAGGGACCACCGGGATCAGCTGTTTGCGCATGTCAATCCCCATCTGGAGGCACTTGTTGTAAATAGTGGGAAAGCGCTGGTCCGGATCCGGTATGCGGCTGCCTGCATCCAAGAAAACCAGGTCCTCCTTGGTTCTTAGCATTTCTTCCACTATGGCCCGGGTGACAATGTCCCTGGGAGCCAGGTCTTTCCTGGAATCGTACTTGTGCATAAAGGGCTCCCCGCGGGCGTTTACCAGGATTGCTCCCTCGCCGCGCAGGGCTTCCGAGATAAGGAATTTGCGGGGGCCGCGATGGAACAAGGCGGTGGGGTGGAACTGGACGAACTCCAGGTTCATCACCCTGGCCCCGGCCCTGTGGGCCATGGCCAGACCTGAGCCCAGGGATGAGGCGCTGTTGGTGGTATTCAGGTAAAGCTGACCCATGCCCCCGGTGGCCACTATGGTATAATCCGCCAGGACCTTGATCACGTTCCCGGTGGACTCCTCCAGGACGTAGGCCCCCACACAGCGGTTGTTCAGGTGATACCTGATCTCCAGCTTGGTGCAGTGGTGGTGTGTGGTGAGCAGATCCACTGCCATGTGCCCGGTGAGGACGTGAATATTGGGTTCCCGGCGAATTGCACCCAACAGGGCATCCATGATGCACTTGCCGGTGTAGTCCCCGCAGTACAGGATGCGGGGCATGCTGTGCCCGCCCTCTCGGGTGAGGTGGAAATTGCTGCCTTCAAACTGCTCAAATGGTACCTGTAATTCTTCAATCAAAACCTTTTGCAGTACTTCCGGACCCTTGTGGCATAAGAAACGCACGGCCTTGAGGTGGTTTATGTTCCATCCCGCGGTTAAAAGGTCCTTTTCCATGATCTTGGGGTCATCTTGGGGGGCCTTATATAGGATCCCTCCCTGGGCCAGGACAGTATTGCCGTCATCCAGGGAGTTGCCGGCACTGACCAGCAGGACCTCCCGCCCCTGGCGAGCCAGCTGGAGGGCAGCAGTGCAGCCTGCAATGCCGGAGCCGAGGACTAGAACCTGGGTCTCCAAAGATGTCTCGGACATAGCATCGAATCCTTGTTGTGTTTAAAGTACTTGAGAGTTAAAAGTTATCAGTTATCAGTGAAAGAAAAAGATTTGTTATTTCAGGTAGTTATATTTTGATTGCAACTGGATAGCTGGAATCTAAAAAAGCACAATAATTTCAGAATGTTATACGAGAGCTTTTGACTGTCCAGTGAAGTATTAAGATTTTTGAATGCTCATGCTGAAGTCCGCTCCCACAGCGGAATGGGTCAGGGCTCCTACTGAGACGTAAGTGGGCCCCAGGGCGGCTATCCTGGAGATATTCTCCAGAGTGACCCCGCCGCTCACCTCGACTTCCAGACGGGCCTTCAAGGTGTAGCTGATAGCCTCTGCCATCTGGGAAAGGTCCATGTTATCCAGCATGATCCTGTCCGCTCTGGCGCCAACCGCTTCCCGGACGTCCCGCAGGCTTCGGCATTCCACTTCTATGGGCGGACAGGGGCGGTAGTGATTGCGCAGCACCCTAACCGCCGTCTGGATGCTGCCGACCTGGTCAATATGGTTGTCCTTGAGCATGAGCATCTCTTCCAGGTTCATGCGGTGATTGCAGCCTCCACCCAAAAGCACGGCATACTTTTCGGGATAGCGCATCCCAGGAGTGGTTTTCCGGGTGTCCAGGAGCTTGACCCCGGTGCCTTGAATCCTGTCTGCGTAGCTTCGGGTGAGATTGGCGATCCCGGCCAGCCTGGAAATGAAATTGAGAATAATCCTTTCCGCCTGGAGTATAGTGCTTGCCTGGCCGTGAATCCTGGCTACTTCGGAGTTGTTTTCCACAAGCTCCCCTTCCGGGACAAGCAGCTCAGCATGGGCATGTCCTTGGATGCTTTCCAGGATATGCGGCAAAAGGGGCAGACCTGCCACCAAAGTCCTCTGCTTGGCCCGGATGTTGGCAGTAAGTGTTGTCCCCGGGGGAAAAAGGGCCTGGGAGGTTAGGTCCTCCCCGTCTTCTCTCAGGGCCAGATCTATCAGTGTTTGCAAATGCTCCAGGGCTTTTCCCCGAAAGAAGGTATCGAAAAGGGCCAGGGATCCCATGATAATTTCCAGTCTTGAGAGTTAAAAGTTGTCAGTTATCAGTTAAAGAAAAAGATTTATGATTTCAGGTGGTTATATCCTGAATACAACTGGACAGCTGGAACCTGGAAAAGTACAATAATTCTAGTATGTTGTACGAGAGTTTTTGACTGTCCAGTCCGGTGAATAGTTGGGATTAAATGATGTATAGTTTAGGTTAAACATAATAGTTGCTGCTCTTTTTAATATTTGGTTTGAGAGGTTATGTAAAGCTTGTAAAAGAAAGCACATGAGAGTATAGGTAGTAAGTTCCGGATGGCTGGGCTCGAAACGGTGATTTCAATACCGGAAGCACAAGGAGGGAACCATGTCCTGGAAGGATAGCTCAGTAGGGAGATTCTACTACTCTTGCCTGGAAAAATGGGTTTTGCCCTGGCTGAAGAACAGGGGGTTCACTCCCAACCGGGTGACCGTGGCCGGAATGATATTTGCGCTCATGGTACCTGTGGGATTTTCCGCCCATCCCTTTTGGGGGCTGATTCTTATCCTGCTTTCCGGCATAGCAGATACCTCGGACGGTTATCTGGCCCGGGAGACAGGGCTTAAAAGCACTTTCGGGGGGTTTCTGGATTCCAGCCTGGATCGGATCAGTGACACTTTCTTTATCATGGGTTTTTGGGTCCTGTTCTGGATGGATGGGCGCTGGGTCCTGGAAGCAAGCATCCTGGTCATACTAACGCTTCTGTCCATGCATCTCATCAGCTATGTCAAGGCCCGAGCTGAGGCAGCTGGCTTGGACTGCCAAGTGGGTCTTATGACCCGGCCCAGCAGAGTGGTGTACATGCTGGTCTGGGCCTTTTTGCTCATGATTTGGCCCGGGGTCAACGAGGGCCTGCTCTGGATAGGGATGACCATTCTCCTATTGGCCTGCGCCTTTACCGTGGCCCAGAGGATAGCTCATGTACGTAGGCAGTTGGCAACATTATAACAAAAATTCACGGATAACAGATAACAGCGATATTTATTATCCGAAGTCAATGTGTAGGCTTAAAATATTTTCTCTATTATCTGCGAAGATCTTTGAGATCTGCGGTTTCATTCTTTTTTCTTATCGCCGATGGTATATCTGTGGAAAAAAAGGCAGAAGAATGTTTTAACCGCCCAGTTAAACACCCAAAAGGGGTACCCGGTTTAACCGGGTAAACAGATTACGCTGATCTCCGCTGATCGCATAGGACATAGGATTCTAAGGTAACTTATGGGAAAATTCCAAGTCCTAAAGCCAGTGGTCAGGGGCCAGGAGTCAGGGATCAGCTTCCACTGGAGTTTGGAATTTCCTCCTATACCCTGTTCTCCATTTCGGGAACGAAGAGAGTTTCGCTGTAGTTATAACTTATAACGGATAACCTATAACCAATAACGGATTAAGAGGTAGCAAATTATGTCCAACATGTTTGGTCCCGGGGATTATCGCCAACAAGGTCCCCAAATCCGCTTGGACGAGTTGAATTTCGGCAGGATTTACCAGTTTGCCAAGCTGGGACTGGCTGCTCTGGCCCTGATCTTGCTCTTGTGGGGCCTGGGGTGGGCCCATTCCTTTTACACGGATTGGCAGTGGTACAGCAGCCTGGGCTACGAAGGGGTTATTCTTAAGGTAGTGCTCACCAGCGTTGTTCTCTTTTTTCTAGGGCTAGGAGTGTTTTTGGCCCTGGCAGTGCCCAACCTGTATATGGCCCACCGCACAGTGCGCAGCGTGCGCATGGTTAGCCAGAATATTCCCATGCAGCTCTACTTTAAGGCCAGAACACTTCTGTTCTGGGCTGCTATCTGCGTCACCGGCCTGGTAGGTGTGTTTTTGGCCAGGTCCCTGGCTGTGCAGTGGGAGAGGGCACTTCTGTTCCTGCACCAGGTTCCCTTCCAGGAGACTGATCCCATATACGGCAACGACTTGGGCTTTTACGTGTTTACCCTGCCCGCACTGGAATTCATCCGCTCCTGGCTGGTGGTGGCCCTGGTGGCGGTTTTGATCATAGTGGGGGCCATATACTACCTGGGCAGCCTACTCCGGGCGGAACCTTTCAGTTTTACAGGCAGGGTCAGATCCCATTTGGTGATGCTGGGTGCTGGAGTTTTGGTCCTGGTGGCTGCGGGCCACTGGCTGGAGCATTACGAGCTTCTCAACTCCCCCCTGGGTACGGTGCACGGGATGGGGTACACGGATTACAACGTGGTGCGGCCAGCCCTGATTGTTATGACCCTGGTGGCCCTGGGAGCTGCAGGAATGCTGGCAGCCTCCGCCTTTTACAGCGGCAAGAAGCTGATCATCGGTGCCCTGGCGGTGTGGTTCGGGCTGAACGTGGTTCTGGTTCATCTAGTGCCGGGGTTGGTTCAGCGCTTCGCGGTGGAACCTAGCGAATTGGCCCGGGAAAGGGATTTTCTGGAGCACAGCATCCAGCATACCCGGCAGGGCTTCGGCTTGGATGATATTGTATCCAAGAGGCACCCGGCCGAGGGAACCCTGGACCGGGACTTGATCCAGGACAACCAGGGCACGGTCCAGAACGTGCGGCTCTGGGACGAGGGGCCGCTGTTGCAGAGCTACAATCAGATCCAGTTCTTCCGGCTGTATTACGATTTCTTACAGGTGCACACGGACCGTTACCAAGTGGATGGGGACTTGAGGCAGGTAATGCTTGCCACCCGGGAGCTCTCTGCGGATAAACTGCCCTCCGAGGCCCAGCGCTGGGTGAACCGGAGGCTGCAGTTCACTCACGGCTACGGGGTGGCCATGTCCCCGGTAACCGAAGTGGAAAGGGGCGGACGGCCCAGCTTTTTCCTCAAGGACGTGCCCCCCACCGGAGAAATGGACCTGAATCGACCGGAGATATACTACGGTCTCAAGAGCCTGGATTACATGATCGTAAACAGCAAGATGCCGGAATTCAACTATCCCGGCCCGGAAGGCCCGGTGTACACCCATTACGAAGGCCGGGGCGGGGTGCAGCTGGACTCCTGGTTCAAGCGGGCCATGTACTCCTGGAAATTCCGGGACGTGAACATCCTGATCTCCGGGGAAATTACCGGGGAAAGCCGCATCCAGTACCGGCGGACCGTACCGGAGCGTTTCTCCACTGTAACCCCGTTTTTGATCCGCAACCAGGAGGCTTACAGCGTGGTTGCGAACGACAGGGTGTTCTGGATTCAAGACGCCTATACCGCCACCAATAATTATCCCTATTCTTCTCCCTGGCAGAACCGGTTCAACTACATCCGCAACAGCGTAAAGACCGTGGTGGATGCCTATGAGGGCAGCATGGACTACTACATATTCGAACCCGAGGATCCCTTGATCCAAACCTACGATTCCATGTTCCCGGACCTTTTCCAGTCCCGGGAGGAAATGCCGGATTATCTCCAGGAGCACGTCCGCTATCCCCAGGATTTGTTCAACGTGCAGAGCCAGAAGCTGTTGCAGTATCACATGGAGGATCCGGTGGTGTTCTACAACAAGGAGGACCAGTGGTCCGTGCCTGTACAGTCCTCTTTCGGACAGACCCAGGTACTGGATCCTTATTATATAGTGGCTAGGCTGCCCGAGGAAGAGAGGGAGGAGTTCCTACTCATCCAGCCCTTTACCCCGCAAAACAGGCACAACCTGGTGGGGTGGCTGGCAGCGCGCAGCGACGGGGAGAACTACGGGGACCTGGTCCTGTACAACTTTCCCTCAGGCAGGCACGTGGACGGTCCCAACCAGGTGGAGGCCCGTATAGATAACGATGCGGTTATCTCGGAGCAGTTCACCCTGTGGGGGCAGGTGGGTTCCGAGGTGGACCGGGGAATCGTGCTGGTTATTCCGGTGGGAAATTCCCTGCTTTACGCGGAGCCGGTTTTCCTGAAACCTGAGGCCTTGGATTTTCCCGAGCTTAGAAGGATTATCCTGGCGGATTCGGAACAGGTAGTCATGCACCCCACCCTGGACGAGTCCGTGGATGCCTTGGTGGGTGAATTGCCTGCCGTGGCCCCGGCAGTGGAAGAGGAGGCAGAGCTGCCGGATCCGGAGGAAGAGCGGGTAATGCCTGAGTTCAGGGATCACCTGGAAGGAGCAGTTGAGGATCTGCAGGAGGTTCTGGACAATCTGCGGGATATGCTGAGGTGATGGTGCCTGTGATGCGTTATCAGTTATCTGTTATCTGTTATAACTACAGCGAAGCCCTCTCCGATCCCGAAATGGAGAACAGGGTATAGTCCCGCACTCACTTTTTAGGAGCAATCCCACCTGGGCCGCTTACAGCTCTGAAGGCATGGTTCCTCGACATAATGAGTGGATTTGAACAAATAGTTCAGCAGTTTTTTTCTTGCGTTAAACGAATCTTGAAGCGGACGGGAGACATCCTCTTAGCTGCTGCCCCACAGCAGATAAAGGGATTAACCCATCTGCGTAGATCTGTTTACCCCGTGAAATTTCTTCCATTTCACTGGGGCGAGATCTGCGGTTAAATTCTTCTGACTTCATTCTTCAAGCATCAGGGCAAAGATAAAGAGTTTTTAGCCGCCCCAGTTAAATCCTCTTCGAGGGCTTACGCATTTAACGGGATAAACTGATCACGCTGATTTACGCTGATAAGAGAGCTTTGTTTCTGGTTCATGGACATTAATAAGTGGATTTGTACGAAATCCACGGCTAACGTCGAAGAGCTTGAAGGCATATAGGCTGGCTTCCGGCTCGGAGAGGAAGTAGTGAAATATGGTGAATAGTTGTCCCAGAAGCTAAATCACCCGGGTGAATATCCAGGTTCCGGCGATGAAGGAACCCAGAACGCTGCCCTGGTTGGCCAGGACCACCACTAAGAGTATTCGGCACACGGGATTCATCCAGAAGGCCTTGATGGAGGTGAGTGCCCGGGGCAGATTTTCCAGGTCTCCCACCAGGGGCTTTTTAACCCAGGCCTGGACCAGGCCTGCGATCCAGCCTGCTGCCATGGTGGGGTTCAGGCTGGTAATTGGTGCGGCCACAAACGTGGTCAGTATGGTCAGGGGATGAGCCAGGGCCAGGCTGACTAAAAGGGAGGCACTGATCCCGTTCACCAAAATCCAGATGAATATGGATTCCACAGAATGCTGGGCACCCTGGGTTATAAAACCCAGGAGCAAGAGCCCCACGATGAGCAGGGGCAGGCCCCACTTGAGCACTGTGGGCCATACTGATCTGCGCGGAATGGCGCACAAGGGATCTGTATCTATCTCTTGGTCCAGGTATTTGCTTATCCCTGGAACATGCCCGGCACCCACTACTGCCAGCACGGTTTGGCCCGGGCTCTCGGCGATCTTTTTGGCCAGGTACTGGTCCCGTTCGTCAATAAGCACCTTTTGGATTCCGGGAAAGGACTTGGAAAATTCATCCATTACCACCTGGAGCTGATCCTTGTCCTTGAGCCTCTCTATGTCCTCCTCCTGGACGTTGCCAGGAAAGATCATCCCGGCCAAAAGCTGCATCAAGAGCTTAAACTTGCCCCATAAGGAGAGGGTACCCCAGATGCGCTTCAGGGTGACGTTTACGTCCCGGTCCGCCAGAACCAGGCTGGCCCCGGTCTGTTCCGCCTGCTGCACTCCTTCCAGCATTTCCGCCCCGGGGCGAACTCCTAGTTTTTCACCGATCTTGCGGTAAAAGGTGCTAAGGCCCAGCTGGGCCAGAAGGAAAAGGGCCTTGTTTTCCTTGATTATTTGGTAGATATCCGTGTTTTTCCACACATCTGGCTGCATGAGCGCCTGGTGCCGGGAGGGGCAAAGCTCCACACATATGGTATCCGGAGCAATGCTCTGCACCGAATCCTTGACGTCCTGGAGGCTTTGTTCCGAGACATGAGCGGTGCCCAGCAGATAGACATCCTTATCTTGAAGCTTGATGTGCTGCAGGTTCTCAAGGTTCTTCTGGGTGTCCTGAGGCATGCTTGCTGAATGCTCCTGGGTATAATATCAGTATATTGTATTTTTTATTGGCAAGAATTTTTTGGGCTTTTCCGGCTCAAGTGTACGTGGTAAAGCTTAAAATTTATATGAATCGTCCGCTTCGGCCCAAGTATATACAAGCCAGATAAACCATTTTTTTCCGGCCCTTAACTTACAAACATAAGATGATCCCGGCGAAGATGCAAGCAATGATACTTAGGGTGCTCTCAAGCAGCAATGAGCAGGATCTGGTTTTCGATCCGGACAAAAACCTGGCCCAGAATCTTTTCGGCCACGGTTTCTTGAGTAATACCTTTCTTTGCTCCGGTCTGGGTTTGTGTGGTCAGTGCAGCCTGCGTATATACTCCGGGGCTCCCCAGCCCAGCCACCGGGACCGGGAATATTTTTCGCAGGATGAGCTCAGCCAGGGGTGGCGCCTGGGCTGTGCGCACTATCCTGTTCCAGGGCTCTCTTTAGAGGTGCCTGCCCGGGAGAGCAGGTCTGAGTTCTCCTGGCAGGCCGTCTCCCAGCCGAGTGCCCTGGGCGTGGATATCGGGACCACCACATTGAAGTGGGGTTTTGTCCATCCCGGCGGGGAGCTTAGCCCAGGGTGGTCCGTGAACCCCCAGATGGGGGCAGGCAGCGAAATAATGTCTCGGCTGGCGTTTGCCTATGAAAGCCGGGATAATTACCTCCTTCTGCAGGAGGTTTTGCTTCGGGAGCTGAACAGGATTCTGGATCTCTCCCCAAGCGTTCCCCTGGTGGCGGTTACAGGCAACCCGGCAGTGATCCATATCCTCTTGGGCGAGGATATTTCCGGCTTGATCCGCTACCCGTACCGCCTGGCCTGGACTGGAGGAGAGCACGTCCTCTTGCCGGGAATCGGCCGGGAGGTCTTTATCCCCCCTTTGCTTTCCCCTTTTATCGGTGCGGACATAAGCAGCGGAATAGTTTACCTGGCACATGGCGAAAGCACCGAATTTCCTTTCCTGTTCTGCGACTTGGGCACCAACGGGGAGATGGTACTGGCCACGGCTCCGGAAAAGTTCTACAGCACCAGTGTTGCCCTGGGACCGGCCCTGGAAGGGGTGGGTCTGAGATTCGGCAGCCCTTTTGGTCCCGGGATAGCCTCGGGTTTCCAGCTTTCACCCCAGGGCATCCTACCGGATGTGCCGGACTGGAACGGTCTGGTCTCCGGGAGCGGATACCTGTCCTTGCTGGGGATTTTGCGGAAAACAGGGGTCATGGACCCCGGCGGTCAATTGTCACCTGGTGCCGGTCCCATGGCCCGGACCGTGGACCTGCGCCAGGGCAAGGTCTTTCTCAGGGACAGGTTTTACCTGAGCGGCCGGGACGTGGAAGAGATCCTCAAGGTCAAGGCCGCTTTCACCATGGGGGTGGATTACCTGTTGCAAAAAACTTCCATGACCGTACCCGATCTTTCCCGAATCTATCTGGCCGGGGCCCTGGGAGAACACTTCCGACTGCAGGATCTGGATGTGCTGGGCTTTCTTCCCAAGGGTGCGGTGCAGAAATGCCGGATTCTGGGAAATGCCTCCTTGAAGGGGGCCCTGGTCCTGGCCCGGGACGCAGCAGCGCGAGAGTGGGCCGGGGATCTTCCCCAAAAGGTTCGCGACATGGCCTTGGCAGAGGACCGGGAGTACGTTAATGCCAACTTTTTTCGGCATATGCGCTTCGAGTATCCCGGCTCCGGGTAAAACGGGTTAGCCCTGCCTGCGGCCCTTGCCTCCGTCTCCGCCTTTTCCGCCCTTGTCCGGATCCTTTCCTTCGTTGCTGCGTCTCTTGTTGGGACCTCCCCCTTCGCCGCTTCTTCCCCGGGAGGGGCCGCTGCGATCCCCGCCTCGTCCCCGGGAGGGGCCGCTACCTTCGCGGGACTCGCCGCCTCCTTTCTTGGGGCCTCCGGGCTTGGAGCGGGGGGCAGACAGGTTGTAAGTCTTGCCCTGCTCCTCCATGAGCACGGCCATGCGGCTCAGGCGGACCTTGCCCCGGTCGTCTATCTCTATCACCTTGACCTTGATGGTGTCCCCGATCTGGACCACGTCCGAGACCTTGTCCACCCGTTCCTGGGCCAAGTGGGATATATGCACCAGCCCGTCCACGCCGGGAAGAATCTCCACCACCGCCCCGAAATCCATGATCCGGGTTACCTTGCCCTCGTAGTCCTTGCCCAGCTCGGGCTTTTGATTGTAGAAGAGGATCATTTCCTTGGTTTTCTGCAGCATCTCCTCGGACGGGGCAAAGATGGAGATCTTGCCGGATTCCTCAATATCTATGGAAGAGCCGGTCTCCGAGGTCATGGCCTTGATATTCTTCCCGGAGGGGCCGATGACGTCCTTGATCTTGTCCTGATCCACGTGGATGACTGCCATTTTCGGGGCGTAAGGGGACAACTCCTTCCTGGGCTGGGAAATGGTCTGGTTCATGTCGTCCAGGATCTGCCTGCGGGCTTCCAGGGCCTGTTCCAGGGCCTGGTACATGACACTGCTGGGGATGCCCGGAATCTTAATGTCCATCTGCACCGCGGTCACGCCGTCGTAGGTGCCTGCCACCTTGAAGTCCATGTCCCCCAGGTGATCCTCGTCTCCCAGGATGTCGGTAAGGATCAGGTACTCGTCTTGTTCCTTGATCATTCCCATGGCGATTCCGGCTACTGGTTCCTTGACCGGTATGCCGGCATCCATCATGGCCAGGGATCCCCCGCAAACCGTGGCCATGGAGGAAGAGCCGTTGCTGTCCATGATTTCCGAAACCAGCCTGATGGTGAACGGGAAGTCCTCGGAAGAGGGCAGCACTGGGTGCAAGGCCTTTTCCGCCAGTACCCCGTGCCCGATTTCCCGCCTGGACGGGCCGCGCATGAACTTGACTTCCCCCACGCAGTAGGGCGGGAAGTTGTAGTGCAGCATAAAGCTCTTGCTACTGTCTCCGGTCAGGGTCTCTATGTGTTGAATATCCGAGGAGCTGCCCAGGGTAGCTATACACAGGGCAGAGGTCTCCCCCCGGGAAAACAGTGCGGAGCCGTGGGTCCGGGGCAAAAGGCCTACTTCTATGCCCAAGGGGCGGACTGTGCGCAGATCGCGGCCATCGATCCGGGTTTTTTGGGAGCTGACCTGCTCGCGCATGATCCTTTTTTCCAGGTCCTCAAATACCTCGCTGAAGCGGTTTATCCTCTCGGAGTCCTGGTCCAGCTGCCGGACAACCTCCTCTTGCACCCTGGTCTTGACCGCATCCTTGGCTTCCCTGCGCTCCATCTTTTCCGGGGTGTTCAGGGCCCGGCTGAGATCCTCAGAAGCCAGCTCCTGGACCATACGTTCCAGTTCCGGATCTTTTTGGGGATCAGTGGGTACCTCCATCTTCTCCTGCCCGGTTTTTTCCCGGAGCTGGTCCTGGATGTCCAGGATCGGGGCTACCTTCTCATGGGCCCAGTCTATGGCCTGGGAGATGATTTTTTCCGAAAGAAAGTCTGCCACGCCTTCCACCATGACCACCCCGTCCCGAGTGGATGCCACTATCAAGTCCAAATCGCTCTGATCCAGAAGTTTCTCGCTGGGATTCAGGATGAACTCGCCGTCGATATACCCTATCCTGGCTCCGGCCAGGGGGCCAAAGAAGGGGATCTTGGAGGTGTGCAGGGCAGCTGAGGCCCCGCTTATGGCCAGGACATCCGGATCGTTCTGGGGATCCGCGGAAAGAACCGTGGCTATGATCTGGACTTCGTCCCTGAAGTTTTCAGGAAAAAGAGGCCGGATGGGGCGATCTATGAGCCTGGAGACCAGGGTTTCGCGTTCGCTGGGTCTGCCGATTTCCCTCCGGAAATATCCCCCGGGTATTCTGCCCGCTGCATAGGACATTTCCTGGTAATTCACCACCAGCGGGAAAAATCCGGGTTTATCCTGGGGGGTCTGGGTTACCGCGGTAACCAGGACAATAGTTCCCCCGCTTTGAACCAGAACTGAGCCGTGGGCCTGGTTGGCCATCCTTCCGGTTTCAAAGGAAATCTCGCAATCTCCGGCCGTGGTGTTGACTTGGGTGGTTGTGAATTCTTTGAGCATATGTTTCTAGATCCTCTCAGGCTTGGTTGTAGATTAGCGTGTTATAGCTGCACCAAGAATTCTTGCCGAATTCATGCCTGCTTTCATTCGCCGCAGTCCTCTGCTGGAAGCCATCTTGTTATAGCGAGGCTGAACTGGGTCTTTATGTCTGCGTTGGCCTCTGCAAGTAACGGCAAAAAATGCTTGTCCCGGCAAGGCAATTGTTCTGGCCTTACCCGGACAAGCCCCGCAAGGGCAAGAAAGTGGCTTCAGGCTTTTTAAGTATCAAGGTTTTGGGGTCTATTCCCCGGGTACAGCCTTATTTCCTGAGGCCCAAGCTGGAGATGAGCCTCCGGTAGCGGCCAATATCCTTGCGCTTCAAATAGTCCAGGAGCTTTCTCCTCTGTCCTACCAGCTTTAACAAACCAGTTCGGGAATGAAAGTCCTTGTGGTGCTGTTTAAAGTGTTCCGTGAGGTACTTGATGCGCTCGGTGAGCAGAGCGATCTGGACCTCGGGCGAACCGGTGTCTTTTTCGTGCTGTTTGAATTTCTCAATAATCTTGGATTTGTCCTCTTGATGCATAACCACAGCTATTTCCTCCTAGAATTGATGGTTAACAAATCATTACGCCCATAATCCCCTGATTATGGACCACACCAACCGTCCTTCCCATTTTTGGGCCTGGACCAGGGCCAGAGGGGAGTGCTCCTGGGTGAGAAGCAGGGCCATTTCCTCTTCTCGGGGCTGGTATTCCGGCAGAAGATGGGTGGACACAGGTTGCCCGTTTCTTATCATGCGGGCCAGCTCCCGGCTTACAACCAACTGGGGCCACGGTTTGGCTTGAGCCAAAGCCCGGGGAATGGGACAAACATGTTGTTCCCAGTTTTGGCTGTCCAGCAGAGTGTCCAGTTCCACTGCCTGTTCCAGGCCAAAGGGATGGCTATATTCCCGGACCAGATCCGCAAGCACCGCGTGGCACCCCAGGCGCGTCCCCAGGCTGTGGGCCAGGGACCGTACGTAGGTGCCCGAGCTGCAGGTTATCCGGAATTCCACCTCCGGCGGCTCTATATTCAGGGCTTCCGCTTGGTGGATAACTATCCTTTTAGTCTTATGAGGGACCTCTTGTCCAGCCCTGCTCAGGGCGTACAAGGGCTTGCCCTGATGTTTCGCAGCGGACATGGGAGGTACGCTTTGTTCCTTGAGCTCTGTCCAGGACTCGATTTCCTGGCCTATAATCTCCCGGGACAGCCCGGAGTAGTCTCCCCTCTCCAGGACCGTGCCCTGGGTGTCGTATGTATCCGTGCTCAGTCCCAGGCGAATGGTCCCGTAATAGGTCTTGGCTCCCTCGGTGAAATACGAGGACAGCTTGGTGGCCTGTCCCAGAAGTACCACCAGTATGCCCCGGGCTATAGGATCCAGGGTGCCGGCGTGCCCGATTTTTTTCAGTTTGAACCTGGACTTGATCCGGTTCAAGCATGCGGTGGAAGTTGGCCCGCGCGGCTTATCCAGTATTATAACCCCGCTGGGGGTGGTGGTTTTGGGCTTGGGCATAGTTAACGTGTATTTAAAACCGTACGTAAAGTGTATTATTCCATGTATCTGCGGCAGGCCTGGAGAACCATCTCCCTGGCCTGTTCCAGGGAGGCCTTGATAAGACCGCCTGCAGCGTTCTTATGTCCCCCGCCCCCCAGATCTTCAGCGATGCGCTGCACATCGTCCGTATCTGCCGAGCGCAGGCTTAGCTTGATATGGCCCGGCTCGTCCTCGCGCAGGGCGGCTGCCACCCGTACGCCGTGAACCTTTAAAAGCATATTCACCAGGCCTTCGCAGTCCTCGGGACCGGCACCGGTCTGCTGAAACATCTCCCTGGAGACCGAGGTCAAGGCTATCCGGCCCTGGTCCAGGAACTCCGCCTGCTGCAGGGCCCGGCCCTGCAGATAGATGCGGGGGATGCTCCACTGGTTGGTGATCTTGGGATTGATCTCCGCCGGATCCAGTCCCTCCCGGATCAGCCTGGCAGAGAGCTCCAGGACCCCGGGCGTGGTATTGCCGAAGCTGAAAAAGCCTGTATCCGAGACCATGGCCAGATATATTCCCTGGCCCAGGGAACCGTTCAGCCCTACTCCCAGCTCCAGGGCCAGCCCGGCTACCATCTCGCCAACCGAGGAGGCCCCCGGATCCACCCAGTTCACTCTCCCGAATTCCGGGTTGCCCGGATGGTGGTCAATGTTGATGATGGGTGTGTCCTGGCTAAGCTCAACAATATGATCCCCGGGACGGGTAATATTTCCGCTGTCCAGAACAATGATCCAGTCCCAGCTGTTTCCCGGGAAATCGGTCTGCAGACCTGCGGGCATATTTAGCCAGGCATATCTTTCCGGCAGCCCGCTTTCATTGTACAGGCAAAAGTTCTTGCCCAGTTTTTGCAGTATATGGCCCAAAGCGGCCATGGATCCTATGGAGTCCCCGTCCGGTCTCACGTGGGAAGTAATCAGGAAATTGTCTCCCTGCTGCAGGGTACGGAGCACATTACTGGGAACCGGAATCATAGATCATGTCCTCCAGGTAATTGTCCCATTCAAAGCGTAGCTCCGGGACGTAGCGCATCTTGAGGTGGTGCCCCAGGCTGGACCTGAAAAACCCCCGGGCGCTGCTCAGGGCCTGTTCCAGTTCCTGGGAATGACCCTGGTAATGGGTGTACAGGACCAGGGCAATGCTCAAGTCCTTGTTCATGCGCACCCCGGTAATAGTTACCAGGTCCAGGCGGGGATCCTGGGCTTCCTCGAGAATGATCCTGCCCAGCTCGCGCATTATGCTGTCCGCCATCCTGGTGGCTCTTCTGGATGTTGCCGGTTGCATGTTCTTAAAACACCTCGATTTTAACGTCCACGAGATCGTCAGTGGAATTGGATTCCACCATTCCCAGGGCCTTGTTCAGCACTTCCTCCACCCGGATCTTGTCGTTGGCCAGGGTGACCATCCCGATTTCCAGGTAGTCCAGGCTGTTTTCCGAGCCTATCTCTGCCACGGCCAGGTTGAACTTGTTTTTTACTTTCTGTTTCAGGCTGTTGCTGATCTTTCTCTTGGCCTTGAGGGAATCAACGCCGTGCAAACGAATATTGAGATATAGAGTTCCAATAATCATGGGCTAATAGAGGTTACAGGGTGGGTTTCTCTTCCACCTCCTGGAAGGCTTCGATGATGTCTCCCACCTTTATGTCGTTGAATTTTTCCAGGCCCACTCCGCATTCATATCCCTTGGCCACCTCCTTGGCATCCTCCTTGAATCTTTTCAGGGAGGAGAGCTTGCCGGTGTAGGTAACCACCCCGTCTCGAAGGAGGCGGGCCTTGCCGTTGCGCACCAGTTTGCCGTCCAGGACCTTGCATCCGGCTACAGTACCCACCTTGGGAACGCTGAAAGTTTGCTGGACTTCGGCCTGACCCAGGTACTGCTCCTTGATGATAGGGGAGAGCATCCCGGTCATGGCGTCCTTGATGTCGTTCACCAGGTTGTAGATGATGTCGTAGAACCGGATATCCACGCTCTCTCTTTCTGCTATATCCTTGATCCTGGAAGTGGGGCGCACGTTAAATCCGATGATAATGGCAGAGGAAGCGGAGGCCAGCATGATGTCGGTTTCGGTTATGGCCCCTGCCCCGGAGTGGATGATGTTAACCTTGACCGCGTCCGTGGACAGCTTGTTTACCGCCTCGATGATGGCTTCCAAAGAGCCCTGCACGTCTGCCTTGAGAACCAGGTTCAAGTGGTGGACCTCGCCTTCGGCCTTGGAAGCCAAAAAGCTTTCCAGGGTGATCTTGGATTCCTTGGCCAGCTCCTTTTCCCTTTGCTTGGTTTTCCTGGATTCTGCAATGCGCCGGGCTACCTTTTCATCCTGGACCACCACGAATTCGTCCCCTGCATCGGGCACACCTTCAAACCCCTGGATCTCCGCGGGCACTGCCGGGCCGGCCTTGTCTATCTTTTGGCCCTTGTCGTTGAACAGGGCCCGGGCCTTGCCGTGGTGGATCCCGCATACAAAGGCGTCCCCGTGCTTCAGGGTTCCCTCCTGGACCAGGACCGTGCCCACGGGCCCGCGCCCCTTGTCCAGCTTGGCCTCCACTATGTGTCCGATGGCCTGCTTGTTGGGATTGGACTTGAGCTCCAGCACCTCGGCCTGGAGCAGGGCCATTTCCAAAAGCTCGTCTATGCCGGTTTCTTCCTTGGCGGAAACATGGGTGAAGATGGTGTCCCCTCCCCAATCCTCGGGCAAAAGACCAAGCTCAGCCAGCTCGCGCTTTACGCGGTCCGGATCCGAGCCTTCCTTGTCGATTTTGTTCACCGCCACCACTATGGGAACCCCGGCGGCCTTGGAGTGGTTCACCGCTTCCCGGGTCTGATCCATCACCCCGTCATCGGCTGCTACCACCAGGATAACAATGTCTGTGACGTGTGCCCCGCGGGCCCGCATGGCTGTAAATGCCTCGTGGCCAGGGGTGTCCAGGAAAACCAGGTCTCCCCTGGGGGAGTTAACGTAGTAGGCCCCGATGTGCTGGGTGATCCCGCCTATCTCCCCGGAGGCGACCTTGGACTTGCGGATCTTGTCCAGGAGCAAGGTCTTGCCGTGGTCCACGTGTCCCATGATGGTCACCACCGGCGGCCTGGGCAAGAGATCTTCGGGCTTGTCCTCCTCGCGGGGCATGATAAAGGCGTCTTCGGAAAAACCGGTCTTTTCCACCTCGTAGCCGTATTCCGCAGCCACCACAGAGGCGGTTTCCAGGTCTATGGACTGGTTGATGGTGGCCATGATCCCCAGGCCCAAAAGGGTCTTGATGAGATCCTGGGACTTGATGCCCATCTGTTTGGCCAGATCCGCCACCCGGATGGCCTCGTCGATCTTGATTTTCTTCTTGGCGGCCTTGGTGGGCTGGGTGGTAGCTGCAGGCGCGGGTTCAGGCGCCGGCTGCTCCGGCTTTTGCTGCCTTTTGGGCTTGCCGGGCTTGAATTTGCCACCTGTCTTGTCCTGGACAGGGGCGGTTTTTTGCTTTTTGAAACTTCCCTTGGGCTGCTTGTCTGCGGTTTCCTCGGACTGCTTGTCCTGGAACTCCACCACCCGCTTGTCTGTTTTTTCCTTTTTCTTCTTGCGCTTCTTCTTGGACTCCCCGGACTCCTTGTCCTCCTTGGCTTCCTCCTTGAACTGAACAGGCTCTGCCTCTGTGGGTTCGGACTCCGGCACAACCGGCTCTTCGGGCTGGACTACGGGTTCAGCTTCTGGTTCTGGCTTGGAGATCACCTTGACCTTGGGTTCAGGCTTCGGGGATTTTTTGGGACCCCGGGGCTTTTTGGACTTGGGCTTGGGGGCTTCTTTTTCCGGGCTGGGCTCCTGGGCTTGGACGGCTTCTTGCGTGCCAGGGGAGGTTTCATCCTGGACAGGGGCAGTCTCTTGGGCCTTTGCTTCACTTTCCGGGGCACTTTCCCTTTCCTGGGAGGGCTGCTCCCCGGCTGGAGCACTTTCTGCCTCGGGTTGCAACTTGGGCTTGCGTTTCCTTCTGACCACTACTCCGGTTTTGGCCCTGGTTTCAGTTACGCTCTGCTCCGCACTGTGGGAATGTTTTTCCCGGACCATTTGCACCTGTTCTTCGGTCAAGCCGCTCATGTGGCTTTTCACAGGTATGTTAAGATCCCGTAAAAGCTGGATCAATTCCTTGTTGCTGATCCCCAGCTCCTGGGACATGTCTCTTACTCTCATTTTAGTGGCCATTATAACTCCCTCTCTTGCACTTATGCTTCCAGCCCTTGTATTTGGTTATTTTGCCGGAGCAAACAGTATTATTGCAAGTATAAAAACCCCGGCCGGATCTGGTGTGTTTTGGATCCGGCACCAGGGATTCAGTCCGGTCCCCGGGACAGGTAAAGCGCAACAGCTCGCTTTTGGGTTTCTTGGTTCGGCATATAACGCATGTCCGCATAGGGACGTGCTTGGCTCTATCTCTTTTCATACCAGCTTGAGAGTTAAAAGTTATCCGTTTTCAGTTAATGGTTAAAGGTATTTGTTTAGCGCTATGCATGTGGCACGGGGACTACCCAGAAGCATTTATGCTATACCTAGCTGAAATCATAAAGTTTTTTTCTTAAACTGTTCACAATTAACGGATAACCTTTAACTGTCCTGATACTCAGGTGAAATAAAACAAAAACCCCTCTTGGGACTGATCCTGGAGATATTACCCTTCTTCCTCGGGATTGTGCCCGGAGGCAGCGGGCTGCTCACCAGCTTCCAGGGTCTGGCCCTGGGGAATGTGTCCCCTGAGCAGGGGCTCGTTCCCGGTAAGCTTCAAATTTTGCAGCCCCAGGAAGTTGATGGCCCCTTTCAAGTCGTCCAGGTTTTCATCGGTTAAACCTAGATTTTCCTTGAGCTCCTCGTCCGTGGACTGAACTATGTGATCCAGGGTTTCATAACCCTGCTGGGTTAAATCGCTCACTGCCATATCCACTGCACTGGCCAGCTGTTCCATGACCTGCTGCTGCTCGTGGAGGTGATTGTACCTGGACTCGGTGTAAACGTCGATTTTCCAGCCCAAGAGGTTGGAGGAGAGCTTTACGTTCTGGCCCCTCTGCCCGATGGCCGGGGTGAGCTGGTCGTCCGGGACCACTACCTCCAGGGCCTTTTCCTCCTCGTCCACGGTGATCCTGGTGATTCTGGCCGGGGACAGGGCGTTGGCAGCGTAGGTCACTATATCCGGGCTCCAGATCACTATATCTATGCGCTCTCCCTTGAGCTCCTGGACGATATTGTGGATGCGCGATCCCCTAACCCCGACGCAGGCGCCCACAGGGTCCACGTCCAGGTCCTTGGTGGTGACCGCGACCTTGGCCCGCCTGCCCGGATCCCGGACCACGTTCATGATTTTAATGGTCCCGTCTCCGATTTCAGGGACTTCGCGCCGAAACAAGCTGGCCAGGTACTCCGGATGGGATCTGGAAATGATTATCTGCGGGGTGCGGCTTTCCTTGCGCACATCTATTATATAGCCTTCCACTCGGTCCCCGCGATTGAACTTTTCCTTGGGGATCTGTTCCTCCTTGGGGAGCAGGGCCTCGGTACGGCCCAGGTTGATTATCCATCCGGCCCGGTCCCTGCGCTGCACTATGCCGCTTATGACCTCCCCGATACGGTCCTTGTACTCCTCGTATATGATCTCCTGTTCCGCATCGCGCATCTTCTGCATAAGGACCTGCTTGGCGGATTGGGCTGCGATGCGGCCCAGGTTCTGGACGTTCAAGGTAAAACCCAGCTCGTCCTCCACCTGGATGTTGGGATCGTGCTCTCTGGCTTCCTCCAACAGGATCTCGTTGTCTGGATCTCCGATCTCGTCCACAACCACCTTGAAGTGGTACACCTCCATTTCCCCGGTGTCCTCGTTGAAACTGACCTCGATGTCCATGTTGTGGCCGTATTTCTTGTATACGGAAGAGCGAACCGCCTCTTCCAGGGTATCCACGAGCATGTCCCTGTCAATACCCTTGTCTTTGCTGATCTGGTCGATCATTTTCTTAAGTTCCAGGCTCATGGCCTTCCTCCATAATATTGATGTAGGGCAACTATTCACGGGATCTTATTGCGCGCCGCGCCTCCCGGTAAAAACACGCCCAAAGACCGGGTGATTAGTTGCTATATAGGTAATTTCCTGGCTATTCCGAAAGCTTGGCCTTGTTTATTTCGTCCCAGTCAAAGCTCCAGATGTCTTCCGAGTCCTGGGAGCGGATGCTGATCACCTGGTCCCGGACCTCGTGCAGGGTGCCGGTGAAGTTCTTGCGTCCCTGTTTGGCCTGTTTCAGGGCGATTTTTACCTTTTCCCCGGTATAGTCCTGCATCTGCTGGGGCTCAAAAAAGCTCCGGTATAGTCCCGGGGAGGAAACCTCCAGGTTGTACGCCCCAGGGATGATGTCCTCCACGTCCAGGACCACGCTTAGCTGCCTGCTGAGCTCGGCGCATTGCTCCACGCTCACCCCGCCCGGGGCATCGATGTAAATCCGGAGCACGCCCCTTTTCTTGCCGGCTCCCGGAGCGAACTCCAATCCCCAGGGGGTTACTCCCATGATCTTGCAATTGGTTCGTACCAGTTCCTGGATTCTGGCTTTTATTTCCTGGTATTCCATGTTACCGGCTTAGTACTACACAAAAAATTGATACCTGCTCTGTAGACAGGATCTTTATCTGGCAACAAGTTCTTGTTAAGATCCTGAAGCAATTTGACCTTTCTAAGCAATTTTGGCTGTAGTGTGAGGCATCAAAAAAAAAGTGGACCACTAGGTCCACCCCGCCAAACGTTTAAAACGTTTAAATATGCTTGGAGTGGAGCGGGTGACGGGGCTCGAACCCGCGACAGCAAGCTTGGGAAGCTTGTACTCTACCAGCTGAGTTACACCCGCTCGATACACCCTTTTTTATGCGCAATTTTGGCCCAAATGTCAAGGGGTGGAGATATTTTTGCACCGTTTGTGTGCGAAGTGGGATTTGATCTTGCCTGCTGGGCGGATAAAGAGTAGTTAGAAGTAGGGGATGGCTGTAAGGGAAAACACTTTATTTGTTCATTTTTTGCAACTATTCACCACGTTTTAACCAAACTATTCACCGGATCTTTTTGCGTGCATTTGCCGGGAGGCTCACCGATTTTCTTGGCGAGGCTTATGGGGGAAGCCGGACCGCACTAAGAACGCGGAATAAGATTAAAGCAAAAGCCTCCATTTTGCGCTTATCCCAAGAAAGTGCATAGTATTAATTAATTTACATTCAAGATGGTCTTTATCCTCGTTATTAGCAACCCTTTGC
>CAZNYT010000015.1:0-41572 GCA_964577315.1 uncultured Desulfovibrionales bacterium
GCCTATAAAAAGCTCACGGTCCCTATTCAAGCACTTCCTGAAATCAGGGAACTCAGAAATATAGATTTTGATATACGCTGCCTTGGAGCGAGTTTTTACGGCCTGTTTGCAGAATTCTCGGACCTCTGGACAATAAGTTTCGTTGTACTACTGACTATCGTCATCGGCTCAGCCCAACTTGTCCTGAAGTATCTGATTGACCAGGCTTGGATTGGCCTGTCCCTTAGTCTTCTTCATCACCTGGCCCACGAAAAAGCTCATAAGCTTGGTGCGTCCGCCCTGGTATTTCCGGACCTCGTCCGGATTCTCGGAAATCACCTCGTCCACCACGCCCTCCAGGGCCTGGGAATCGGAAATCTGTGCCAGCCCCCTGTCCCGTACAAGCTGCTCCGGGCTTTGGCCCTGCGCGAAGATCTCCGGAAAAATATCCTTGGCTATCTTGCCGCTTATGGTCTCCTCCTCCACCAGTCGGACCAGCTCCGCCAAATGCCCCGGCTGTATCCGGGCCTGGGAAACCGGGATATCCGCCTGGTTCAACTCCCTTAACAGCTCGGACAGCATCCAGTTGGCAATCTTTTTGGGCTCGTGGTATTGCCGCACGCTCTCCTCGAAAAAATCTGCCAGATCTCTTTCCCCGGTCAGCACCCGAACGTCCTCCAGGGGCAGGGAATAATCCCGTATAAACCGGTTCAGCTTGGCTATGGGAAGTTCGGGAAGTGCTTCCCGGAGTGACTGGGCCCACTCCGGATCCACCTCCAGGGGAACCAGGTCCGGATCCGGGAAATAGCGGTAGTCGTGAGCCTCTTCTTTGCCCCGCATGGACTTGGTCACTCCTTGATCCGGATCAAAAAGCCGGGTCTCCTGGACCACCTCCTCCTTATCCATAAGCAGGTCCACATGCCTGGATACTTCGTATTCCAAGGCCTTCTGAACATTGCGAAAGGAGTTTAGGTTCTTGATTTCCGTGCGGGTGCCGTACTTATCCCCTCCCTTGGGGCGAACGGACACGTTGGCATCGCAGCGGAAGCTGCCCTCTTCCATGTTTCCGTCCGAGATATTCAGGTAACGCAGGATATCGCGCAGGGCCTTGAGATAGGCTGCGGCTTCCCCGGGGCTGCGTATATCCGGTTCGGAAACGATTTCCAGAAGAGGAACTCCGGTACGGTTAAGGTCCACGTAGCTCACTCCTTCCCAAGACGAATGTATGGATTTGCCTGCGTCCTCCTCCATGTGGATCCTGGTAATCCCGACATCCTTTTCCTGGTCCTGGACCAGGATGGTGAGGTGGCCGTGCTCTGCAAGCGGGGTTTCATACTGGGAAATCTGGTACCCCTTGGGCAAATCCGGATAAAAGTAGTTTTTCCGGGCAAAAACGGACCTTCCCCTTACCTGGCAATCCACTGCCAAGGCCATCTGGATCGCGTACTCCACTGCCCTCTTGTTCAAAACCGGGAGCACTCCGGGCATGCCGGTGCATACCGGGCAGGTGTTGGAGTTGGGTTCATCCCCAAAGCGGGTGGAGCAGGAACAGAATATCTTGGAAAGGGTCTTTAGTTGGGCGTGTACCTCCAAGCCTATAACCGTTTCAAAATCGCTCATGCAGCACTCCCTTGAAAAGTATCTCCGGGCTCACCAAACGCTTGGCCCTGGCCACCTGGTTTACGTTTTAAGATCAAGCCTTTAAGCGGACAAAGCATCCCCATGCCTCCAGATCCTTTATTGCCTAACTACAGCGAAACTTATAAAATATCATTGACTCCTGCCACTGCAAAAAAAATTTTGCTGTGGCATCTAGGCTTGCTAACAGTGAATTCAAGAAATATAAACCTTATTTCTAGCGCAGCTACCCCAAGAAGTCAAAAGCAAGTTGCCATCAACCATTACCAAAACCTTAAAACCAGGGGGAAAAATGAAAGTACTGGTCACTGGCACAGCCGGGTTCATTGGATTCAAGCTGGCCCAGGTCCTGGCCCGGCGCGGAACCCAAGTCGTGGGACTGGACAACATCAACGACTACTACGATGTGCGGGTCAAATACGGCAGGCTGGAAGAATCCGGGTTCACCGGTCCCTATGAATACGGTCGCCTGCTATGGTCCGGTACATACCCTAATCTTGGCTTTATTCGCCTGAACCTGGAAGACCGTGAAGGACTGCAAAAACTTTTCCAGGAACAGGGATTCGACATGGTCTGTCATTTGGCGGCCCAGGCTGGGGTCCGTTACAGCCTGACCAATCCCTATGCTTACGTGGATTCCAACCTGGTGGGCTATATCAATCTTTTGGAGTGCTGCCGCCATAACCAGGTCCAGCACCTGGTACTCGCCAGCAGCTCCAGCGTATACGGGCTGAACGAGTCCCAGCCCTTTTCCACCCACCACAACGTGGATCATCCCATCAGCTTGTACGCCGCCACCAAAAAGAGCAACGAGCTCATGAGCCACACTTACGCCCATCTTTACGGGCTGCCCTGCACCGGCCTCAGGTTCTTCACGGTTTACGGCCCCTGGGGCAGACCGGATATGGCCCTTTTCATGTTCACCCAGGCCATCCTGGAGGACAGGCCCATAGACGTTTTCAACTACGGCCGGATGCAGCGGGATTTCACCTATATAGACGATATCGTGGAAGGCGTGATCCGGGTCCTGGACAACCCGCCCCCTGGCAATCCGGACTGGGACCCATACAATCCGGATCCGTCCACCTCCCCGGCCCCATACAAATTATACAACATCGGCAACAACAACCCGGTCCAACTCATGGATTTCATCCGGGCTCTGGAAAAGGAGCTGGGCAAGGAGGCCAGGAAGAACTACCTTCCCCTACAGCCCGGGGACGTGCCCAGCACCTATGCCGACGTCCAGGACCTGGTCCAGGATCTGGGCTACAAGCCCCAAACCTCGATTGAACAGGGTATCTCCGAATTTGTTCGGTGGTACAAGGATTTCTACGGTCTGGGCAGTAATTAACCCCTTGCCGATGCTAAAAACGCAAAAAGGGAAGGCCTGCTGCGGCCTTCCCTTTTTTTAGGTTCCTTTTTTCCCGGTAACTAGACCTTGAATCTGCTCACCAGCTCCTTGAGCCGTTCCGCCAGCTGGGAGAGCTCATCTGAGCTCTGCTGCACCTGAGCGCTGGAGTTGCTCATCTCGCTGGCGTCCGTGTTCACCTCGGAGATATCCCGGGCCACGTCCCCGGCCACGCTGGAGGTCTGGGACACGTTCTCGTTCACCTCCTGAATGCCCTGGGAGGCCTGGCTCACGTTCTCGGCTATCTCCTTGGTGGCTGTGTTCTGCTCCTCCACAGAAGCCGCGATGGTAGCGATAATGGAATCGATATCGCTAATGATCTGGCTGATCTCCTGGATCTCGTTCACTGTCATGCCGGTAGCGTTTTGAATGCTATCGATCTTCTCCTTGATCTCGTCCGTGGCCTTGGAGGTCTGCTGGGCCAACTCCTTGATCTCGTTGGCCACCACAGCGAATCCCTTGCCGGCCTCTCCGGCCCGGGCCGCCTCAATGGTAGCGTTCAGGGCCAGGAGATTGGTCTGGGAGGAAATCGCAGTAATAGTCTCGGTTACCTTGCTGATCTCCTGGGCTGCATTGCCCAATTCATCCACCCGCTGGGAGCTCTGCTTGGATTTATCCACAGCGTTGGAGGTTATATCCTTGGCCTTTTCCGTGTTCTGAGCGATCTCGGAAATAGTGGCGCTCATCTCCTCCGAGGAGGTGGCCACGGTGTTCACGTTGGTGGAGGCCTGCTCCATGGCCGAGGCCACGGAATTCATGTTGGCGCTCATCTCCTCCGCGGCTGTAGCCACCGAGTTGGCCTTGTTAGCAGTAGCATCTGCGCGCCCGGACATGTCGCTGGAGATGGAGTTTAGCTCCGTGGACGAAGATGACAGGGTTTCCACCCCGCTGCTAATCTCCCCGAACATTTTGCGCAGACTCTCAGCCATCTCGTTCAGGGCATTGGCCAGCATGCCTACCTCGTCCTTCTGGTGGATATCCAGCTTCTGGGACAAATCCCCCTGGGCCATTTGCTGGGCAAAGTTCACTCCCCTGAAAATGGGCCGGGTAATGGTAACGGTGAGCACTACTCCCAAACCTACTGCTATCACGGTACCCAGGACCATGCCTGCAACCATCAGCCACTGGGCTTCTCCTGCGTCCTCCTCTGCTTCTGCCACTGCAGCCTCAGCGATTTCCGAGTTGATAGCTAAAAGCTCCTCCAGAATATGTTCTGCCTCAGCTGCTTCCTGCTCCAAGGGGCCTACCACCAGATCCAGCATATCTTGCCGGGTTTGCAGGGCATCTTCTGCAAAATCCCGCAACTGGTCAAAATGTTCAAAAACCTGATCCGAAGCGGGCTGCATCTCTTGGAGATACAACCTCTCAGCCTCGTCCAGGTTCCCTGCTGCCAGGGCATCCTGGATATCTCCCACCGCCTCGTGAAAGGCGTTGTGCGGGGCTTGCATCCTTCTCAGGATCTCCACTAGCTCCTCGTTTTCAAAATCCGACTCCATCAACCATTGCCCGAAGTTGCAGGCCTCGGGATCGTCTCCGCCCTCGAATGTCTCGCCCCGGAATATGTGGTTGCCCACCCGTACTTCAGCCTGATAATGATCCCCGCGGAAGAGCCGGATATTGGATTCCAACTCCCCGGGATCCAGGATCTCGGTTTGTTCATACTCCCGGGTAAGCTCCTCCCACTCCTGATTCAGATTTTCCCATTGGGAAAGCTGCTGCTCAAACTCCTCCGAGAGCCGCACCTCTTCTTCTGTAGCCGGAAGGGTGGTAAAAAACTCCCAGTTCTCGTGCAGGTATTCAACGCTATTTTGAAAGTCTGCCATTACCTCTTGTCTTTCCTGCATATCCAGATCCACTGTCATCAACATGCGCTGCGAACTCAAGGCGTCCTGAAGGGCCAGCTCGGTGCGCAAAAGGCTTTCCACGCTGGGCAGGCGCACCTCGCCCACTTCATCAATATGTCCACCTAGATTGATGGCTCCCCTCCAACCCACCAAACCCACCAACAGGGTGATTGCCGCCACAATCAAGAATCCGCCGATAAGCTTGACACTCAACTTGATGTTCTTCATTCCATCCTCCAGAAATTAGGCTGCTTTTTTACTTAAAAAATTGAATATGCTCTGCAAAAGCTTTTCCTTGTCCAGCTTTATCTGGTAATCGTCTATGCCCACTTGCTTGCCCTTGGCCACGTCCTCCTCCCCAGCCAAGGAAGTCAGGGCCAGAACCGGCAGATGCGCAAAGCGGGCATCTCCTTTTATTTGCTCGGTAAGCTCGAATCCGTCCATGTTGGGCATTTCCAGGTCCGTGACCACCAGTTGCACCTCGTGGGGGTGATCCTGTAGGTATTGCCAGGCCACTTCCCCGTCCTCGGCAGCAATTACCTGGTAGCCCTCGTCCTGGATGAATTTCTTGACCTGGTTGCGGAAGAAATCCGAATCTTCCACCAGCAAAATCTTGCTCCCGCCCATCTCCGCGCTGGTCGCCACCTCTCTATTAGCGAACCAGTGCGGGTTCAGGGTTTCCATCAGCTCGTAAATATCCACAATCAGGGTGGTATACCCATTTATAATTGCGGATCCGGATATACCGGTCTGCCTCAGGGTAAAATCGTCTATGCTGACCTCTATCTCAACTGCATCCACCGGAGGGGAAGCCAAGAGCCCGATCTCGTGACCGGCCATGTAGAATACGATCACTATCAGGTCTCCCTCCAGCTGCAAATGTTCCACATTGGCTGCCTCGTGCAGGGCAAAAACCGGCAGCACCCCGCCGCGGTACTGAACAACCTTCTTGCCACCGGTCACCTCGATATCCTCGGCCCGGATCTGCTCCACCCGGGCCACCAGGTCCAGGGGCACGGCGCAGTGCTCCTTGGGGCCGTTGTTGAACAAGAACAAGGAGTGCATGTCCGTCTTCTTTTCTCCTTCTTCCCGGGCCACCTCCTTGGCCTTTTCCGTTCCTGCCATGGAGGAGAGCTCCGCCAGCCTGGCCAGGCCCACCACGTCCAAAATCAGGGCCACGTTGCCGTCCCCCATGATGGTTGCCCCGGCATATCCCTCGCAGCCCTTGAGATGTCTTCCCAAGGGCTTGACCACGATTTCCACGGAATCGTGCAGCTCATCCACCACCAGGCCGTACTTGAAAGCACCGGAATGCACCACCACGATATCCACGTGTTCCTGCCCGGAAATAGTCTGCTTGCTTTCCTGGACCATGCTTTTCTGCTCCCCGGAGTCCCCTTGGGATGAAGCCTGGCCTGCCTCCGAATCCTGGGATGGGGCATCGAGCAGAACACGGGACTTCTTCCCGGCGTGGATCCGGTCCAGATCCATAAGCTCAGCCAAGCCCACCAGGGGGATTAGCTCCCCGCGCAAGATAAGAACCTGGGCGTCCCCTACCATCTCTATTTTTTCCGGGACTTGCTGGGCCGGAATCTGGATCAGCTCGTCCACGTTGATCTGGGGGATGGCGAACTTCTCCTGGCGCACCGAGATAAGCAGGCTGGGGATGATGGCCAGGGTCAAGGGCAGCTTGATGCGTATGGAGGTACCCTTGTCCTTTTCGGTATCAATGTCCACCTGTCCACCTAAGCGGTCCAGGTTGCTCTTGACCACGTCCATGCCCACGCCGCGCCCGGAAACATCCGTGATCTGATCCGCGGTGGAAAGGCCCGGAAGGAAAATAAGCTGGGCCTTGTCCTTGTCCGTCATGGTCCTGAGCTGCTCTTCGCTGATCAATTCCCTGCTCAAGGCCTTTTCAGCAATCTTGTCCACAGGTATGCCTCGGCCGTCGTCAATAATCTCGATATTGACCTGGCCAGCCGCGTGAAAGGCCTTGAGGGTAATCGTACCCTGGGCGGGTTTTCCTTTGGACAACCGTTCATCCGGTTTCTCTATGGCGTGATCCGCGGAGTTTCGTACCAGGTGGGTCAAGGGATCGGACAAGCCCTCGATGATGGTTTTGTCCAGCTCCACCTCCTTGCCCTCCATAACCAGCTGGATATCCTTGCCCAGCTCCTGGGACATATCCCGGACCACACGGGGAAACTTGTTGAACACGTTGCTTACGGGCTGCATGCGGGTAAGCATTATGGCTTCCTGCAGCTCGGAAGTAACGGTATCAATGCGCTGACCCGCCACCTGCATGGTCTGGTCATCCCCGGTGGAAATGGCCTGCATGAGCTGATTGCGGCTAAGCACCAGCTCTCCGGCCAGATTCATGAGATTCTCCAGAAGGCTTACATTCACCCGCAGGGACTCGGGCATGGATGAGGCCTGGGCGCTCTTGTCCGCTGCCGGCTTGGACTGAGCCTTGTCCGGCTCGGCTTTCTGCTTATCTGTTTTGGGGGCCTCCTCGGGCTCCTGGGAGGGGGGCGGTGCGGATTCAGGCTCCGGCTGGGACTGTGCTTGGCTCTCCAGATCTTCCTGCGGGGTTTCCTGGACCTGTTCCTCTTCCGGTTCAGGGGGTTCTTCTTGGGGCGTCTCCTCTGCAGCTTCCGGCTCGGGCCGGGACTCGCTTTCCTGAGTGCCCTCCTCCGGCCCGGGTATTTGAACGATCCGCTCCTGGGGCATATCAAACAAGGTGTTGATGATGTCCGGCTCGATTATAGTGGAGAATAAGATAAATAGCGGTATTTGATTGGAAAAGGCATCATCATCCAGGGTGCCCACTGTTTCCAGGTCCATGGTTAGCTCCAGGATGCTACCTGTGGACTGCATATCCTTGATTACATCCAATGGGGTCTTGTTTTTCCTGTGCACGTCGTGGATAAGATCAAATTCCAGGAGATAGAGGAACTTGCCCCCTTTCAGGGACTGTTTGAAGTCGTGCTCCGAGATGCGGAACACCTCTTTGCCGGAGCGATTGTGGATGGAAACCTCTTGGACCAGGGTATCCTTTTCCTCTTCTGGCAGGGTGGAAGAGGTTATCCCGGTCAAGGCCACCACGTGATCCGATATGTCCATGTCCTGGCTGTCCTGGACATTCTCCACCATTTCCCGCAAGCGATCAAAGGCCAAAAGAATGATATTCACGATCTCGGGGTTGGGGGTAACCTCGCCGTTGCGAATCATGTCCAGGACATTCTCGATCTTGTGGGCCAGCTCCTTGATGTTGGTCAGACCCAGGAAGCCGGCTCCCCCCTTCATGGAATGCGCTGCCCGGAAAACCTTGTTTACCAGGTCCACATCCACGTCCGCGCCTGCCTCCTCTATCCTCAAGAGGTCGTTCTCGATATTCTCCAGATGCTCTCTGGATTCCTCCAGAAACATTTGCAGGGTTTCATCATCCATCATGGCACTTTTCCCTCCGATTTAAATCCAGGCGGAGTTATTAACGCTTGAGGTTAATTCTATAAGCAGCGCTATCCACTAGCCACCCGCCCATAACAGGCAATCATTCCCCAGCGGATTTAGTTTGAATCTCGAAGTGTTGATTCAGGCGCATAACCTGCAGCAAATCGTAAACGTTCTCGCTGACATTAACCAGCTTGAATGCCTTGTTTTCCTTGCGCAGGGAATTATAGGTGGCTATCAGGATGCCCATACCTATGGAATCCACTTGTTCCACCTGGTCCAAGTCCAGGACCAGGGATTGAGTCTCCGGGGCTATGGCTTGCTTCAACTCGGATTTGATCTCTTCAGCCTGGGAGGATACAATATTTTTATCCAATGTTATATATACTTGTCCCTGTTCTTGTTGCATTTACCCCTCCTTGGTAAAGACTCCCGTCTAAGCAGCTGTTATTGCCCATGTATCTCAAAGCCACCTGTACGTGATTCATTGGCCTTCATCAACACCTTATTTATTTATAGATCAGCCCTATATCCCGCTTAATGGGCTAATAGTACAAATCGAAATTATTTGCAAATCTTTACTATTCTACTACTTGGCAATAAGCCTTTTTTTATCTAGAATTTAAATAACGGTTCATCCGGCTTAAGATTAATTTTGGAAACTGAACTGTTTTTTCGCGTAAAAAATTATCTCACGCCCGGACCTGCCGGTCCTAGAGGCGCTAAGCATGCTAGAAGAGCACCTGATTTTCATATCCCAGGGCACGTATGCTTGAAACAAAAAACCAAAATAATCCCTCAACTTTTCAATTCTACCCGCGTCAGGAGATTCTATGTCCTGGAAAAACATAAGCATCAAGTGGAAGGTTCTAACAATCTCTTTATCCGCACCCATTGTGATAGCCCTTGTTTTCGCCTACATGCAGATCACCCAGATCCGGGAAAATGCCCGGGAATCCATTGTGGAAAACAGCCGGGCCATTACCCTCCTGGCAGAAGCTGCCCGGGAAAATCAGGCTGAGAAGCTGGACATGGGGATAATGCGCCCCTTGGAGGAACTAGAGACTAGAGAGGAAATGCTGGAAGCAGTCCCCATTATCACTGCCCTGGATGTGGCCCAGAGAAATGCGGAAGAAGCCGGTTACGATTTCCGGGTGCCCAAGATAAACCCCCGCAATCCGGACAATGAGCCGGATGCGGTGGAAAGGGAGGTACTGGAAGGCTTCCAGGAAGAATTTCAAGAAGAAAAAGTAATCATTACCCAAGAAGAGATTCGCTATTTCCGGCCCATCCAGCTTACCGAGCATTGCATGCCCTGCCACGGCTCCCCTGAGGGGGAAACAGATCCCATAGGAGGAACCAAGGAAGGCTGGGAAGTGGGCGAAGTGCACGGAGCCTTTGAGATCGTGACTTCTCTGGAGGAAACCCATGCTGCAGTGCAAAGGGCCCAGATATACATGGCTTTGTGGACCGGCGGGATCTTGATAGTTATCGGAGCCGCGGTTCTTTACCTGGTAAAATCCAGTATAATCAATCCTTTGCGCCAGGCTGGAAGTTTCTTGCGCAACATCGCCCAAGGGGATCTAACCCGTGAAATTCAAAGCGAGAGCCGGGACGAACTGGGACAAATGATCAACGACATGGATGGGATGAGCAGGAACTTAAGGCAAATGCTCTCCCAGGTAGGGCACAAGGCTCAGGATCTTTTGCATTCAGCCCGCGAGCTGGACCAGATTTCCTCCAAACTGGACCAAGAATCCAACGATATGGCCGGACGCTCCAATACCGTGGCCACTTCCTCCGAGGAGATGAGCAGCAACATGAACTCCGTGGCCGCAGCCATGGAAGAGGCCTCTACCAATGTCTCCACTGTGGCCTCATCCGCAGAGGAGATGAGCTCCACCATCCAGGAAATTTCCGGGAATGCGGATCAGGCCCGTAACATCACCTACAAGGCAGTGGATCAGGCTCAAAGCGCTTCCTCGCGCGTGGACAGCCTCAAGGAGGCAGCCCAGGAAATCGGAAAGGTCTCGCAAACCATCACTGAGATCTCCTCTCAGACCAACCTCCTGGCCCTTAACGCAACCATCGAGGCCGCCCGGGCCGGAGAAGCCGGAAAGGGATTCGCTGTGGTGGCCAATGAGATCAAGGAGCTGGCCAACCAAACCGCCCAGGCCACAGAGGAGATCAAGCAGAAAGTGGAGCACATTCAATCCTCAACCGGGGAAACCACCCAGGAGATAGACAGGGTTATGCAGGTTATCCGGGAAGTGAACGAATTCGTGGACAACGTGGCCGCTTCTGTGCAGGAGCAAAGCACTGCTACCCGAGAGATCGCAGAAAACGTGTCCCAGGCTTCCGGCGGCATTCAAGAGGTAAACGAAAACGTGGCCCAGGCTTCCAGCGTAACCCAGGACATGACCCAGAATATTGCCCAGCTCAACGAATCCTCCAACTCCATAAACGAAAGCAGCAGCAGCCTGAAGCAAAGCTCCAGGTCCCTGTCCCAGCTAGCCGAGGATTTGGAAAACATGGTGGAAAAATTTAAGGTGGAAAAATGATCCCGATCTTGTTACCTCTTAATCCTAAATTCAAGGCATCTATTCACCACATTTCACTTAAAGTGGTCACAGGTCACGTAAAGAAAAGAATATCTCACGCCCGGGCCTGCCGGCCCTAGAGGCGCCCCGGTGAAACACCCTTGAAAGGGAACCCGGTTTCACTGGGCAAGCAGAGCTTGGGAGAGGAGCAGTAAATATTCATATCCACCGAGCCGGTGTCTATGAATAACAATCTCCTCCGCAGGGGCGAGAGCCTTTTTCAATGCCCCGGCTCAGGGCAATGAAAAATCCCTCTTATCTCTGCGTCCTCTGCCTGCCGGGTTAAATCGGAATCCCCCAGTTAACCGGAAGAAGGTTAACCGGGCAAGCCTTTAGGGTATTTAACCGGGTGCCTCTAGCGAAGCGGGCGAGAGGTAAAAACATTTCAGGATTGGCGTACCCTGGCCGCGCCCGAGCCATTATAGGATTCGATTTTTAATGACTATGGAAGAACAGACACCACAAATACTGGTCGTGGACGACGAGGAAATAAACAGGTCCATGTTGCGTAAGTTCCTGTCCTCCCGGGCCGAGGTTCTGGAAGCCGAGGATGGCTACCGAGCCCTGGAGCTGGCCTCCCAGGATACGGATCTTATCCTTTTGGATCTCATGATGGAGGGCATGGACGGGATAGAAGTCTGTGAACAGCTCATGTCTTCCCAGGAAACCAGGGACATCCCCGTTATTTTCATCTCAGCAGTGGATGATCCCAAGATCAAGGCCAAGGGCCTGGAAGCCGGGGGAATGGATTTTGTAAACAAACCCTTTGACCGGACCGAGCTCCTTTCCCGGATAAATACCCACCTCACTCTGCGCAGGCAAGCCAAGCAGATCAAGCAATACACCCAGGACCTGGAGAATCTGGTGGAAGAACGCACCCAGCAGCTCCAGGAGTCCGAAAGAAAATACCGCACCATCTTCGAGGCCACCAAGAGCGCTATGCTGCTGGTGGACAGCAGCACCGGACTGTTGTCCATGGTCAACAAGGAATTTTGCGACCTCACTGGCTACAGCAGGGAAGAGATCGAGGGCAGGATGCATTTTATGGATTTCATCCATCCCGACGACTACACCCGAGGCCGGGAATACCTGGAGGGACACATCAGCAATCCGGCCCAGGCCTCAACCGAATACGAGTTGCTAGGGATCACCAAGAACCGCGAAACGCTTCATCTTTACAATAAAGTGGCTAGCGTGCCTGAATGGAGCGCCCTGGTGGTTTCCATATTCGATCTCACGGACAAGCGCAGGGTGGAAGACGAGTTAAGACAGCGCACTTTTTACAACCCTTTAACCGGACTCCCCAACAGCGAGCTCTTCAAGAACCGCCTCAACAAAACCATCGAATCCTGGCAAGAGAACCAGGAAAACTTTTTTGCCGTGCTTTTACTGGACCTGGACCGGTTCAAGCTGATCAACGACAGCCTGGGGCACCATCAGGGAGACGAGCTTATCTCCGTGGTGGCCCAAAGGCTGGAGAACAGCGTCAAAAGAAAGGATACGGTGGCCCATTTCGGAGGGGATGATTTCGGTTTGCTCCTGGAAGCAGAGGATCTGGCAGAAGCCGCCCTGAGCGCGGAAAAAATAAAAGACCAATTCCGGGATCCCTTTATTCTGAACGGTAACGAAATCTATACCTCCTGCTCCATGGGAATTGTAGTACCTTCCCAGGAGTATAAGACCCCGGAAGAAATCTTCAGGGATGCGGATACCGCCCTGCACCGGGCCAAATCCATGGGCTCGGACAACTACGTGGTTTTCGATCCCCTGATGCATGAGCAGGTCTCGGAGCTTCTCAGCCTGGAAACCGAACTCCGCAAAGCCATCTCCCAGGAGGAGTTCGTTCTCTTGTATCAGCCCATTATCAATCTCCAGGAGATGGAAACCATCGGGTTCGAGGCCTTGATCCGGTGGATTCATCCGGACAAGGGCATGATCCCGCCCAACAAGTTCATTCCCGTGGCAGAGGATACCAAGCTGATCATACCCATGGGAGAGTGGATACTGGATACTGCCTGTAAACAATTGCGACAATGGATGGATCAGAACCTGACTCTCACCTTGAGCATCAATCTCTCCGGGGTTCAGTTCAGGGACAAGAATCTTTTGAATGTCCTGGAAAACACGTTCCATAAAAACAGGATATCCTCGAAACTTGTCAACCTGGAGCTCACCGAGAGCGTGATCATGAGCGATGCTGAAGGTGCCATAGGTACCCTGAACAAGATCAAGAACCTGGGAGCCCAATTGTCAGTTGATGATTTCGGGACCGGTTATTCCTCCTTGAACTACCTCCAAAAGTTCCCTATAGATACTTTAAAAATCGATAGGTCCTTTATAAATTCCATGGACAAAGACAGCGGCCAGGAACTGGTACGGGCGATTCTGGCCATGACCCAGAGCCTGGGCATCAAAGCGGTTGCCGAAGGCATAGAAAACGAGCAGCAGTTGGAGATTCTAAGAAGCCTGGGATGTGCTTTCGGCCAGGGATACTTTTTTGCCAAACCATTAAGCCATGAGGACGCAACCCAATATATCCTGGGAACCGAAACAACTTAGTAGTACAACGAAACTTATTATTTAGAGCTGCTGCCACAATAGTAAGGCAGTTTATACAGCCATGGTTAAAGAACCAAGTTTCGCTGTAGTTATTAGTTCTTTTATATCCTGATTGATTGCTTGTCCCTTAACACCAAGAAGCACACTGAAAACACTATGAGCAAAGTCCAAGCACTGGTAGTAACCGGCTACGGAACCAATTGTGACCGCGAAACCGCCCATGTGGCCCGGATGGCAGGCGCGGATCAAGTAACCATCTGTTTTTTTTCGGATCTTATCTCGGAGAAAACCAGACTTGGGGATTATAATTTTCTGATTTTTCCTGGTGGGTTCCTGGACGGGGATGACCTGGGGGCTGCCCAGGCTGCTGCCTTGCGCTGGAAATACGCCCGGACTCGCAGCGGGGGTTCGCTTATCCGGGACCTGGAAGACTTTAGGGACCGGGGCAAGTTAATCCTGGGCATCTGCAACGGGTTCCAGCTCCTGGTCAAGCTGGGTCTTTTGCCGGCCATCCACGGGGATTACTTCCAACGCCGGGTCAGCCTTACCCATAACGATTCCGCCCGATTTGAGGACAGATGGGTATATTTGCGCTGCAACCCGGATTCGCCGTGCGTGTTCACCACGAACCTGGACCGCATGTATCTCCCGGTGCGACACGGGGAAGGCAAGTTGGTGTGCATGGATGAAGCCGTGCAGAAAGACCTGGAGCAAAAGCATTTGATAGCCCTGCAATATATTGATCCGGATACCTCCGGTCCCACTTTGCAGTATCCCTTCAATCCCAACGGATCCCCCCTGGGAATTGCGGGACTGACAGATCCCTCAGGCCGTATACTGGGGCTTATGCCCCATCCTGAGGCCTATAATCATCCCACCAATCACCCTGCTTGGACCCGGGGAGAACAAGGGGTGCTAGGGACTGAACTCTTGGCCCGGGGAGTTGAGTACCTGCGTGCATGTTAACGGCAAGCAGTCTCCATCCATTCCCTGCAATGCGCTGGGATGGAACCAACTCATGCGGGAAGCGCTTCAGGAGGCTCAAAATGCCCAAGCCCTAAACGAAGTCCCCGTGGGCGCTGTTCTCTGGGACTCAGGATCCGGGCAGATCCTGGGACGGGGATACAATCAATGTATTTCCGCCCAGGATCCCACTGCTCACGCCGAGATCCTGGCTTTGCGCGAGGCTGGAACAACCCGGGGCAACTATCGCCTCCAAAACACGGTTCTTGTGGTTACGCTGGAGCCCTGTCTCATGTGCCTGGGAGCCCTGGTTCAGGCCAGGATTGCTGGCCTGGTTTACGGGGCCCGGGACCCCAAGGCCGGAGCCGTTCTTTCCAGTATTGACACCCTTGACTTTGCTTGGTTATATAATAAGTTCTGGATAGTTGAGAATGTACTGGAACCGGAATGTAAAGCCTTGCTTAGGGACTTTTTCCACCCCAAGAGAAACATTTAAGCCCCACTTATGCGGAGAGGTACCGAAGTCTGGTCGTAACGGGCCCGACTCGAAATCGGGTTGGCGGTTGATCCCGCCACGGGGGTTCAAATCCCTCCCTCTCCGCCACTCCTTTATCTTCCCTTTAAACTACACTCTTCCCATGGGTTGAAAAATGTAATCACAACGGAGTTAAGAGTGCTACAAAAAGTCGCGATAAAAGTCAGCCTCACTGAGCCCAAAAAAAAATTCATTAGCATGATGACCTTTTTGCAAGGCTTTGGCACTACTGAAGTGCACCTTATTCACGTAACCAACAAAAAATCTATGCAGGAGTGGAAAATAGCCGAGTCAGAGCTGGAAAGAATAAGATCCGAAATAAGCGACTTTGGCTTCTATGTTTACATCCACATCAGGTACGGGCACTTTCCCACCCAGATTATCCAGGAAGCTGAGTCCCAGATGGTGGACTACATAGCCCTCCACTGGATGCCCAAAAGCCTGTTTCGCAATGCCCTGCTGGGAAATATCGATGCAGACATCCTGCGCCTGAGCAACCTTCCGGTGTTCATCCACAACCCCAGGCGTTTCAAGTCCCCGGTAGAGTTGGAGCGGGTCATGTATGCCACGAACTTCGGGTATACGGATGCTGCAGTTCTTCCTTATCTGGTAGACAAGCGGTTTCAGGCACACAAACTTTTTCTTCTGCATGTGAGAGAGCGGGCACCGGATCCGTTTACTGATGCCAAGCGCAGACAGAGTGTGTTGGACAACCTGCAGCGCCTGGCCAGCGAATGCTCCCATGCCTACCAGGAGGTGGAGGTCATGGAGACCTTGGGGACGGCACGCACCCAGATAGCAAAACAAGCCAAGGCCCGAGATGTACATCTTGTTGTTGTGGGCAGATCTGACACGCTTAACGGCCTGAGCCATATATTGGGCTCCACTGCTGAGGCTCTGCCGCACCGGACGTCCTGCAGCGTGTTTATCATCCCCGTGGTATGCAAACTGCCTGATCCTCAGGATAAAAGGGAGCAAGCAATAACATGAATCTCAAAAACAATGCCGTCTTTATAGTTTCTCTGCTAACAGTTTTTTCGGTAATATTCATAGGGGTATTTTCCCCGGATGCCCTGGAGAAATGGTCAGCCCTGCTGCACGAGGGTATCATAAGGAATCTGGGCTGGTTCTATTTGCTCGCCACCTTCTTGTTCGTGGTGTTCAGCCTCATAATCGCGCTCAGCAGGTACGGCCAAGTCAAATTGGGCAGGGACGATGAAAAACCGCGATTTACCTTTTTTGGCTGGGCAAGCATGCTCTTTGCTGCTGGCATGGGCATAGGCCTCATATTCTGGGGCGTGGCAGAGCCTTTGAGCCATTATCTGGGACCACCGGGATACATTGATGAGGCTTCACCCGAGGCCTCCAGGTTCGCCATGCGCCATAGCTTCTTCCATTGGGGCCTGCAGCCGTGGGCCATATATATTGTGATGAGCCTGTCAATAGCCTATTTTTCTTTCAGGCGAAACATGCCGCCGCTAATATCAAGCTGTTTCTACCCCTTGATCGGGGACAAGATATACGGGTTTACCGGATATCTCATCGACATCCTGGCGGTATTCGCTACCGTCTTCGGCATAGTAACCTCCCTCGGGCTCGGGGCCATGCAAATAAACAGCGGCTTGGCCTCGGTGCTCCCTTTTGAGGCAGACATTAACAGCACACTTATTATCATCGCGGTAGTGACTGTTATCTTCATGGGATCCAGCATGATGGGACTGGACCGCGGCATGCAGGTGCTCAGCAAAAGCAATATCCTGCTCGTTTTCGTCCTTTTGGCCTTGATGCTCTTCATGGGCCCCACGCACATGATTTTAAACGTATTCATAAGCACCTGTGCGGACTACATATCCTCGGTATTCCACATGAGCCTTTCCACCAACCCCTTCATGGGCCTGGAGTGGACCCAGGACTGGACTCTTTTCTACTGGGCATGGTGGATATCTTGGGCTCCTTTCGTTGGCCTGTTCATAGCCAGCATCTCCCGGGGAAGAACCATCAGGGAATTTATAACCGGAGCCTTGCTTGTGCCTACCCTCCTGACTTTTGTGTGGTTCAGCGTCTTCGGCGGCTCAGCCCTGCACCTGGAAATGTACAAGGAGGCCCAGCTTGCCGCAGCTGTAGCACAAGACGTCTCAGTTGGGCTTTTCAAGCTCTACTCACTTTACCCCTTTAGCGAGTTTTTTACATTGCTCACGGTCTTGCTTTTGGTGATTTTCTTTGTGACCTCGGCAGATGCGGCCACTTTTGTACTGAGCCTTATGACCTCCGGGGGTAACATGGACCCATCCACAGGCAAAAAGGCCATCTGGGGGATTACCGTATCCATCACAGCCGCAATACTGCTTTTTTCCGGAGGGCTGGAAGGGCTGCAGCGCATGGCCATAGCTGCGGCCCTACCCTTTTCCGGGATCATGTTGCTTATGTGTATTTGTCTCCTCAAAGGACTGCGCTACGAGTTCCTGTATGAGCGCACCCCCCAGAACAGGCCGCATTAAACACAAGCTTTGCACCAAGGCGGTTTCAGATTTTTCAAGGGTAGAATATAGGCAACTATTCACCATATTTAACCCAAAATATTCACCGGATCTTTTTGCGTGCATTTGCCGGGAGGCTCACCGGTTTTCTTGGCGAGGCTTATGGGGGAAGCCGGACCGCACGAAGAACTCGGAATAAGAATAAAGCAAACCCTCTATTTTGCACCTATCTTGAGAAGCTGCACAAAGCCAAGAGTCCGGTGGGGGCAGGAATGCCCCCGTAAGCCGAGCCTAGAAAAGCGCGAGCCGTGAGGCTCGAAACGCAAAAAGATTTGGTGAATAGTTACGAACATAGTCCCTCAAAACATGAATATTGTTATCTATGGTCGTGAATAGTTTGGGTAAAACATGGTGAGTTGGCAATTTTTCTTGCCTTCCAGCAATTGACCTTTCAAAAAATCTACTGATACACTATTTTTATTAACCGCCTTGCTTTCGCCTGCAAGGAGAATTTACTGACTATCCCCGGATTCCGAAAAAGCTTGGGATTTTTTTATATACGCTTACTTTAAGCCACGACCCTGAATACACGGATCCAGGGACGGGTTTACAGAATATTCGCACTTATAATCTGGAGGGTATGTATATGATGGGAATCGGCATGACTGAACTCTTAATTGTCCTGGTCATCGTCCTGGTTATCTTTGGAGCCAAGAAGCTACCGGAAATCGGCGGCGGAATGGGCAAGGCCATCAAGAACTTTAAAAAGGCCACCACTGAACCGGAAGAGATAGATGTCACCTCTGAGTCCTCGCAATCTTCCCAGAAAAAGGAAGACAAGGAACAGGGAGAGGAGCAGGAGGAAAAATCCGAGGATAAAAAAGAGGATAAATAGGATGCGTCTGCAAAAAGTCTTTTTCAGACGCATCCAGGTTTGTTAGTCCCTCCAGGGTGGCTGTATAATATCCGTGCCGTTCATATAGGGCCGCAAAGCTTCCGGCACCACGACACTGCCGTCCTTTTGCTGACAGCTTTCCAAAATGGCCACCAGAGTTCTGCCTACAGCCAATCCGGACCCATTCAGGGTGTGAAGCAACCTGGTCTTTTTGCCCTGGGCGGGTTTATATCTAATGTTCCCTCTCCGGGCCTGAAAATCCGTGCAATTGGAACAGGAGGAAATCTCCCGGTATTTGGCCTGCCCTGGCAGCCACACCTCCACGTCATAGGTCTTGGCCGCGCCAAAGCCCAGATCCCCGGTACACAGATTCACCACCCGGTAATGCAGCCCTAAAAGTTGCAAGATTTTTTCCGCGTGCGATACCAAGGCTTCCAGTTGCTGGTAGGACTTTTCCGGATGGGAAAACCAAACCAGCTCCACCTTGTTAAACTGGTGCTGCCGGATAATGCCTTTGGTATCCTTGCCGTAGGAGCCAGCCTCGGAACGAAAGCAGCCGGTAAAAGCGGCGTAGCCCTTGGGCAGGTCCTCTTCCCTTAGTACCTCCCCTTTATGGATATTGGTCAGGGGGACCTCAGCTGTGGGAATCAAATAATAATCCCAGTTCTCCAGCTTGAACAGATCCTCCTCGAATTTGGGCAACTGACCGGTTACAGTGGTGCTGTCCCTGTTCACTATCATGGGGGGCAAGGTTTCCAGGTAGCCGTGTTCCCGGGTTTGCACGTCCAGCATGAAATTGGTCAGAGCCCGCTCCATGCGCGCCGCCCAGCCCAGGTACAGAACAAAGCGCGAACCCGTGATGTTTGCTGCCCGTTCAAAATCAAGCCCACCGAGCTCAGCCCCCAGGTCCCAATGCTCTCGGGGCTGAAAATCGAAAACCGGCTTCTCCCCCCATACCCGGACTAGTTGGTTGTCGTCCTCGCTATCCCCGGGAGGAACGTCCTCATGGGGAATATTGGGCATGGCTAGCAACCACTCATTCACCTCCCGGTCCAATTCCTTGAGGCGTTTATCCAACTCCTTGATTTGGTTGGAAAGCTCAGAAAGCCCCTGTATTTCCGAGCTGGGCTCCCTGCCCTGCCTTTTGGCCTCTGCCACTTCCTGGGAGGCTTGGTTGTGCTTGGTTTTCAGCTCCTGGGCCTTTTGGGAAACCCTCCTTCTCTCCTGCTCCAGGGTCAGAAAATCGTCCAGGTTCAAATCTGTACCCCTGTCCCTCAGGCTTTTGGCCACCTCTTCCGGATTGTTACGAATGAATTTGATATCCAGCATCCTCTGCTCCTTGTATATTTATCAGCTTGAGAGTTGAAAGTGAAAAGTAAAGATAAAGAAATCAATGCGCAAAGATCATTACTTGACCGCAAAGACGCGCCTGCAAAAAATCCTTTTTGCAGGCGTATCTGCAAAAGCGGCCTGCCTACTGCCTACTGACTACTGACTACTGCCTACTGCCTACTGCCTACTGACTACTGACTACTGACTACTGACTACTGACTACTGACGTACAAACCAATTTGCTTGCCCCAAAACCGCAGTCTTGTCAAAGGGTGGTTGGAAGTCGAATCATGAGAATGAAAAAATGAATAAAAATATTAGCACTCACTCTTGACGAGTGCTAATATTTTTATTATTAGGACGAAAGTTTTGGAAAAAAACAAAAATTTATAAATGGAGGTAGAAGCTATGAACTTGAAACCGCTGCATGATCGAGTCCTGATCAAGCGTGTTGAAGAAGAGGAAGTTACCAAGGGCGGAATCATCATCCCGGATACTGCCAAGGAAAAGCCCATCAAGGGCGAAGTTGTGGCTGCCGGCCCGGGCAAGACCACGGAAGACGGCAAGACCACGCCCATGACCGTAAAGGCCGGGGACAAAGTACTATTCAATAAGTATGCTGGCACTGAAGTCAAGATCGACGATGTTGAACATCTGGTAATGCGTGAAGACGACATCTTGGCGATCATCGAATAACCCAAAAAACAATCCAATTTTCAAGGAGGAACGGATATGCCTGCTAAGCAGATCATGTTTGACGTAAAAGCCAGAGAACAGCTTCAAAGCGGCATGGAGCAGCTAGCCCGAGCGGTCAAGGTCACCTTGGGACCCAAGGGCCGCAACGTGGTAATCGAGAAGTCCTTTGGAGCGCCCACTATTACCAAGGACGGGGTAACCGTGGCCAAGGAGATTGAACTGGAAGACAAGTTCGAAAACATGGGCGCCCAGATGGTCAAGGAAGTTGCTTCCAAGACCAGCGACGTGGCCGGCGACGGCACCACTACCGCTACCGTCCTCGCCCAGTCCATTTTTAACGAGGGCATCAAACTGGTGGCTGCCGGGCGCAATCCCATGGCCATAAAGCGGGGTGTGGAAAAGGCGGTAGATGCGGTTACCGCGGAACTGGAAAAAACCACCAAACCCACCCGGGATCAAAAGGAAATCGCCCAGGTTGGCACTATTTCCGCCAACAGCGACCCCACCATCGGAAACATCATCGCTGAAGCCATGAACAAGGTGGGCAAGGAAGGGGTTATCACCGTAGAAGAAGGCAAAGGCCTGGAAACCACCTTGGATGTAGTGGAAGGCATGCAGTTCGACCGCGGCTACCTTTCCCCCTACTTTGTAACCGATTCCGAGAAGATGGTCGCGGAATTGGATGACCCCTTGATCCTTATCTGCGATAAAAAGATTTCCGCCATGAAGGATCTGTTGCCTGTTTTGGAGCAGGTGGCCAAGATGAGCAAGCCCATGATGATCATCGCGGAAGAGATCGAGGGCGAAGCCCTGGCTACCCTGGTGGTGAACAAGCTGCGCGGAACCTTGCAGGTTGCCGCAGTCAAGGCACCCGGCTTCGGCGAGCGCCGCAAGGCCATGCTGCAGGATATCGCCACCTTGACCGGTGGACAGGTAATCTCCGAGGATGTGGGATTCAAGCTGGAGAACGCCACTGTAAACGAACTGGGCAGTGCCAAGCGGGTAACAATTGACAAGGAAAATACCACCATTGTGGACGGGGCCGGCAATGCCGAGGACATCAAGTCCAGGGTCAAGCAGCTTCGGGCCGAGATCGAGGAAACCACTTCCGATTACGACCGCGAAAAGCTCCAAGAGCGCTTGGCCAAGATCGTGGGCGGCGTAGCCGTTATCAACGTGGGTGCAGCCACTGAATCCGAAATGAAGGAAAAGAAGGCCAGGGTAGAGGACGCCCTGAACGCCACCCGGGCAGCCGTGGAAGAAGGCATTGTCCCCGGCGGAGGTGTGGCTTACATCCGCACCCTGTCCTGCTTGGACCAGGTGCAGACCGCTGATGACGACGAGAAATCCGGAGTGGACATTGTCCGCAAGTCCATGGTGGAACCCTTGCGTCAGATCTGCGTGAACGCAGGTTACGAAGGGGCCTTGATCATAGAAAAGGTCAAGGAGCTCAAGGAAGGTCACGGCTTCAACGCCTATACCGGCGAATACGAGGACCTGATTGCTTCCGGGGTGATCGATCCCAAGAAGGTCACCCGAATCGCCCTGCAAAACGCCTCTTCCATAGCATCCCTGCTCATGACCACAGAGGCCGCCATTGCTGAAAAGCCAGAAGACAAGAAGGAAGGCGGCGGCGCTCCCGGCATGGGAGGCATGGGAGGCATGGGAGGCATGGGCATGTACTAACCTCCTGCCTTCCTGGCATCAGATATCAGCCGGGGCGGGTAAGATCCCGTCCCGGCTTTTTTATTCCTGCCATCTATAAATCCAGAACATCCCCAGGCTGAGGCAGAAAACCCTGCACCCCGGATTTTTCCAGATAATCCGGGAGCATGTCCTGGTATCTCCTGCGCTCATCGCGCTGCATATGGACCAGGGCCACCTGTTTTACCCCTGCTGTGCGCGCCAGATCCAATACTTGCAGCACGCTGCTGTGACCGTACATATCCCGTTCCAGGCAAAAAGCCTCGCAAATCGCCAAGTCGCAATCCCTTATCTCTTCTATGTGTTTTGGATCCACCCTCCCGTCCCCAGTGTAAAAAACGGTCTTGGAGCCCAAGGAAAGAAAAAGGCCCAAGCAGGCAACTGGGTGCTGTACCGGAACCGTCTGGGCCTGGTATCCGTAAATATGGAAGTTCTCCCCGGGCTCAACTTCCCTGCAGTCCACGTAGAATCCTAGACTGGACCATTTTCCGGGGTATGCCAGTTCCACTGCCTCAGCCACTGCCCGGGCTATACCTGGGCCTCCGTAGATTTGCAGGGGCTTGCTGCGCCCATGCTCGTGGAAGCGAATGCAAAGCTGGGGCAAACCAAAAAAATGATCCCCGTGCAAATGCGATATCCACACCGCATCCAACTCCAGGGGATCTGGATGCATACTCCAGAAAGCAGCAGCGCCTGTGAACCCACAATCCAGCAAAATACCGCCTGCATCGGCTTTGTCTTTATCTTGAATCCAAATGCTGGTATTGGGCAGATGTTCGTCAAATGCCTCTCCCACACCGCAAAAAACAATCCGCATGACTCATCCCCCTATCCTGATATTACCCGGGTTCCGAAACATAGATCCAGGAAGCCGGAGGTGTTTTGTTCCCAAAAAACTCCTCAACCAGACTCCTGTCCTGGGAGTGAACATATAAGGGACTAAGGGGCAGGGGCCTGATCTGTCCGGCATAGATCTTTAACCCCCGGTCCATGAATTCTGCAAGCACAAAGCAGGCCTGGATCCGAACAAATTTGCCCAAACCTTCCCAGGTTGCTCTTAACTGTATAACATGTTCCCTGTCCGAGGGATGGGAAATCAGATTGCCAGTCTTGAGCAAGGCCTCAACCACTCGGGAGGGAATAATAGCCCCCCATTGGGATAACTTCTTAACCAACATGGGCTCCAGAGCCAGGTAGTAATGCTCATCAACTCTACAGGCCATGGACCGGCCAGGAATATTCAGGATATCAGGATTATGGGAGAAATGTTCCCCTATCCGTCTCTGCAGATTCAAAACCAAGTCCGAGTAATCCACCATTGCCATGAAAGTTACCTCTTGCTTCCAGTTAAACCCAAGCCCAGTTATAATAGACTTGCAATTACCAAGACTATGGGCAAATGGCAAACATGGTTTTTTGTATAATATGGGGCATCTATTCACCAAATCTTTTGCGTGCCGTTCTCCCGGATCGCGCTTTTCTAGGCTCGGTTTACGGGGATAAAAAGATTTGGGGAATATCTGGGTAAAATATGGCGAGTAGTTGCAAGGTTTTTAATCCAAACCAGGCAGGGTGTAGCTCTTTAAGGCATTAAGCCCTTGCTTTGATTGTGAGTTATATTAAAGGCCACGGAAAAAAGATGGTGGATAAAATCCACGTATTCCACAGATACGTGTTCCGGGGCGGTGATTCTGGCAGGAGCGAAATTGACTATCCCTTTAATGCCACCGTCTATCAGGTAATTGGCTGCCCTCTGTGCTCTCTCCGGGGGAGTGGTGATAACACCTATTTCCACACCCATGTCCTTGGTGCTTTGAGGAAGCTGGCTGGAACACTCCACCTCCAGCCCGGCGATTTCCTCGCCGATCTTGAAGGGGTCGCAATCAAAAGCAGCCACGATAATAAAGCCTCTTTTACGCAGGATATGGTGCCTGAGCAGGGCCCGGCCCAGATTGCCCACGCCCACCAAAACCACATTCCAAGTACGGTCCAAGCCCAAGCTTTGCCGGATGGCTTGTTTCAGCTCATGTACGTAATACCCTACTCCACGTACGCCAAATTCCCCGAAATAGGCCAAGTCCTTGCGGATCTGGGAGGGATTGAGACCACAGGCATGGGCCAGTTTCTCCGAGGAAACAACCTTGACTCCCTGCTGCTCCATCACTTCCAGTTCCTGGATGTAAACAGCCAGCCTGGCGATAGTAGCCCTGGGTATGCGGTCAATCTTTAGTTGCTGCATAGTGAATTTTTGGACAAATTAAGGAAAAAAACAGGGAGGGGATGCCTCCCCTCCCGAAACAACCTGACAACACCTTAGATAAACGGATTGGCAAAGAGCAGGATCAGGTTAATAACCAGCGCATAAATGGCCAGGGATTCGATCATGGCCAAGCCGATAAGCAAGGTAACTGTGATCTTACCTCCGGCTTCAGGGTTACGAGCGGTGCCGTCACAAGCACCCTTGAGACCGATGCCCTGTCCAATTCCGGTGCCTATAGCGGCGATCCCCATACCCAAGCCGGTAGCCAGGGCTATGTTGGAAACAACTTCCGGGGCCACTTCAGCAGCAAAGGCAGAACTAGCCAGTCCCACAAAAAATACCGTGTGAAAAATGATCAACAAAGACTTAAGCATCACAAAACCTCCTACGTTTTATTTTTTTGGTCAAAAGACCATTCCCCCCAAAGACTTAAACCGAGACTTTTGGCCCCTAAAGCTGTGAATCTCTCCGAGGCCAAGGTTTCCCGTTTCAACTAGTGCTCCTCTTCAAAGGCCTCCTTGAGATACATCATGGACAGCATGAAGAACACAAAGGCCTGCAAGGTCTTAAGAAGCAAGAACAGCAGGAAAATGGGCAGAGAGCCCAAAATTGGGGCCAGAAGGAACATAACAATAATGGTAAGCTCTTCAGCCTTGATGTTTCCGAACAACCGCAGGGCAAGAGAAATCGGACGGGCTAAATGGCTGACTATCTCAATGGGGAACATGATGGGTGCAAACCACCAATAGGGGCCCATGAACTTTTTAATATACCTAGCCCCGTGAATCCTAATGCCGTGATAATTGTAGTAAACAAACACAAAAATGGCCATGCTGGCGGTAGTATTTATATTGGCTGTGGCCGCATCAATGCTGGGAATCAGACCGGAGATATTAAGGACCCAGATATACACTAAGAGGGTGAAAAGGACCGGGAACACTCTTCTCCCGGGCTCACCCATGTTGGTGACCACAAAATCCTCAATATACCGGATCAAAAACTCCCAAAAGTTCTGTAGCCCCTTGGGCACCAGGGTCATCCTCCGGGTAGCCACTATACCAAGGATGGCAAATATGAGGATAAAAAACCAGGAGTAAAGTACGTGGTGCGGGATTTCAAGCCCAATGGCGTGGAAAAACTCCTTCAGAAACATCCATTGATAGATATCGTTCCCTTCTGCAGCCATGGATCATGCCTCCTTAATTTTTTGACTGACCAGAGTCGCGCCAAAGATGAAAATATTAAGCAAGATAATACTTAGCCCAATAAGCAGGGCAAATATATCCGCGCCCAAAAAAACTATTGCCGCATACAAAATAACCCCGGTTAGGATGAGTCGGAGATAGAAACTGAAAAGCAGCGAGGTCAGAGCCCCTTTCTGGATATAAACAAGCTCTTGGGAAAGCTTGGCCAGAAAATAGAAATTGAAAGAGACCACCAGAGCCCCTACACTAAATCCGATTACCCAGGAAAGAGGTAAAAAAATCACAAACAGGATCAGACCCAGAAGGGAAAGATAGATCTGGTTGCGCACCAAAAAGCGCACCTTGGGCAGCACCAGACCCCTGTTGTATAGAAACTTCTCAACCCGACTGTTCATCCCGGTCCTGATCCTTCTTTTTATCCGCCTCTTGAATCTTTTTGGCTTCTCTGTACATGTTTTTAAAACCACCTGCAACCCCAAAAATGAGGAAAGCGATCAAGAGCCAGGGCTCGGTGCCCAACCATTTATCCAAAAAATAGCCTATCAAAAAGCCCACAAAGGTTGAGGCCACCAGGTGGACTCCCAGCAGGGAGGCCTTCCAGTACTCCTGCCCCCAACCGTATTTATCCTTGGATCTAAAGATCATGATGTCTAAGTTTAAAGTTATAAATTTAACACAATTAAGCGTGATTATAGCACTTTGAACAGCTTTTCCCGGGAACTGGTGGGACTAATTCTTGGTTCCACCCAGGGGAACATTAGTAGCTATACAAAATATCTCCAAACATGCAAGGCATACTCCAACCTGGAATAGCTAGTGCGAAAGGCTTGAACCTCGTAGTCGGCGTTCATCCCAAGCTGGGCCCAAAAATCTAACAGTTCCTGCTTAGCTCCCTTATGACCCTGAATTGGGCTGACTAGATGCACTCAATTGTAAGTAGCGCTGCCTTGAAGCGAGTTTTTACCTTATGTTTGAAGAATCTGGTATTAGTATGCCAAAAACCATTTATTAGTGCACAAGTTCACAATAAAGAGTTTCTAACACGGGGATTTACGCCAAGTCAATGCAATATTTACCTGGAGAACAGGAAATTTGCTTCGGGTTTATTGTTCTTTATCCCGGCTGGCCTGCCCTTGCCTGCCGGGATCCCTAAGGGAAAAAAGGGAGCTTAAAGCCTAATCTTGCCAAAACGTGATTGCCAAGATATATTTAAAGATTGGACTCACTTCAGAGAATACATTTTTTTCGAGGCATATATGAAGAAATATACCCCACTGCCATCCAACAAATTGAGCACCACCTTGCCTACGTCCCAGATCAAATTCCCTCACACCGGGAAAGTAAAATTCCGCGGCAGCAACTTCAGAAATATTCAGACCCGGGCCTTTGAGGCCCTGGAACTGGCCATGGCCATCAAACGGCCTGGTTATAATGTCTACCTTTCCGGGGAAAAAGGTCTGGGACGTACCCAGTTTATCCGGGACTTTCTAGCCCCTTGGTCCCAATCCCTGTCCACCCCCAGGGACCAGGTATATGTAAACAACTTCCGAGATCCGGACAAACCTCGAGTCATATATTTACCCCCCGGCACGGCCCGCAATCTGAAACAGGACATGGCTGAAGCGATCAAGAAAATCCGGGAAACCATTCCTTCTGGTTTTGAACAGGATTTTTACGTCCGCAAACACGGGGACCTGCTCAAGGATTACCGGGAAACCCGGGAGACCCTTCTCTCCCGCATGGAAAACAAGGCCCATGAAAACGGTTTCAGCCTGAACGTGGACGAAAACGGTTCATTGAACCTGTACCCCCTAGTGGAAGGCAAAGTCCTCACCCCTGAAGAATTTGAACGTCTGGGCCCGGAGCTTAAAAAAGACCTTTTGCAGCAAAGCAACCGCATCATGGAGGTTCTGCTGGGGCTTTCCAGGGAAATAAGCAAAAAGGAGCAGGATCTTCAGGAAAATGAACGCCTCCTGGACCGGGAAGTGGCTGCTGCCAAGCTGGATGTGTGCCTGGAACGGCTCCGGGAGAAGTACAACCACATCCCTGGGGTGATAACCTTTCTGGACCATCTCAAGGAGGATATCCTGGAAAACATTGAGCAGTTCAAGCCCCGGGAGCAGGGCAGCGATTCCGTAAGCGACATATTCGGGGGAAGCCAGGAAAATTTTTTCTCCCGTTACGGAGTTAATATCTTTGTGGAGCACTCTGAAGAACAAGGCGCGCCTGTACTCATCGAAGACAATCCCACCTATTTCAACCTTTTGGGCTGCATGGAACGCGAAACCGAAATGGGGGCTTACTATACCGATTTCACCCTGCTCAAGGCGGGCAGTCTGCACAAGGCAAACGGTGGCTTCCTGGTTCTAAGGGCGGAAGACATCTTGTCCCAGCCCCAGGCCTGGGAAGGTTTGCTGCGTTGCCTGCGCTCCAACCGGGCCGAAATCGAGGATCCCGCGGATCACTACGATCTGGTTCGCACCAAGACTATCCGGCCGGAACCCATAGATCTGGACATCAAGATCATCTTGCTGGGCTCGGATGAAATGTACGAAATCCTTTTGGATGTGGATGAAAGATTCGACAAGCTTTTCAAGATCAAAGCCCACATGCAGGAGACCATCCCCAGGAACCAAGGCTCCATCCGGGATCAAAGCCTGATGCTAGCCCGGATTGTTCACAAAAACCAGCTTCTGGACTTCAACCGGGAAGCGGTGGCCGCCCTTGTGGATCACTCCTCCCGGATGGCCGGGGATCAACAGAAACTCTCCCTTAAATTTGCGGAACTAACCGAACTTATGACCGAGGCGGATGCCTTCGCCCGCATCCAGCAAAGCCCTGACGTGGATGCCCACCACGTGCACAAGGCCCTGGAAGCCAGAAAATACCGGGCGAACCTGTATGAGGACGAGTTCATGTCCGAATACGAAAGAGAGGCCATCAAGGTTCCCACCCAAGGCTACAGCGTGGGCAGGGCCAACGGTCTCTCCGTGAGCAGGTTCGGAAACTATGTCCTGGCCCTGCCCCACCAGATCTCCTGCACCACAGGAGTGGGTCACGGGGGAATAATGGATTTGGAGCGCGAGGCGGAGCTGGGAGGCCCTATTCATACCAAGGGCATGATGATTATCAAGGGGTACCTGCAGAATCTATTTGCCCAGGACAAGCCCCTGGTACTGTCCGGAAGCCTGTGCTTCGAGCAGAGCTACGCCCATATCGACGGGGACTCCGCCTCGGGAGCAGAACTGGCCTCCCTTCTCTCCTCCCTGTCCCAGATCCCTATAAACTTGGCCTACGCCTTTACCGGGGCCATAAGCCAGTCCGGTGCGGTCATGGCTGTAGGCGAGGCTACCCGGAAGATCGAGGGCTACTTCGAGGTATGCAAACGCAAAGGACTGAGCGGAGAACAGGGGGTTATCATCCCCAGGGACAACCTTCCCCACCTTATGCTGGGCGAGGAAATAATCCAGGCTGTTCAGGACAATCGATTTCACATTCACGCGGTGCAGAGGATAGAGGAAGCCATGGAAATCCTGACCGGGGTCAAGGCCGGACAAAGGCTGAAAAACGGCGGATTCTCCCCGGGATCTATCTACGAGCTGGTCAATGACCGCCTCCGGCACCTGGCAAGCCTTGCGGACAAGAAGGTCCAAGCCCGGAAAAGGAAAAAATAGTTGCCTAATATTTTTCGGTTCTATCCCTCATTTACCAGTCCAAAGTTCTTTGACAACACCTTGTTTTTATTGACCATTTACATAGTTTTACGTGTCCGTAGCGATAACTGACTTAACCTCTTGGTTTATTCGCCTTTACTTTTTACATTTAACTTTTAACTCTCGAGTTCCTCAATCACACCTCTGAATCAGCTGAGACTTTTCAGCCCTCCTCAGAATTGGAAATACGAAAAAAAAGGGCATAAAGCACAGGCACCACCAAGAGGGTAAGCAACGTGGCAAAGGTCAGTCCGCAGATGATGGCTATGGCCATGGACAGCCAAAAGATGTCCAGAAGCAGGGGCGTCATACCCATAACCGTGGACAACGTGGTCATCATCACTGGCCGCAGCCTGCTCACCGAGGCATCCAGTATGGCCCGGCCGGGATCATCGCCCGTCTCCAGGTTCTGATCCATTCGGGAAATCAGCACCACCACGTTCTTGATGAGCAGCCCCGAAAGGCTCAAGGCCCCCAAAAGAGCCATAAAACCAAAGGGTTGCCCTGTAGCCAGAAGCCCCCCGGTAACACCGATCATGGCCAGGGGAAGAACGGACAGAACAATCAGGGGCTGACGAAAGGAGGCAAAAAGGGCCACCACCGCCGCAGCCATGAGGGTAAAACTTAAAGGCACCCCGGAAAAAACCTCTGCCCTGGACTCGCTGGATTTTTCATGCTCCCCTCCCCATTCCATCCGGTAGCCGGGGGGCAACTCTATGGACTCGATATCCTCCAATATACGCTCCCTGAGCTCAGCAGCCCCGCCCTGGTCCGGCTCGCACTGAGCAGTAATGGTTCTTTCCCGGTCTCGGCGCATGATCACTCCATCCTCCCATTCCAGGGAAACCTCCGGAACCACCTGCCCCAGGGGAGCTCCCTTTTTTGCTCCCGGAGAACGCACCTCCAGGCCGTAGATATCCTCCAGGCGCTGCCTGGATTCCTGGGGCGGGCGCAGGATAATGGGCATCACCTTGTCTTCTTCCCGATACACTCCCATATCCAGGCCTTGATAATTTAGCCTTACTGCCCGGGCCACGTCCGACCGGTCCACTCCGTAGCGCAAGGCCCTGGACTGGGAGTATTCCAGGTGCTTAGCCGGAACCCTTTGACGCCAATCGCTGCGCACTTCCTTGGAGTCATGGTCCCTACGCATGATTTCCTGGGCCCGGCCTGACAAATCCCTAAGCACCTCCGGATCCGGACCGCTGAAACGCACCTCCACCGAATACTCCACTGGAGGCCCCATGGAAAACTTACGCACCCGGGGCTGGGCATAGGGATAATTGGACTTTAAGTGCTTTTCCGCAAAATCCTGGACCTCATCCAGATGCTCTGAGTCCTCCAGGTTTATTATTACCTGGCCATATGCGGGATTGGGCATCTGAGGCTGCATGGCCAGGTAGAACCTGGGCGGACCCTCCCCGATAAAGGAGCTTACGCTTTGGACATGTGGATGGTCCTTTATCTTCTCTTCCACGCTTTCCAGATCCTGGGCTGTGGACTGGATCCTGGAACCCTCCTGAAGCCAGTAATCCAGCTTCAGCTGAGGCCTGGTAGAGGGAGGGAAAAAGCTCTTGTCCACGTAGTAAAACCCCACAACGGACAAAGCGAACAAAACCGCCATGCTGCCCAGAAGAACCTTCTTTCTCAGCATGCACCATTTTAAAAGCCTGCGGTACAGATGGTATATTCTCCCGGCATAGGGATCAGAGTCCGGGCTTTTCGCGTCCCGCCCGAGAAACATGTGACATACCAGGGGAGTCACGGTCATGGAGAGCAACCAGCTAACCACCAGCGAGATCGCGATCACCAGAAAGAGTCCCTGAGTATACTCCCCGGTGTCGTCCCCTGCCAGGATTATGGGCATAAAAGCGAACACCCCCACCAGGGTGGCCCCAAATAACGGCCAGCCCGTTTCCCGCACGCTCTGCCTGGCTGCCTCCAGCCTTTTCATCCCTGTCTGGATCTTGACCAGGATGCCCTCGGTGACCACTATGGCGTTGTCCACGATCATTCCCAGGGCAATGATCAAGGCCCCCAGAGATACCCGGTCCATCTCCATCCCGGTAAAACGCATCAGGGTAAAAGTGATCAAGACGGTGAGAAGCAGCCCGGAACCTATGATAAGTCCACTGCGCATCCCCATGAAGACAAGGAGCAGGGCGATTACTATGGCCAGGGCCTGGAGCAGGTTGGTCATAAAGGTGTTTATGGATTCAGTGACCTTATCCGGCTGATAGGCCACTGAATGGATCTCCACACCGGGGGGCAGCCTGTCTTGGATCCGGGATATCCCTTCCTGGATCTGCTCTCCCATGCGGACCACATTTCCCCCCGAGACATTGGAGATCGCCACTCCGATGGCCTTTTCCCCGTTATGGCGCATGAGCCTGGGTGGAGGGTCCACGTACCCGCGCTCTACCGAGGCAATATCACCCAAAAGAATCATGCGCTCCTGATCCGGATGCGGCACGTCTCCCAGAACCATCCCGGATATATCCTGGACCGAGGTAAATTCCCCGCCCATCCTGAACTTTACGCGCTGTCTTTCGTGATCCACTGCCCCGGGATCCACCACTTGGCCTTGGCTCTCCAGCTTGGCCAGGACCTGGTTCAAGGGGATCCCCAGCTCAGCCAGCCTGGACCGGGAAATATCCACGTATACGCATTCCTCTTGCTCCCCCCACAGCTCCACCTTGGCAACCTCGCCCTCCTGCAAAAGCTCGGTCCGAAGCATTTCCGCAAAGTCTTCAAGCTCTCGGTAGCCGTAGTCCTCACCGGTCAATGCCAGGACCACTCCGTACACGTCCCCGAAATCATCTATTACCCGGGACGGACCTGCTCCCGGAGGCAACTCCTCTTGGATATCCGATATCCTGCGCCGCAGGTGATCCCATTCCTGGGGAACGTCCCGGGCGGGCATGGTTTCCTTGAGATGTACGTGAGCGGTGGACATTCCAGCCCTGGACTCTGTTTCCACGAAATCCAGCTGGTCCAGGCGCTGGACCGCCTCTTCTATGGAGTCCGAGACCTCGTTTTCCACTTGGGTGGGGGATGCTCCGGGATACGGGGTATGGACGATCGCGGTCTTGATGGTGAACTCCGGATCCTCCAGCTTGCCCATCTGGAAGTAGGAGATAATCCCGGCCGCTGCCAGGACCAAAGATATGAACAGGAAAAAGGTTCTCTTCTTGATGGACAGTTCTGCAATATTCATGTGCAAAAGCCTTGGAAATCAATCCAGGGGGCGGACCTTCTGCCCCTCTTCCAGAAAGGGTGCTCCTGCTGTAACGATCCATTCCCCGGGCTTCAGACCGGAAAGCACCTGGACCCCCCGGGAAGTAAGATCCCCGGTCCGGACTTGTCTGGATTGGACCCGGGAGGTATCGGTATCCAGGACCCATACCCGGCTGATCTCTCCATCCCGGGAATAAAGGGCACTCTGGGGAACTGATACATGTTCTTCATGGGTTTCAGGAGGGGAGAAACCGATATGGACCTGGGCTGCCATGGAGGGCAAAACCTTGACCTCCTCCGGAACCGCCAGAACAGCTGTCGCAGCGTAGCTCATGGTTTCCGGGGAGGCATGCGGGGAAATCTCTTTGATCCTGGCAGGAAAGGGCAAGCCGGGATAGGAATCCAGGAGGCAATGGATCTCTTTAATCCGGTCCTTCTGGATCACAAACTGCTCCGGGAGTCCAAAGACCACTTCCAAAAGGGAGAGATCCTGCAGTTTCACTATGGGCTGCCCCCGGGATACGTTTTCATGGTCCTGTACGTATTTATCTGCTATATACCCGGGGAAAGGGGCCTCTAGCCGGGTATCCTCAAGCGAGGTCCGGGCCTCGTCCAACCTGGCCTGCAAGGAGCTGATCCTGGCCTCCATGGCCCGGATATCCTCCTTTCTGGCCCCCATCAGGGCCTTTTGAAGCTCCATCTCCAGGTCCCGTACCTTGCTTTTGGCCTCTGCATAAGCGGTGCGCACCTGGTCCAGGTCTGCCTTGGCCACTGCCCCCTGCTCGAAAAGATCCTTGTACCGGGCGTACTGCTGCTCCCATTCCTCCCGGGCGGACTGGGCAGCCCGCAAACGGGACTCCAATGCGATCACGTCCTCAGTCCTAGCCCCGGTCTCCATGGCCTCCAGGTTAGCCCTGGCCTCTTCCAGGCTGCCTTGCAGATTCCGCACTGCCAGCTCAAAATCCCTGGGATCCAGCCTGGCTATAACTTCCCCCGGCTTCACAAAATCCCCTTTGTCCACTTCCAGTGCCTGGAGCTGGTTCCCCACCCGGAAGGAAAGCTTGGTTTCCCGGACCGGGCTGACCTTTCCCGGGAACGCCCGGGTTACGGGCTGGGTGCTTTCCTGAACTTCAAGGGTCTTAACCGGTTTGGCTACCTCCTCCTTTTCCTTCTGCTCCTGGGGGATGCATCCCCAGAGCATGGCCATGAGGCAAAGAAACCCAAGCACCAAAACACTTGCCTTGAACCGCAGCATTTTAATAAACCCTCTAATCCAAGTTTTCCCTAAAAATAAAGTTCTAATCCTGACTCACAACGCAAATATTCACCATATTTTCCCCAAGCTTTTACCGCATCTTTTGCGTGCTTTTGCCGGGAGGCACGCAAAAAGATCTGCACCTGAATAGCTATTTGGCTGTCAACTCTATGTTTTTCTCTCCCATGGCCCGGTATATGGAGGCCAGGGCCTTCATGTAGTCGGATTCAGCCTGGATAAGCCTGGCTTCTGCCGAAGTCAGATCCGCCTGCGCATCCAGAACCTCGGTACTGGTCCCCACCTGGGCCTCGTACCTGGCCTCTGCCATACGGTATCTCTCCCGGGCCTCCTCCAGGCCCTGCCTGGCCACCTGGATCCTCTCCCGGGTCTCCTGGAGCTCCAGGTAATCGGATCTCACCTCGAAAGCCACATCGTGCAAAAGCTGCTCATACTCGGATCTCAGGCCCGCAGTCTCCTGCCGGGCCTGCTCTCGGCCATAATAGGTGGATCCCCACTCGAACAGGCTCCATTCCAGCTGCACCCCGGCGCGCCACTCTCTTTCCTCCTCCAGTCCTCCTCCGCTTACCGTGGGGTCGTCACCTCTGCGGAATACATCAAAATTGGCCCCAACCTGGGGATAGAGATCGCTGGCTGCCAAACGCTCCTCCTGCATGGCTACCTGGATGCTCTTGTCCGCAATGAACACGTCCGGGCGCTTCTCCATGGCCTGATCCTGGCTTTCTCTAAGGTCCATGGGAAAGGGCAGAAATTCCAGCTCCCCCTCGTAGCGGACCTCCTGGTGCCTGGGAAGATTGAGCAGAGCGTTCAGTCTGGACTCCAGGGTATCCACCCGGTTCCTGGCGGAAATTAGGTCCTGCTCCGCCTCGGACACGTCCACCTGGGCCTCGAGCACATCCAGCTTGGGGGCTGCACCCACGTCATAAAAGGATCTGCTCACCTCCAAATGGGACTTTAATCTGGTCAGGGAATCCTCAGCCACGCGGACATTTTCCCGGGCAGCCAAAAGATTCAGGAAAGTGGTCTGGATATCCAGGATAAGCTCCAGCTCTGCCCGGTCCAGCTGGGACTGGGACTGTTCGTGCGCCAGCTGGGACCTCTCGTAGTTGCTTAGCAGTCTGAACCCGGTAAACAGGGGCTGGTGAACATTGATGTTCCAGACCCAGGAATCCCGGCTGCCGTATTGGGTCTCAGGATCCTGTGGTGCTCCCCCCATTCTTTCGGGCCTCTCATCCAGCCGGGTATAACTGTAGGAAGTGCTGAGGCTGGGTCCGAATTCGCCTCGGGCGGACTTCATACCGTACTCCCTGCCCTTGACCTCCTCGCGCACCGCCTGCAGGGCCTGATTGCGTTCCAGTCCCTTCTGGACCGCAGCCTCCATGTCCAAAACCATCTCAGCTCCGGCCTTGCTGCCAAAAACAAAGAAAAAAAACATCCAGAACAGAAGAATTATCTTTGCCCATTTAGCCACTTTGCTCTCCTTGTGCATAAAGGATCATCCTTCTTGCTTATGTTTGCGCATACATTGGTTTAATTCTGTTTACTCCCTCCACGGGAACAGTTCTGTTTTAACCCAGGTTGCATTAAAATACAAAATAAATTATGGTCAAATATTCTTGATGCGCGCCCGTAGCTCAGCCGGATAGAGCGCCGGACTTCGAATCCGTAGGTCGGAGGTTCGAATCCTCCCGGGCGCGCCAATAAAAAACTCCCCCACCCGGTGGACTTGGATTGCTCTGCCACCTAACTCGGCCAAGCCTTCCATCCTCACCACCTCCCAACTGCAAATCGCTATATGATTATTTACTGCATTCACAAAAAGATCTGGTAAATAGCTGCCCGTACGTTTGTTTCTGATTTGTCCGATCTGCACCTAGCCCGCCTAAAAAACCTGAGAATATGCTATATTACTTCTTATTTTTTATAGCAACCACAAAAAGCACCTCAGAATGAAGACAACCTTTGGTCTAATCCATAATATCTCTAATTGCAAAGGTCCTTTTGGCAACTTATTGTTTTCATTCAGTATCACTGCAAAAAAACTTGGTGAACAGTTTAACGGCTTGCACCTCGAACCTAGCAACAGACAAAACCCCCGGAACAAGTCTGGTTTAATACCGACACACACCCCTTTCTTGGCTAAAAAATCCAATATGAGCCCATCTAACAAAAAAATTTCAAAGTTACATGTGAGTTTTTGAACAAACATCTTGACAGAGTGTTCAAGTAATGCTCTTTATGGGGACAGCTTGTTTAAATTCAGGGAGTAAGTGGTGCCAACATCTTTCAAGGAGGTGCTTTTTTTATGAACCGGAGAAAATTTCTTGGCGCCCTGGGAGCCGCCGGCTTAACCGTGACCGGGGCAAATAAGGCTCTGGCCGGGGAAGACGGGGTTACAGGGTCCGCAGTCAAGGACGTCAAAGGGTTGCCAGACAGTTACGCGGTTCTTTTTGACTCCAACATCTGTATTGGCTGCCGGCAGTGTGAAGCAGCATGCCACCAGGAACAAGAGCTGCCTGAACCGGATGTGGAGTTCTACGACATGGATATTCTTGCCGAGGAAAGAAGAACCGATTGGAAAACCTACACAGTAATCAATCAGTACGACGATGAAGCTCCCGGCCGCGGATGGCTGTACCGCAAGATCCAATGTTTTCACTGCCTTGAGCCGGCCTGCGCTGCCTCCTGCTTTGTCAAGGCCTTCAGGAAACGCCACGATGGTGCAGTGGTATACGATCCCAAGGTTTGCGTGGGATGCCGCTACTGCATGATGGCCTGCCCCTTTTACATTCCTGCTTATGAATACCACATAGCCCCGGATCCCAGGGTTACCAAGTGCAACTTTTGCGAACACCGCTTGAGGGAGGACAGGCAACCAGCTTGCGTGGAAGTTTGTCCAGTAGATGCCATGTACTTCGGAACCCGGGAAGAGGTAATAATGGAAGCCAGGCGCAGAATCGTGGAGAACCCGGACGATTATGTAAACCATATTTACGGCGAACATGAAATGGGGGGAACCAACTGGATGTATCTCTCTCCGGTTCCTTTTGAGCAGGTAGGCTTAAGCACAGATGTGGGAACTACCTCGGCTATGGAATATACTTCAGGCGCCCTGGGAGCTGTGCCGCTCATCACCGCCTTCTGGCCGGTAATGCTTATGGGAGCCTACGCAATAGCCAAGCGCAAGGAAAAAATAGCCAAGGAGGAGAAAGAACAGTTTGTTTCCCAGGTAATTGCCCAGGCCGGTCCTGAAGCTGGACGCAAGTTGTCTGAGAGGCTCTCCAAGAGCGATAAGCTGGACCAGGCCACCATCGAGGAGGAAGTAAGAAAGGCTTTGGATGAGGCCGCAGCCAAAACCGAAAGGGAGGATCACTAGTCATGAGCAACCAACACCATCCTGACACAGGCAACTCCCCCTGGATAACACCTTTCAATGTTATTGCTGCGATCATTGTCCTGATAGGCATCTATCTTACCTATCTCAGGTTTACTGGAGGACTGGCCGCAGTAACCAATCTGGACGACAACTATCCATGGGGAATATGGATCAGTTTTGACCTGCTCTGCGGAGTGGCCCTGGCTGCAGGAGGTTACACCACCGCAGCAGCTTGTTATGTTTTCGGAATCAAGAAATATCATGCAGCAGTCAAGCCAGCCGTGCTCACGGCCTTTCTGGGCTACGCCCTGGTTGTCTTTGCATTGCACTACGACGTGGGACAGCCCTGGCGTCTGCCCTATCCCATTTTTGTTCAGCCCGGCACCACTTCCGTGCTCTATGAAGTAGGCTTGTGCGTATTTCTCTACCTAACTGTGCTATTCCTGGAATGGCTGCCTCAGCCCCTGGAATGGTTAAAACTGAAACGTCTGCGCAATATCATGGTCAAGCTCACCCTGGTGCTGGTTATCTTCGGGATCATACTTTCCACCATGCACCAATCCTCCCTGGGCGCTTTGTACCTGATCCTGCCCAACAAGATGCATCCTCTATGGTATCATGCGCATCTGCCCATTTACTTCTTTATTTCCAGCATGTTCGTGGGACTCTCCATGGTGATTTTCGAAAGCACCCTTTCCCATCGCTGGCTGCACCATAAAATGGACGAGGAGCATCTGAAGGAAACCCCATACGTCACCATGGGCTTTGCCAAGGCAGCCGCCTGGATCATGGCAGGATATTTCTTTATTAAAATCTTCGGAGTAATACTTGATGCTGCTTGGGGTTACCTCCTGAGCTTCTACGGCTTTATCTTCAGCGTGGAAATGCTGATATTTGTTGCCCTGCCCGCTTTGCTCTACGCCAAGGGAGTTAGGACCAAAAACATCAAACTCATACGTTGGACCGCAGTCCTTACGGTATTCGGGGTGATATTCAACCGCTTCAACGTCTCTTTGGTAGCCTTTAATTACCATTTGCCTTCTGAAGATAAATACTTCCCGCACATTGGGGAAATAGGCATAACTATCTTCGTGGTCACAGTGGGACTTATCCTGTTCAAGGTCATAGCAACCCGAATGCCAACTTTCTACGATCATCCGGAATTCAAGGGGTCGCACTAACCGAAGGTAACACAGGGGGCGCTTGCCGCGCGCACCCCATTAAAACAAAGGAGGAATCATGTTTGATACAGTTTTTTATATTTTGCTGGACTACCACATCTTAACCAAAAACTGGGCCTATATTTTCATGGGCATAACCGTGGTTACCATGGTGGGTTTCTGGATGTTCCTGGCTGGTAAAGACGAGGACTAGCTGCTAACCTTTGATCACAGTCATAAAAAAGTCCTCAACTAGGAACTGGAAAAACAAGTTTTAAACGGGGGAAGAGACTATGAAGCAAATAAAAATCATATACTTAAGCCTGGCCCTGGTGCTCCTCACCGCATCCGTGGCTTTTGGTTACGATCTGAGGCCAGAAGCATACTGGGGTGAAGCAGGATTGGCCAACGTATTGGAGAGCGTTTTCGTATGGGCCAAACAAATGGCCTTGGTGGGAATAATAGCTGTCGTTTATCTCTTTCCCACCATTATCGCCCTGCTCAGAAGCCATAACAGATTGGGCTCCATCCTGGCTCTCAACTTCTTTCTGGGCCTGACAGTAATAGGCTGGATCGCTGCACTCATCTGGAGCCTCACCGGAAATGTTCATTCCCAAAACGTTTTGGATCGTTTCGGCAGCACTGCTTAGGCCCGCACAACAATCAAAACCGCATATAACCAGGCCGGAGGAAGCCCGGCCTGGTTATTAAAACTTGTTCAGGCAACTCTTCCCAGAATAGCCTACCGCAAGCCCAGCCAGTATTGTTCCAGATTGTCCATTTTGGTAATTATCAAACCTGAACAAATCAGGGTTTATAGTTCCTTTCCATTCACCCAGGGATAGTGATTTTCGGTTGACAACTCAGCCTTGGATGCGTAATTTATTTAAGTTTAAAAGGGCGGGCCGTTAACTCAGCTGGTAGAGTATCTGCCTTTTAAGCAGAGAGTCGCAGGTTCGACCCCTGCACGGCCCACCAAAAAAGAGTGCGTCCCCATCGTCTAGTGGCCTAGGACGCCGGCCTCTCACGCCGGTAACAGGGGTTCAAATCCCCTTGGGGACGCCAATAAAATCAAGGGGTTATATTTCTGTTTCCAAAAACAATTTTTCTGGAAACGGTTTTGGAAACGGCCAGCTAATTACCTATTTTAAAGGCCGCCTGTTCTTTTCAGGCGGCCTTTTGTTTTGTGCAACTTTTACACACGCCCATTCTCCAACTTTGTGGAGCTCCCTTATCCCCAGATTGCAACTTTGCTCAGGCTCTTTTTGCAAATATATATTATTTTGCCACAATCAAAGCCTAGGAAAAAGCTTTTCTCCCAAAGCCGGAAGTCGTTATGCCAGAGTATCAAGCTTGAGAGCGGCCATCAGCAAAAGAGTCTGTTCTCTCAGAACACAAACCTTGCATAGCTTACCTTTCGCATCAAAAGACACCAAAAACTCAATACATTAGCATGGGGGTTCGAACTTGGAGCGCAATTTAGCTGAATTTATAAAGGTGGCCGGGGTTTGTCATCTGTGTGAAATAGATTCCCTCTCTTCTTCTCAGGGTTCTTAACCCCGGGGCAAGGTAAAGAAAAAGGTGCTACCCTGGGCCGGGGTGCTTGTCGCCCAGATCCGGCCGGTGTGCTTTCTTACGAATTCCTGGCACAGCAAGAGCCCCATTCCAGTACCTGTTTCTCCTTGGGTCCCCTTCCGGCTATTCTTGGACTCCAGTGTAAAGAGATCGGCTAAAGTTTCCTCATCCATACCTTCCCCGGTGTCCTGGACCTGGATCCGGCAAGTGTTTTCCAAGGATTCGGCCGTGATGTGGATCTGGCCGCCGGGGCTGGTGAATTTGACAGCATTGGACACAAGATTTCTGATCACAGTGCCCAGCATGCGCTGATCCGCCCAAACCCTGGACCCAGAAGGGATCCCGCTGGTTATCTCCAGGTCCTTGTTTTCAGCCACCGGAGTAAAAAGGTTGATGACCTGTTCTGTTTCATCTGCCAGATCCAGGCTGCGGGGCTCATAGCTGGTCTCCCCTTTTTGCATTCTGGCCCACTCCAACAGGTTTTCCAGCAGGAGGTGAAGATTCTCAGCGGATTGTTTCATGTTCGTGGCTGCTTCCTGCAGTTCTTCCGGGGTAAATTCTGCCAGGTTCTCGGATAAAAGGGTGGCGAACCCCAATAAGCCGTTAAGAGGGGCCTTGAGATCATGGGCGATGATGGAGAAAAACCGGTCCTTTTCAGCCAGGAGCTTAGATAGCTGCTCGTTCTTGCGGTTAAGTTCCTGCTCTGCTTCCTTTCTCTGGGTGATGTCCGTTACAAATCCCTGGTAATAGACGATATTCCCGTTGTGGTCCCTTACCGCCCGAACGTTCCTGGAGACCCAGAAACTGGATCCGTCCTTGCGGAGAAATTGGGATTCGTAATTGATCACCTCCCCGCGAGTTTCCAGAAGATGCTTAAACTCCTCCCTTTCTTGGGGATCATGGTAAACCTGGGAGGCAATATCCGTAATATTGCTCATAAGTTGTTGCGGAGAATCGTACCCGTGTATCCGGGCCAAAGCAGGGTTGGCTGAGAGGTATTTCCCGTCCGGAGTGGCTGTGAAAATCCCGATGGGAGCGTGCTCAATACTTTCCCGATCCAGCTGCTGTTGAATGTTTTCCTGGTGATTGTAGTTTAAGGTCATAAGTCCATGCTCCTAAGGCTGTTTTTTTGGATCCCGCATTAATCCCCAAGGAAGCAGTTCTTCCTGAAATTTTTCCCGGCTGATCTCTTGAGGCCCGGGAAAGAAAATCTGGGACTTTCTTTTTTCACCCCTGATATTAAGGGCAGCTTCTGGGGCATTTGCCCTTCACGGGTTTCGAAAAAATACGTCTTTAAACCATAGATGGGAACAATTGGATAGAACAATGAGAATACTTGAATCGTTGTTTTGATTCTGTGACCCCTGTACTCTAAGGCTTTATGTTTACCCAAGGAGGTCCCAGTTCTTTACACCAAGATCAACAGGGATCACAGAGCGGTCTTAAGCGATTTTTACTTACAAAAGAGGTAAGTATTTCTTCAACTCGTACTCAGTGACTTGGATGCGGTAACTATCCCATTCGATGATCTTGTTTTCCACGAATTTATTGAATATGTGGTCTCCCAGAGCCTCCCGAATCACGGAGCTCTTGGAGAGCTCGCTCACAGCCTCGAACAGGCTTCCCGGGAGGCTCTCTATACCGTGCTTGGCCCTTTCCTGGGGATTCATCTCAAAGATGTCCTCTTCCA
>CAZNYT010000016.1:0-39725 GCA_964577315.1 uncultured Desulfovibrionales bacterium
AAAATCGGTGAGCCTCCCGGCAAATGCACGCAAAAAGATCCGGTGAATAGTTTGGTTGAAACGTGGTGAATAGTTGCCAATATTCAAGCAAAAAGGAAATAACATATGTCCAGCAAGTTATGCATTCATGGTCATTTTTACCAGCCCCCGAGATTCAATCCCTGGGTGGAGGAAGTCTTGCCCGAGCCAAGTGCTGCTCCCTACAGCAATTGGAATCAGCGCATCAACAGGGAGAGCTATGATCCCCTGGGGTTTGCCAGGATCCTGGATGAGCAGGGCAGGGTCAAGGAGATCGTTAACTGCTATGAATACATAAACTTCAATTTCGGTCCCACCATTCTGCGTTGGATGGCCAAACACGCGCCAGGTACCTACCAAAGGATACTGGAGGGGGACCGCAAAAGTGTTCAGCGCTTGGGCCGGGGCAATGCCATGGCCCAGATATACCACCATATTATCATGCCCTTGACCACGGACGCAGACAGGGAAGTGGAGATTCAGTGGTCCATACAGGACTTTGAGTCCAGATTCGGCCGAAAGCCAGAAGGGTTCTGGCTTTCGGAAACCGCGGTGTGCACAGATGATTTGGAAGCCCTGGCCCGGGCCGGAGTGAGGTTCACGGTTCTAGCTCCCAGCCAGGCCAGAGCCATAAGCGATGCTCAAGGTGCGAACTGGGCAGAGGTAAATGAAGACACCCTGCCCAAGGATAGACCATACCTGGTCCGACTGCCTTCCGGCCGGGAGATAGCGGTATTCTTTTACGACGGGGGTATTTCCCAGGCAGTGGCTTTTGAAAATCTATTGGCGGATGGAGAGGCTTTTTGGCAAAGCCTTTTGAAAAAAAGAGATCACAGCCTGCTTAGCTTGGCCACAGACGGGGAATCCTACGGGCACCACTTCAAGTTTGGGGAGATGGCCCTGGCTTATGTTTTAAAAAAGGCCATGCAGCCTGACAGCCCTTTTGCTTTGACCAATTTTTCCGCCTACCTGGATGAGCATCCCCCCAGCCAAGAGGTTGAAATCCACGAGAATTCCTCTTGGAGCTGCGCGCACGGCGTGGGCAGATGGCAGGACGATTGCGGGTGCAGCACCGGGGATTATCCGCATGGGAGGCAGCATTGGCGTAAGCCCTTACGCCGGGCCCTGAATTTCATCCGCTACTATGTGGACGAGTTCTATCGCCACAAGGGAGAGGAATTGTTGCGGGACAGACGACAGGCCCTTTTGGAATACGGCAGGTGTCTTTGCGACAGCATTTCCAGGGAAGAGTTCTTGAGTCAACATTCAAAAGGAGCAACCCAGGATAACAGGGCCGCATGCCTCAAGCTGTTGGAGATGCAGCGCATGAGCCTAGCCTCTTTTGCAAGTTGCGCCTGGTTTTTCGACGATTTGGGCCGCATCGAGCCCTTGAATGCATTGAGCTACGGTTTAAGGGCTCTGGAGATGCTAAGGGAGTTGCAAGGCCCGGATGTAGAGCCCGAGCTCCTGGAACTCTTGGAGGAGGCCCAGTCCAATGATCCCCAGATAGGGGACGGGGTTCGGATCTGGAGAGAGCATGTTCTCCCCCGCAAGATTGATACGGCCCAAATGGCGGTTGTAGGCGCGTGTTGGGGAGGCCGGAAAACTGATTTTGACTTCCCGGGTTTGAAGTTCAGGGTTGAGCCCCAGGAAAATTCCCTGAATATTGACTACACTTGGCCCTGCCTTTGGGAGCAAGGCCGGGATACTTTTTTTCTTACCCAGGGGGAGCCGGGACAGTTTAGGCCCTGTAATGTCCAGGATAGCCAGGGTAACCTGCTGGGGTTGCAGGACCTGGATGCCGGTATGAGGTCTTATGTTTTGCTGTCCTGGGATCAAGAGCAGGACACCAGGTTGGTGGAGGATTTACTGCAAACATCGGCTGAATTGAAAGAGGAAATCAAGGCCCCCTTTGTCAAAGGGCAGAAGCAGCCACTGGCTGGCAGCGGGATCTTGTCCCTGGGCCTGCTCGTGCATCAGATACGTTCTGGAGAGAAAGAGGGTTCAGATTGGATCGGGTATTGGAAGCAGGTATTGCAAGACAATCCCATTTTGGTATCCTGGATTAAGCACAGGATAAATAGGGAGCTGGATCAGTTAACAGGCGGGAGTGATCCGGACTGGAGCCAGGCTGCCCGCTTGATTCAAGGCTGCAAGGCCATGGGCGTCCACCCGGACCTATATCTGGTCCAGAACCGTATCTGGAAGACAGGAACAAACCACTTGGACCCGGATCTTTTGGAAAAATTTTATTTCCGGGCACGGTAACAGGATAGCATGTTATGAAGAAGAAGGTTTTTCAGAAGAAAAAAACCCCGGAAGCCACTTATGGCTATAGCGGAATAATACTGCATGTCTTGCTTCTGGTTTCTGCCTTGGGTTTGGCCTTGGATTTGCTTTGGCGCTCTGGCAGGGGAGCCAGCCTGTGCCCTACTGAGGCCTGTCTTATTGTTGAGCAGTATATTCGCATTCAGGAAAGCAGTTTGATATTTTTGGGTCTGCTCTTCTTTCTTGTTTTCTGGTTGGTTTACTTTTTTGCCAGCCGCTATGATCGCCCGGAGTTGTGGGGCCTGGGGACAGTGCTCCTGTTCGGGGCCTTGGCCTTCGATGGGGGGCTGCTAGGTTTTCAATTCGGGGTGATCCAGGAGCAGTGCCACTTGTGCATAGCGGTGGGCGCAGCATTAATACTGGTACTGGCTTTTTTCGCCTTGGTCCGGGAGAAAGGGGGCCTGATACTTATCGGGCTGGCTGTTTTTCTGGGAGGGGGAGCAGCCGGGGCCATGTTCACTTGGCCAGACACGAATGCCCAGGCTAGCGATCCCCAAATAGAGCAGGCCCGGGTCCTTGAGTGGTCCGGCGAAGAGGCAGAAGACTGGCCCCGGTTTTATTTTTTCTTCAGCCTGCACTGCCCGCACTGCTCCGAGATTCTTTTTTACTTGGCCCAGGAAGACGAAGCTCCGGGAAAATACCAGTGGAACTTTGTGCCCCTGGATACAGACACCGAGGACCTCAAAAAGATTGCAGCCCTAAAAGAAATGGATTGGGCAGATAAGAACCCTTTCTATCAGATCCTGCTCATGGAGGAGGCTGACCAGGTACCTGAGGTGGAGGTTTCCCGGGACTTGAGATCCAGGATAGGCAAGGCCAGGGATTATTTCCAGGCCCAGGGATTCCGTGGGGTGCCGGTGACCGTGGTTCAAGAGGCCCCGGGTGAGAAAACCAAGCTCACTGGGGGACAAGAAATCCTTACTTACTTCGTGGAAGAAGAGATAATTATGGTTCAGGAAGAAAGTAAGCTGCAGTGATGGTTACTATTCCTCTAGGATCTCGGGCCGGACCATTTGTATGTCTGCCCGGTTTCTCATCATGGTGACGAAGGACCCGAACATCTGTTGTCTTTGCATGTCCGCATAGGATTGCATCCAGCGATCCTTTTGCTGCTCAAACTCTTCTTCCCGGGGCTCAATATGTTCATATGTCCGGGCCAAAATGTATCCGGCTTCGGTTCCATAGACCTCGGGCAGCCAGTGACCAGGCTCGGTTTCAAATACCTTGTGGCCCAATTCCTGGTTCCTTCCCAGATCCGGGATAGAGCCGTCCCTACCGAAAGGTTCGCTGAGCTTCATCTCCAAGTTTGCAGGGTCTTTTTCTCCCTGTTGTATGGATTTTAGCTTTGCTTCGCCCTGTTCCCTGGCTATTCTGGCGGCCTCGCTGCGTACAAGCTCATCCTGGATTTCTTGCTGTACCTCTTCCATGGGAGGAATCTTAGGATCCTGTTGTCCAGTCTTTTGGGCGTAAAGATAGCCATCATCCAGCATGATGGGCGTCTCGGTAGCTTCACCCTCTAAAAGATCGAACAGCCTGCTTACGTCCTGCTCGGGCAGGTCCAGCTCCTCAGGTCCTTGAGCCTGGGAGAAGTAGTCGGTTTTGGCCACCTCCAGGCCCAGCTGATCAGCAGCTTCCTCCAGGGAGTTGCCTGCGACAATGTTTTCCAGAACATCATCGGCATAATCCCCGATTCTGTCCCTGGCCTTGTCCTTGCCCACCTTGAGCCTGATTTCCTCCTGGACTTCTTCCAGATCTCGGGTTTCGGCCTCAACATAATCCTGAACTTTTATAAGGTGCCAACCCGCACTGCTGCGCACCGGCTGGCTTATCTCACCGGGAGAAAGCTCAAATGCGGCATCCTCGAATTCAGGGTACATATCTCCGCGGCTGAAGGTCCCCAAGTCACCGCCGTCTTCTCGGGTAGGGCACTCAGAATGTTCTTGGGCTAACTCCGCGAAATCCGCTCCTTGCTCAAGTTCCGTGGCAATCTGTTGGATGCGGTTCCGGGCCGCTTCCTGTTCTGTTTCCGGAGCGTTTTCATCCACCTGGACCAATATGTGCCTGGCAGATACCTGTTCCGGCTGGGCGAATTCATGAGAGTGGCGTTCATAGTAGTCTTCTATCTCTTCCTGAGATACGCTTTGCTTGGGGGCCAAGGCTCTAGGCGTAAGCTCAAGATAGGCTATCTGGATTTTCTCCGGTTCCTGGAATTGCTCCTGGTTGTTCTCGTAATACTCGGCTATTTGTTCCTCCTCCAGGGTGACCTGGTCGTAGTACTTTTCCGGTTCCAGCAAAACGTACTCTATCTGGGCCTGGGATCGGACGTAATGGAAATATTCCCGTACCTGCTGTTCATTGGGTCGGGCAGGCAGGGCAATGTATTTCTCCATCTTGTCCATCAGCAGGCTCTGCTTGAAATCGCGCTCAAACTGGGACGGAGTCATGCGCTGGGCACTGAGCATCCTTTCATAGCGGCCCGGATCAAAACTCCCTGTTTCGTCAAAAAAGGCAGGAATGCTGGTGATTTCCTCCTGCAGCTCCTGCTGGGTTACAGATAGGCCGAGCTCTTGGGCTTGTTGCAGCAGAAGCCGGGAGTTGAGCATCTGGCTGAAAACCTGTTGTCTGAATTGCATCTGCCGCAGATCTTCCCTGGAGATTTCCGGGTTTTGTTGCCTCATCCTTTGGGCAGCGTTTTCGTAGGCCCGGGAAAATTCCTGAACCAGAATGGGCTGGTCGTTTATTACGGCCACTGTTTCTTGCCGGTCCTCGGTAAAGCTGCCGATTCCCCAGAAAACAAAAACTATCACAATGGCTGCAAATAGAAGCTTAACCAGCCAGGATTGCGCGTTGCGGCGCATTGCATCCAACATATATGTGCTCTCCCAATTTTTTTAGATTCTTTTGTTGGGCTTTTAGCCCTGTTTTTTGTTGCGAACCAGATTCAACAGTCCTCCAGATTTTATAATCTGGAGCTCGTTGGAAGTCAAATCGTTTCGCACTTTTATGCTCGTGTTTCCGTCCGAATACAAGAAAGAGTCCTGTCCGGGAGAAAGGGAGTTGCAGTTCAGGGAGAGTCTCTGGCCCTGCTGCAGTGCGTCATAATCCTCGGGGTTGGCCAGGATCAGGGGAAGGATCCCGAAGTTGACGAGGTTGGCCCGGTGAATACGGGCAAAGGACTTGGCTAGTACCGCTCTTACCCCGAGGTGCCTGGGAGCCAGAGCTGCATGCTCCCGGCTGGAGCCCTGGCCGTAATTTTCGCCGCCCAGAATGAGTCCCTGTCCAGCAGTTGCCGCCCTGGAAACAAACTCCGGATCCAGGCGGGAGAAAATGTACTCGCTTATGGCTGGTATATTGGATCTCAGGGCGGTGACATGGGCTCCACCGGGGAGGATGTGATCTGTGGAAATATTGTCCCCGCACTTGATAAGCACCGGGAGCTCGAGTTTGTCCGGAAGAGGATCGAATCTGGGCAAGGGCACAATGTTCGGGCCCCGGTAGACTTCGTCCCGGGATTCTTCTTGGGGATATACGAATTGATCCCGAATGGAAGGAACATTCTCGGGCAACTTGGGTCTTTCCATGGGAAGGGGCCAGGTTTCCGGGTCTGTAAAACTGCCGTTTAAAGCGGCATAGGCCGCGGTTACCGGGCTGACCAGGTACACCTGTGCGTCTTGGGTCCCGCTGCGGCCTTCGAAATTGCGATTAAAGGTGCGCGCGCTCACACCCTGGGAGACAGGAGAACCCCCCATACCGATGCACGGGCCGCAGGCACATTCCAAAAGCCTGCCTCCGCTGTCCAGGAAGGATTCCAATAAACCTTCCCAGGTGAGCATTTTAAGAACCTGCTTGGACCCAGGAGAAATAAGTAGCTCGGTTTCAGTAGAAACCTTGCGGTCCTTGAGGATTTGGGCACTTATTTTCAGGTCCGCGTACGAGGAGTTGGTGCAGGAGCCGATGGCCACCTGGTCCACCTTTTGACCTGCCAGTTCCCGGATAGGGGTTCCCAAATCCGGCATATGAGGCTTGGCTGCCATGGGTTCTATGCTGCCCAGATCCACATGCATTTCCTGGTCATAACTGGCTCCAGGATCTGGTCCCAATTCGCGAAAATCGCTTTCCCTGTCCATGAGGCGCAGGAATTCCCGGGTGTTTTCATCTGCCGGGAACAGGGAAAAGGTGGCACCTAGTTCCGCACCCATGTTGGTGATGGTGGCTCTTTCTGGAACGGATAAATCCCGGACCCCGGGACCGGTATATTCCAGCACCTTGCCGGTGCCTCCTTTTACGCTTAGCCTGCGCAGGATTTCCAGGATAACGTCCTTGGCACTGGCATGTCCGGACAGGGCGCCTTCCAGATAAACCTTGATCACACCGGGCATGGTCAAAACGTAGGGTTCACCAGCCATGGCCAGGGCCACGGAAAGTCCCCCGGCTCCCATGGCCAGGGAACTCACACCGCCTGCGGTAGGAGTGTGGCTGTCCGAACCTATTAGGGTTTTTCCTGGAACTGCGAAGTTTTCCAGGTGGAGCTGGTGACATATTCCTGTTCCGGGAGGGGAGAAAACGATTCCGTACTTGGCTGCCACGGTGCGCAGATACCTATGGTCGTCCGGGTTTTTGTAACCCATCTGCAAGGTGTTGTGATCTACGTAGCTAACTGAAAGCTCGGTTTGAACCTTGGGCAGATCCAGGGCTTCCCATTGCAGATAGGCCATGGTCCCGGTGGCGTCCTGGGTCAGGGTTTGATCGATTGTTATCTGGATTTCCTCTCCGGGTTCCATGCTTCCGGAGACAAGATGCTCCTGGATTATTTTCTGGGTGAGATTCTTGGGCACTATTCCTCCTAGAGCTGGAGAGTTTAGAGTTAAAGAACGCAACTGGTAAAATATGGTGAATAGTTGCAAAAAAACATGTTAATACTCGTATCCCCAGTGCAGCCGATTGATCTGCCTGCGCTTGGTATCTGCCTCTACTTCCAGGCGCAGATATTCCATCTGCATGTTGTGAATCTCTTGGTGGAAAAAGATACCGCGTGCGGGATCCTCGGATGCCATGAGCTCCTTTTTGCGCTCCAGGCACATATCCCTTTGTCTGTAAAGGTCTTGCATTTCCTGGGTCAAGGTTTCAATCTTTTCGGATACGGATTCTTTTTCTGGGTTGGGGTGGTTGTTCATCTTTCTCATGCACCTTTTTGGGAGACAGGTTGGTGAAAATTTTCCAAAATTCCGGCCATAAACTGGACAGGTTGCCCGGGTTGGATAGACATATCCCGGGATATTTAAAGGAAATAATGCTGCAGCCCAGGGTCCAGTATGGATCTGGACTGGTCCAGGAGAGCTCTTTATCTGGTATTTTCCCGGGACCTTTTACTCGGAGTCCCTGGCTTATATAAGAAAAGTCGAAACCCAGCAGGGACAATAGATCGGCTGCCGCCTCGAGCTGGAGGCTTTCCTGAGGAAGCATAAAGGTCAAGGGGGTATCTTCCTGCTGACCGGTTATAGCCAGGGGCACAATCAGGGGAGCTAGCTCGGGGTGCCGGGTCAGGTTAAAGCTTGTTTGCATGGGCGAGTCGCTGTCTTGGGACAAAATACCATCCGGGGATATTTCCAGGTCCAGAGCGCAACCGCGCAAAAGCAGCTCTATCTCACAGGCCAGCTCGGATTGGCCGGGCCAGCAGCCTGCCAGTTTTACCCGGCCTTTGCCCGGTTTGGCCAGGGCCAAGAGGAATCCGGAGAGCAAGGGGTCCAGCGGAATCTGGGGTTGCTCCTTGCAAACGGGTGAGCCTGGGTGGATGGTTATTTTGTGCTCTTGTTCTTCCGGGTCCGCCTGGATGCCGAAATGCGACAAGATTTGGGCGCAGTCCCTAACATCCGAATCCGAGCGGGAAGGATAAAATATGCTTACGGGGTCAGGATAAACCGAGGAAGCCAAGACCAGGGCCCGGACAAACTCGGTGTCCATGTTTTCTGGGAGGCGTATTTCCGTGGGGAGCGTTCCGCTGGATTCAAGCTTGGCAGGCAGGGTATAGCTTTGGGGCTCGATAGAGCTGAAGCGTGCTCCCAGGGTCGGGGCCAAGCGTTGCAGATCCTGGAGATTTAAGGTTTTGAGCAGGGCGGATCCAGAAAATCTTATCCGGCTGGGACTGGCCAGGCCCAGGCAGAAAAAAAAGTACAAGTTGAACCGGCTATTCCCTATGAAAAGGCTGTGCCCGTCCATATTCGGACTGGACAAGCCCCGGCCAGTAAGGGCGTGTTCTCGCCAGGAAAGGCCAGCGCCGCACTCGTTGGCTATCTTGGTTAGCTCCAGCAATTGGTCGTTAAGGGTAAAGCCTTCCAGGTGGATATCCCCGGGGCTTAACACGCCCATGACTGCCAGGGCGTGCATCAGGTTCTGGTCCAGGGGACCCTTGAAATCCAGGTCCAGCACCTTTCGGGAGGGATACAGTGAAAAGGGCTTGTCGCTAAGGGACCTTTCGGCTTGTAAATACCCCAAGCTGTTGAGCAGGTTGAATATTTGGCGCATTAGACTGGGGTTGGAGGAAGAAAATTCCTTTTTCCATGCTTGCCAGAGTTTTTTTTCCAGATCCGGATCTGCAAAACTCTTGTTCTTGTCCTGTCTTTGTTGGGAGATCTTGCTTAATAGGGTGCTACGCCTTGCAACCAAAGAGGCGATTTTTTTCTCTATATCCAGAAGTTCCTGGTTGGTTCCCGGGTTTTGTTTGGGCATTTTTTTTCTGTTCATTAAGTCTTGAGAAAGAGGTTTGATGATCTGGGAGACTTGATAAGGATACCGTCCTATCTAACGCGGGCTTTGCACGCAACCCAAATAAGAAAAGTTTTTTTTCATAAAAAAAGTGCGGGACTGTCCCTGTGCCACAAGCAAAACGCTAAACAGATACAACTATTAACAATTAACTGATAACTCTACAGTATCTAATATGATTTCTGCTTGGAAGCAAGGGTTGAGATGCAAGGTAGAGCCCGGTACAGCCCTTGACCCATGGGGCGGGTTTGCATTAATAGCAAATATTTACCTGATAATCCCAAGACAGAGGCTTTTGGTTTGAAGCCGCCGGGACTCCCGGCTTTACTCCCCAATCCCTAAGGAGCTTGAATTGAAAATACTCGAAGCTAGAAAGGTTTCCCCGGAAGTTTCCTTTGATTTGCCCACATACATGGCACTGGGGCAAACTGGTGACATAACCAGTCCGGAACTTGTGGACATAATCAGTTATTGGGAGAAATGGCTCCCTATGCTGCATGCTTATATCCTGGGGCGCAAAAAAGGCTATTTGGCCCTTTTCATGGATGAGGCCGTAGAAAAGGAGATAGATACTTTGTGGGAGAGGTCCAATGCCCAAGGGTTCAAGCTCCAGGCCCTGGTTCAGACCATGATTGTTTGCGCCCTGCAAAACCTGGTTCCCCAGATCGGTAAGGACCAATGCGCCCCGGTCCCGGAGCCCAACAAGATCCTGCAGAGATCTTTGGCCCAGTTGGGACTCAAGTTTTCGGAACAGGGGGCTCTGAACTATAAATATTCCACTTTGACCTTTTATCCCTTTCGGGAGGGATGCCAGGTCTGCTACCTGGTTTCATCCTGTCCCAAGCTGAACCTGCCCAAAATGGAAGGCTTGTTCCGCTCGCCCGAGTAGAGGCGCAGGATAAACAAGGTTGGTTTGTCCGTGGCCAAAGTCCCTGGGCCATGAGTATGGCAGTAAGTGGTGCTGTTACTGGAGTACTTTGAATTCTGCTCGGCGGTTTTGGGCCCAGGCTTCTTCGTTGGATTCGTCCACCAAAGGCCTTTCCTCTCCGTAACTAACTATCTGCATCCGCTCTGCTTCCACGCCCAGAAGCACTAGGTATTCGTAGGCGGATCTAGCCCGTCTTTCCCCCAGTCCCAGGTTGTACTCCGCAGTCCCGCGCTCATCTGTATGGCCTTCAATGACCAACCTGAGATCAGGAAATTTTTTCATCTGCTCTCCGATTCTTTCCAAAGTGGCTCTAGCGTCGGGTCTAAGGTTATGTTTGTCAAAGGCAAAGTGGATCCTGGTATCAGTGATATCCTGGACTGCTTCTCGCAATTCTTGTTCCGTGCGCTCTTTTTCTTCCATTTCTTCCAGGGTTAAGCGTTCTTCCTGTAATTCACGCTCCCTGAGGGCATGCCTCTCCATTTCTTCCCGCTGGCGTTCCTCCTCCAGCCTGGCTTTTTCCTCCTCTGTGAGCTCTTTTTCTTCCACTGTCTCCGGGTCTGGCTCAGGGGGAGCCTCTTCCACTCTTTTGGGACAACCCCAGGACAAAAGACAAACCATGGCTAGAAGCATGATCAAAATGGTAGTTTTTTTCATGGTACCTCCATTTTTCTGTTAGATATCAAATTCAAATTCTAAGCAAAAAAGAAACAATCTAGAACGTCTCGGGCATTCCCCAGGCCGGGGCCTTGGCGTCCCCTTCTCCTGTGGGTATTCTTCGGGCTTCGTCCCCGTGCAGGGTGGTCAGAAAGAGTTCATACTCCCCGTTGCGATTGGAGGAAAAAGCCACAAAATACCCGTCCGGTCCAAAGGCAGGGTCCTCGTCATTGCCCGGACCGAAAGAGATCTGTCGTTCCTCCCCGGTTTCTACGTCCACCACAAAGATGCGGTGCCCATCAGGCGTTTGTCTGGTAAAGGCCACAGAGGAGCCATCCGGGCTGATACTGGGATTGGTGTTGTATCTGCCTTCGTAACTTATCCTCTCCACCTGTTGGGAATCCAGGTGATAAACAAAAATATGCGGGTTGCCCAGGCGTCCGGAAGCAAAGGCCATTTTCTGCCCGTCCCTGCTGAAGCTTGGGGAGACGTCGATGGCCCAATGTTCCATGATAGCCTCCTCGGCCTTGAATTCATGGTTTAGCCAGTAGATGTCCGGTCTGCCCATGGGGTCCAAGCTGAGGGCCAGCTTGCCTTCTGGAGAAAAGGCCGGGGAGATGATGGTGTTCCCAGGCTGGGTAAAGATGTCAGTGTCATTAAGCTCCTGGTTCCAAACCCCCAGGTAATGCTGGTCGTCTTTTAACAGGGAAAAGGCAATCTTGTCTCCCTGGGGGGACCAGTCCGGGCTTAATGCGATACCTTCTAGGTCTGTAACCTGTCTAAGGCCAGTCCCTTGAGGGGTAATGGTCCAGATGTCCTTGTTTTGTTCCTTTTTTCGCTCAAATGCCAGGACCGAGCGGAAAAAATCTCCGTTCCCTGTCAAGCGTTCCATGAGCTCGGCACTGAAGCGCCGGATCATGACCGGAATCTGTTCCTCGCTTTGCACATCGTATGCTCTGCCCAGAAGCATTCTCTGTCCAAAAACCTCAAAGGCTCTTAGCTCCACTGATCCGGCCCCGGGCGAGTGTTGGTCCAGGCCTACAGTAATGAGTAGATCCACCTGGGATATGTTGAATTTGCGGAAATCTATATCCCTGCCTCGGGTCCCTTCTACCTCGGGGCCGCCCAATATGTGTCCGGATTCCACATCCCTTAAAAAAGGCAAAAGATTTAGATGGTGCTGGAGCATTTCATGGATGCTGCTGCCGAACTCGGGTTCCAGTAGGAGTTGATCTTCGATGGCCTTGGGAGGGGCTATAAAGATGTTCAGCCTCTCCTCCCCGGGTCCGTAAATGTCCAGCTCCAGGGTTTTTTGGGCTGTACTTGTAAGAGGTATCAAGCAAAGAGAAATGGTTGTTAGAAGTAGTTTTAGATAATAGCGCATAGTATTTTTGGTTACCTATAAGGCTTGTAATAGGTTAGGGTTTCCTGGTTACAAAAGCTCCTGCAAATTGAAATCAATGACCAAGGTGGTGATATCTCTGGGAGGCTCGGGGAGCTGGCCTGTATCCTCAATGGCCCGGAGAGCGGAGTTGTCAAAGTCTTCACTGCCCGAGCCATCAACCACCTTAGAATTCAGGATATTGCCCCGGGCATCGATTTCCACCTCCACTCTAACCACCAAATCCTCCGTATGTCCCACGCGGGGATAACGCCAGTTCTTTTTGATCCGTTCAGCAGCCACGGATTTGTATATCTCTACAGCCCCGGATTGTTCCCGGGTAGCGCGCTCCCGCCTGGATTCCTGGACCTCTTCTTCCAATTCTGCCAGCTCGCGGCCAAGCACGTCATCAGGGGACTCTTCCTCTTCCCTGGCTTCTTCCTCAGCGTCGGCCATGGCTTCATCCATGATCTCTTCCCGGGTTGGCTCTGGATCAGGCTCCGGCTCCGGCTCCGGCTCGGGTTCAGGGTCTGGTTCCGGTTCTGGATCGGGATCAGGCTTCGGGTCGGGTTCAGGTTCAGGTTCTGGGTCCGGGTCAGGCACGGGATCCGCCTCGGGTTCGGGATCAGGCTCTGGATCAGGTTGGGGATCCGGTTCCGGGTCCGGCACAGGTTCCGAGTCCAGCTCTGGGGCCATGCGGGCGAAATGGGAAAGCTCCACTTCCTGCACGTACCGGGTCATTTCCTGAGGAAACTCTGTCTGGCGCTTGCCAAAGGTGATCACTGTAGCCAAAATAAGGACCAAGTGCAGCAGGAAGGAGATTAAAAAGGCCTTGTAATGCATGGACCTAGTCCCTTTCCAGTTCTGCCACCACCCCCAGACGCTGTACCCCTGCCTCTCGGATGGCAGACATCACCCGGACCACAAGACCGTAATGCACTGCTTCGTCCGCCCTAAGATATACCGGTCTGTCCCGATCCTCCCTCATTCTTTGCAGATGCCCGGGTAGTTCCGCGAGATCCACCTCGTATTCGTCCAAGTATATGGTGCCTTCCTTGTCCAGGTTAACTACCAGCATGTCCTGGTCATCAGGCAAAACATCCACAGTCGTTGTCTGGGGAAGCTCCACCTCCAGGCCCTGGGTCATCATGGGCGCAGTAATCATGAATATGATAAGCAGCACCAGCATCACGTCCACAATGGGCGTGACATTGGTCTGGTGAATGAATCCTTTTCCCAAGGGATCGAAATCCATGTCTTATGTTTCCCTCTTTTCCATCCAGGGCAGCTCACGCTGGGCCCGGTTTAAAAAGGTACCCGCGAAATAGATGAGATCGGATTGGATTTGGTTTAAACGCTCCCATAGCATGTTGTAAAAAATGGTTGCCGGGATGGCCACCACCAAGCCGAAAGCTGTGGTGATCAGGGCTTCAGAGATCCCTGGAGCTACTGTGGCCAGGGTAGCTCCGCGCTCCACACCGATGGCGTGGAACGCGTTCATAATCCCCCAAACCGTGCCCAAAAGTCCGATCAGAAGCGAAGAGTTGGCGCAGATGGCCAAAAAGGGCAAAGAAGTGGACAGACTTTGCAAACGGGTACTGATTCCCTGTCTCAGCACCCTGCGTACATTGTCCTCGGCTATGCGGAACTTGACGCTGGAGGAAAGCTGGCTTTGCTCCAGCTTCTGGATCTCCTTAAGGGCGCCGATGCCTATGTAATAAAGAGGCGACTCTGCGCTTTGCCGGACTTTTTTCATGGCCTCTGCCAGATCCGGAGCCCGCTCGAATGTTTGCAGCTGATCCTGGATAGCGTTTTTAAAACGCCTGTAAGAAATGAACTTGGTAATGATAATGGTCCAGCTGGAAATGGACATGACCAGAAGGACCACCATGATGAGTTGAATGAGCAGGGAGGCCTGGAGCAGCATGTGCCAGAGGCCTTCCTCGGGAATAAATATGTTCATAAGTCTTTCTCGGTTTTGCCTCGCTTGGGTATAGCAATATTAGGTATTAGAAAGTTCAAGATGTAATAGCTGCGAAATATTCAAGTTAACAGATTTATTATAACGCATCAATAATTCCGGGTAAAGCGGTTTCAGCAGGTTCGTCCAGACGAATATCTGTTATGCCCTGAAAGTATGTTTCTCCCAGATTGATTTCCATGACCGTGCCTCCCTGCTCCCGGATCCAGCGGGGCAGAGTCCCGGCCGGGGCCACCTCTCCCGAGGTGCCTACGATCATGACCAGGTCCGTTTTGGGGATCAGGTTCTTGGTTTCAGACAAGGCATGCTCCGGGATCTGCTCGCCGAAAAACACCACGTCCGGACGAACTAGCCCGAAGCATTTGCGGCACATCCAGGGGATATCCGCCCGGGTCAGCTGGAAAGCGGTTTCCGGGTCATGCTCCTGGCCGCATTCGTGGCAATAGAAGCGGCCGTAACCCCCATGGAATTCGATTACCTGCCTGGAGCCGGCTTTTTGGTGCAATCCATCTATGTTTTGGGTGATGATCGCGTGCAAAAGACCCATTTCCTCCAGGCGGGCCAAGCCATAATGGGCTGGATTGGGTTGGGCAGGTACAATCACTTTCTGGGCTTCTAGCAAAAATTCCCAGACTTCCTTGGGGTTGTTCTCCAGTGCCCACTGAGAGGCTACTGCCTGAGGGTCGAACTTGGACCATAACCCCCCTGGGCTTCGAAAATCCGGGATCCCGCTGGGCACGGATATACCGGCTCCGGTCAGGGCCAGGGCAAAATTGGCCTGACGCAGGGCCTGGGCCGCTTGCTGGTACAATTTGACCTTATCTTCCATGACAAGCTCCTGCATAGGTTTTTGAGAATTTGTTTCCTGAAGGTGCGGTGGGAAAACACCAGAACAATCTGTAGGTCGGGTAGTAAGGCATTACCTCTTGGTTCGGGTCAGAAGGTCCCAGGCATTTTGCTCGGCCAGGGTATATTCCTGCTCATCCATGCCAGCGCCCAGGGCGATTTTTTTGCGCATATCTTTGGTCACTAAGTCCCCGGGGGCATGGGCATCGTTGTTTATGAGCAGCTGTGCCCTGTGAGCTCTGGCCAGGGACAAAACATGCCCGTTGGTCAAGCTGTGGCCGTGTCTGGTAGTGATCTCCAGGTAAACCTGCTTTTCCTGGGCCATTTGGACATCCGCATGGGTGATCAGTCCGGGATGGGCCAAAATATCCACCCCGGCCCGGATGGCAGCGTGGTTGGTGCCCGTGGGCACTGGCTCCACAAGGGTTTCCCCATGGGCTACAACGATCTGGGCCCCCAGATCCCTGGCCTTGCTGGTCAGGTCATGTATCAGGGGCGGAGGGACATGGGTGAGTTCCACTCCTGCTAAAAGCTCCATCCCGCTGTGCAGGGAATAATCGCGTACCATCCTGAGCAGGCAGGACAAAACGTGCTCCAGATTGGAGTGATCCACGTGATCAGTAAAGGCCAGGGCCTGGTAACCAACAGCCTGGGCTCTTCTGGCCAGTTCCGCGGGTATGAGTGCTCCGTCGCTGTAAACGGTGTGAGTGTGCAGGTCGATCATTGTATTTATTTTGCCGGGTTTATCGCGTCCTGTTCAGGCCAAATATCTGGCTTCCCATGCCCAGGGCTGCTGTTTCGCCTGGTGCCTACATCTTGTACTTGGTATCATCCAGATCGAATTTTTCCAGGATTTCAGCCCATTTTTTGCTTTCCTCGTCCTCCAGAACCACCTGGTAATCACCCTGCTGTTCCTTCATGATGTCATCCAGGATCTGTTGCTGGACCATGATGGGCACCTTGGCCCGGACTGCCATGGCGATTGCGTCCGAGGGCCGGCTGTCAATGCGCAGCTCTTGGTCCTGGTGCTGCATGACCAGCACTGCATAGTAGGTGGATTCCTTGAGTTCCGTGACCTCGATGTGCAGGAGCTTGGCGTCTAGCTGGTTCAAGGTGTTCAGGAAAAGGTCATGGGTCATGGGCCTTGGCATACTCATACCCTTTAAAGGAATGGAAATGGCCATAGCTTCCAGGGCCCCTATCCAAATAGGCAGGATATACTTGTCCTGCTCATCCTTGAGGATAACCAGGGGCATGTTGTTTTTTTCGTCCATGGCCAGTCCGAAGATTTCCATTTTGATCAGCATTAAACCACCTCTCCAGTCAAGGAATGTTTGTGAGCCCGGGTGATCTTGACCCGAAGAAACCTGCCGGTGTGGTCCGTTCCCTTGGGAAGGTGGACATGAACCACCCGTCCTCCAGGATCCCGGCCTGTCCAGGAGGCAGCCTCTTCAGGCCCGTTTTTTTTGCTAGCCCCTTCAATCAGTACCCATTCCAGGTCGCCCACCCTTTGAGCCAGCTTGTTCGCGGTCCACTTGCTCTGTAATTGCTGCAGCTCATTAAGCCGTTGGGTTTTAATCGTTTCCGAAATCTTGGGCTGCATCCTGCTGGCACGGACTCCCGGACGGTCCGAGTACTTAAAGGAAAAACTGCTGTCGAAGCCCACTGAGTTGACCATGTCCAAGGTAGATTCAAAATCCTGGTCTGTTTCCCCAGGAAAACCTACTATCAGATCCGTGGTCAGGGCAATATCCGGGCAGGCCTCTCGGAGCTCCTCCACAATGCGGAGGTATTTATCCCGGGTGTATCTGCGCCCCATGGACTGCAGGATTCGGTTGGAACCGGATTGCAAGGGCAGATGCAGGTGCGGGCAAAGCGCTGGCAAATCCCGGAAGGCCCTGATTACTTCGCTGCTGATATCCTTGGGATGGGAAGTAGTGAACCTAAGCCTTTGCAATCCGCTAAGGCGTCCCACCTGGTACAAAAGCTGGTCAAAGGAAAGCTCGTCCCCTTTTTGATCCTGGCCATAGCTGTTCACGTTCTGTCCCAGCAGGGTGATCTCCCGGGTACCCAAGGAGATGAGCTCAGCGCATTCAGCGAGTATATCCCTGGATGAGCGGGATTTTTGTCTCCCCCGGGTATAGGGTACAATACAGTAAGCACAATAATTGTCACAGCCCTGCATGATATTGACGTAGGCCTGAACCGGGGCCTCCTGAGACCACAAACCGGCGCGTTCCGGGTAGTGATCCTGAAAATCCAGCAAGCTGAGTTTCAGATTTTTGTCGCTCTGGAGGCGTTTCAGGGCCTCAGGAACCATGGCCAGTCCATCCGGTCCGAAAACCAGCCGGACAAAAGGGTAGCGCTGGAAAAACCTATTCCCTACCTGCTGGGCCACACAGCCGCCTACCCCCGCAAAAACGTGCGGGTTGTTCCTGGTGTATTCCTGAAGCCTGCCCAACAGGCTGTAGATCTTGTGCTCCGGCTTTTCGCGCACACTACAGGTGTTTATGAGAAAAATGTCAGCGTCTTCTTCCCGGAAGCATGGATTGAGTCCCATGGACTGGAGGGAACGATCCAGCCACTGGGAATCGCTTACGTTCATCTGGCAGCCAAAGGTAAAGATGTAATAATTCATTTAATAAGGGTTAAAACGTCCATGTAAAGAGTCAATGGCTCCAGATCGCCGGGACATATTATTCCTTAAGGTATTTGTTTGTACGAGTGTAATCGAATTCTTCGTCGCTCAAGACGTTTTCCATAAACCGCAGCAGCCTGGATCTAACCTCTGAGGAATGGCCAGGATACCATTGGGGAGAGGCTATGACCAATCCCCTGAATACATAGAAGGGAGCCACGACTTGAAGCATTTCCCGGTCCTGGGTGAGGTCCAGGTAAGTATCCCACAGAGTGCGGTACAAGCGTTCAAAATCCCCGTGCAGGGCGGATCCGGAATGCAGGGCGAATAAAAGGTAATTACTGGCCATGGTGGAGATGTCGTCAGCAGGTTCTCCCCACTCGCCCCGGCTGCGGTCCAGTACCCGAAAATCCCCGTCCGGCTGGACAAGCACGTTCCAAGGGTGAAAATCACCGTGCACGTTTGTCAAGCGGTGCGTGAACCGCGTGAGCTTCCAGCGCCAATCTATGAGTTTTTTCTCCAGATCCTGAAATTTTTCCGGCGGGAAGAGTTCGTACGGATGGGGGTAGGAATCCACGAGGCCGAAGATGCACTCGGAACCCCCGATAAGCTCCCGTATGCGGCGCAGGTACAGATCGGGCTCATCCCTTTGGGCGGCATGTACCCGGGCTAACCAGTGAGCAAAATCCTTTGCCCTGTCCAGGTCCCGGTTTTCCAGGCCGTGTTTTTGAATTCTCTCCAGATCCCGGAAATACTCCTGTCCGGGCAGCATCTCATGCACTATAAAGAATTCCTTGGGATCTGTGACAGGGATCATGTTGTCCTGTTCATCTATGTAACCCAGGCCCAGGGGGCGGACATGTTTTTCCATCCTGCCCCCGGTGCTGTACTGGAACATGAGAATGGCAGCCCGGTCCCAGTAGAACTGGTGCCCGAACTTACCCCTGCGCATGGTGGAAAGAACCACCTCTCTGGTATCCCCGTTTACTTGGAGCTTAACGCGCGTGGGCTTGCCGTATCCGAAGTCCTTCATGCCCTGGGTGCCCTGGGCACCCATTTCCCCCACCTCTATAAGCTCCGCTTTCGGCCCAAATTGCTGCTTGAGATACTTTTTCAGACTGGACAAGGTCGTGTGCAGGGCTGGTTCTTCCGGGTTGGCTCCCATGGCGATGCTCCTTGAAAGTGACCGCTATTCAAAGTTGTCTGCAAATCTCACCCAGAACTCTTCCTGGGTGAAGTGGTGTTCTTGGGTCCCGTGATGTTCCACGGGATACGCAGCGCTGGTCAGGCCCACCTTGGCTGCCTCGGGTACAGGGCGTCCTTCTGCCATGCCCTTGATCAGGCCGGCCCGGAAACCGTCCCCGGCTCCGGTGGGATCTACCACGTTGGAAACATGGGCCGCAGGGAGCCTGGTCTCCTCCCGTTTTTTGACCACTAGACAGCCATCCGCCCCCAGGGTGGTGATGATGTAGCGGGCATGATTGAGCAGTTCTGCCTTGCTTAGCCCGGTATTCTTCATGATCATCTCCAGTTCGTAGTCGTTGGAGACCAGAATGTAGCACCCAGAGATCATCTCCAGCATTTTTTCACCGGAAAAAGCCGGAATATTCTGTCCGGGATCAAAGATGTACCTGATGCCTTTCTCCTGATAGGCTAGGCTGTAGTTGTACATATCGTCCAGGTTGCCCGGAGAGACTACGGCCAGGGTGTTTTCAGGGGATAGATTGCTAAAGTCGTGTTGGGAGGAATATTTCATGGCCGCAGGATTGAAACCGGTGATCTGGTTGTCCGCCTTGTCCGTGGTTATGTAGGCGGCAGCAGTAAGTTCTTCCTGGATGGTGCGGATGCTGTTGAGGCTTATGCCGTGCTTGTGCATCCACTTTTCATAGTGCCCGAAATCCTTGCCTACAGTGGCCAGTACTTCGGGCTTTTCTCCCAGAAGGGCCAGGGTATAGGCGATATTGCCAGCTGTGCCCCCGAACTTTTCGATAAGTCCCTCCACCAAAAAGCAAACATTGAGAATATGGATCTTGTCCGGCATGATATGGTCCGCAAAATAGCCCGGAAAAGGCATGATACGATCATAGGCAATGGATCCGGAGACAAGAATGTTCATCTTTACCTTCCTTTGGGTTTATGGCCCGAAGGGTTTAGCGGGCCAGGTTTTTTAAGGGTGGTTTGTACCTACTGCTTGGCCTGGGTCTCTGCCTGGATCCAGTCCAAAAATTCCTGGTGGCCTCCGCTGATGGGCAAAAAGACCACACAGGGACATTCGTAGCTGTGGACTTGTCGGACCTTTTCCAGAACCTGGTCCTTTAACTCCTCCCGGGTCTTGGCCAGCAACACCACTTCCTTAGCGGTTTCCATTCGGCCCTTCCACATGAACATGGCTGTCATGTTCTCCAGGGCGTTCACGCAGGCTGCAAGGTTGTTCTCCACCAGGGCCTTGCCTACCCGCTCCGCTTCTGCCATGTCTGCTGCGGTTATGTAGGCGAACATATAAGACATAAAACCTCCTTTCTTAGGGACAGGGATCAAGAGGGCATATGATAACGGCATTGCGCAGGTCAAGCCCCGTGATCTCTCTTGTTCGGAACAGCAAAAAATCAGGGATCAATTTGTTTTGTTGATAAATAGTCCACGATAACCGACTGTTCCTGGTCTGAAACCTGGGCGCCGTACCTTCTCATGGTATTGACAGTACTTGCCCATTCCTCCCTGCTTTTGTCCGCGGATTCCACCCGGGACAAGTCATGGCAGGCCACGCAGCGTTCACGGACAAGTTGTTCCCCTGCTTCCCGGGTGTCAGCTCCCAGGGTCAGGCCCATGGAAAGTATAAAGATAATCGCCATGCTAAAAACAATAGGTGTAGACTTGGCCATGTTTTGCTCCATCTCGGTTAAAAGGACAAGGTGCCTCCATGATCTGGCAGGAGAGAGGCTTGGTAAAGAAACGAAACTATAGCCAGATTAAATTATTTCCAAGCGCAATGCAACTAGGCTCACTCTTGTTCCGGCCGGGGACAAATATTATCCCTGATCAGGTCAAGAGATTTGGGTACAATCAAGTTTACAAATCCATCAGCTATGCCCAAAATCTTTTTGCGTACCGCGGTTCCGGATCGCTCTTTTCCAGAGTATTCTTGCGGGCTCACGCTAGAACCTTTGACTCCCGCGGCAGAAGCTTGCAAATATATCCCGAGAATAGTTGCCAAATTAAACGCATTTAAGTAAACATGATTTTATACTGGATTAGAAGTGTCCACCATTCCAAGATGTTAATAAATGGCTGGGGATAAATGAGAGGGGCTAGGGTTTTTTTTCTTTTGGGGATCCTTGTTTTGTGGCCCTTTTGCTTGTCGGCTCAAACCAAGGAAGAACAAGATTGCCCGGGCCAGGAAAGCAAATGGGCCTTTACCTTGTTCAGCGGGGTGTTCACTGATCGCACCTTTGGAAAAACCGTTTTCAACATCCCGGGCCGTTTGGAAAGCAAATACATGCACAGTCTTGCACTGTCCAGAAGAATGGGGGGATTCTGGGAGCATTTTTCCTGGGAGCTGGAAGGTATGTTTGCCAAGCATCATGGCCGGCATAAAGAGGGTAGGCAGGATTATGAGGAGCTAGTGGCCGCAATTATTTTGCGCTACCACAATTTTCCTTGGGACAACTACCTGAATACCTCTGCTGCCTTGGGTGAGGGCCTCTCCTGGACCACAGAAGCCCCCAAGCGGGAGCTGCAGCGGGAAGACAGCCAGAGATTGCTCAATTATCTGGCAGTGGAGCTGGAATTCGCCTTGCCTGGCTATCCTGATATCAGTCTGGCATACCGGGTGCATCACCGTTCCGGGGTGTTCGGCCTGTTCGGCGGGGTAGAAGGGGCTTCGGACTTTTACCTTCTGGGTCTTAGGTATAGATTTTAATCCTGGGTCTTTTCCCGGGCTTTTTCCTTAAGAACTGCCCGTATGGTTGCGCTTACATCCAGGTCAGGCTCTTGGTCCAAGACCCTGTCCAGCAAAGGGGTGACTTCAGCCGGCGCATACCCCAGACTGGTCAGGGCGGCCAAGACATCCTCCCGTATGCTCGGGGATCCGGTTGGGGCAGAGGTGCCCTCCTGCGGAGGAGATATCAATTGGAAGCGGTCCTTGAGGTCCAAGATAATCCGGCGGGCGGTTTTGACCCCGATACCAGGTACCTGGGCCAAGCTGGATTCATTCTCAGAGGAGATGATTCTTCTTATTTCCTCCGGGGAAAACATGCCCAGGATAGCCAGAGCAGTTTTCGGTCCCAGTTTTGGAGTGTGCAGCAAGACATTGAAGGCCTCCCTTTCTTCCTGGCTGAAAAAGCCGTATAAATCCAGGGACTCCTCCCGGACCACGGTGTGGGTAAAAAGCTCCAGGGTTTCTCCGATTCGGGGCATTTGCTGCAAACCCCTAGAGGATACATGCACCTCGTATCCCAGACCGGAAGCAGTTAGCACTACGCAACTCTTGTCATGGATGCTGAGCAGGGTCCCCTGCACATAAGCGATCATTTCCCGCCTCCCAGTTTGGATATCCGGCACTGGTTCAAGTGGGCAATGGCCACCGCCAGGGCGTCACTGGCGTCCTGGGACCAATCCGGAGGGGATGCCTTGCATCCTAACATCCTGGCCACCATGAAAGCCACCTGGTCTTTGCCAGCCCGGCCTGCACCTACCAGGGATTTTTTGATCAAGGTGGGTTCATAGGAAAAAACCGGGATGTTCTGGTGAGCACAGGCAACAATGACTGCACCCCGGGCCTGACCCAGCTTCAGGGCTGAACTGGCATTCTTGGCGGTAAATACTTCCTCTACCGCTGCTGCGGTGGGAGAATATTCCTGGATCAAAGCGCAGATGCGAGAAAATATGGCGTCAAGCCTGATGCTGAGTTCCTGGTCTGCTTGGGGTCTGATGGTTCCGGTTTGGATCAGGTCCAGGCTGCCGGATGTTTCCCGGACCAATCCGTAGCCGGTGCATCTGGAACCAGGGTCTATCCCCAGTATTAGCTTCCCGTCAGAGCCTGGCACTACTGCGCCTCCAGCTCAGCCAGGAGCTCGTTGGGCAGCTCGAAGTTGGCATGGATGTTTTGAACCTCATCCATGTCGTCCAAGGCGTAATAAAGCTTAAGGAGTTGGCGGCCGGTTTCGGTATCCACCTCCACGGTGGTTTGGGGAACCATGGTCAGGGTGGCTTCGTTAAACTCTATTCCGGCCCGGGTAAAGACCTCCTTGACTTGGGAAAAGTCCTCGGGATTACATTTGATCTGCCAGACCTGTCCGTCATCGATTAGATCCTCCACCCCGGCTTCCAGTCCGGCTTCCAGGATCTGGTCCTCGCTGTAGACGGCTTTGTCAAAGGATAAAACCCCCTTGTAATCGAACATCCAGGCCACGCAGCCGGATTCTCCCAGGGAGCCTCCGTTTTTGCTCAAAAGATGTCTGATTTCCCCTACAGTCCTGTTTTTGTTGTCCGTGGCCACTTCTACCAGCAAAGCCGCTCCTCCCGGGCCGTATCCCTCGCACACGGATTCCTGGATATTATCTGCGCCCACTTCTCCCGTGCCTTTTTTGATGGCGTATTCAATGCGGTCCTTGGGGAGGTTGACGTACTTGGCGGAATCGATCGCCGCCCTGAGCCTGGGATTCCTGTCCGGGTCTCCACCTTGCCGTGCTGCTAAGATGATTTCCTGGGTCATTTTGTGGAAGACCTTGCCTTTCTTGGCATCCTGTCTACCTTTTTTGTGCTTTATGTTGTGCCATTTGCTGTGTCCAGCCATATATTACTTCTCCTGTAGTTTTTAAGAATTATCTGCTCTTGCGCGGTAACCCATCCCGATCAGGAAGAGCTCCATGCTCTCGCTTCGAGAGCTTTTAGGCTTGAAGTGTTTTACCTTTTGGAAACAGGCTTGCATTTCCCGGCGTAACTCGGGTACGTCCGGACCTTCCAGGAGCTTGAGAACCAGGGAGGCATCCGGGGTTAAAAGGGATTGTCCCAGCCACAAGGCCTCCTGGGCCAGTTCCAGGGATCTGGCCTGGTCCGTGATCTTGATCCCGGTGGTGTTGGGGGCCATATCGCTGAGGATTACATGAAAGGGGCCAGCTTCTTGAACCTGGTCCCTGGCCTGAGTGTCCTCAATGATGTCCGCCTGGAGGAAACTCACGTTGCCCGGAAAGGACACCGGGGGTTCCTTGATGTCTACTGCCAACACACTGCCCTGGTCTGAAACCTTGTCTGCTGCATACAAAGCCCATGAGCCGGGTGCGGCTCCTAAGTCCAATACTTTTTGGCCCCGCTTGAACAATCTGAAGCGTTTATCCATTTCCTGGAGCTTATATACGGATCGAGCCGGGTATTTTTCCTTTTTGGCCTTTTGGAAATAATGGTCTTGGATTCTTTGCATGTTTAGGTCTCGTTTGGGTTTTACTGGACAGCTATGGGCAGCAATCAAGGACGTTACCCTGAATGTTGTGGCTCAGCCCACGTTTTTCTGACTGTATTGGTTTGCAGGTTTGTACAAGGGTAACTACTCACCAAATCTTTTTGCGTGCCGTGCCTCCTGGCTCGCGCTTTTCTTGGTTCGGCTTACGGGGGTATTCCTGCCCTCACCGGACTCTTAGCTATGTGCACCTTATTAATTGAGGTGCAAAATAAAGGCTTTTGCTTTATTATTATTCCGTGCCTTTGGTGCGGTCCGGCTTCCCCCATAAGCCTTGCCAAGAAAACCGGTGAGCCTCCCGGCGAAAACACGCAAAAAGATCTCGTGAATAGTTTGGATAAAACATGGTGAATAGTTGCTTACAACGAATCAATGCGAATCATAAACACAAGAGACGGTTTAGTCCATAAAATTCAGGGCAACAGATGGCAATGCCTGATATTAGCGGAAAAATCCTCGGATAGCTGCCACTGGATCCGGTCCGCGATAAATTTTATACCTTGTCTTGCCTTGTCAAAAAAAGAGGTTTGGGTTACTTTTTATAAGTTATTCGGTTTTGGGGGCGTAGCTCACCCGGGAGAGCGCAGCCTTCGCAAGGCTGAGGTAGCGGGTTCGAGTCCCGCCGCCTCCACCATTCTTGTGGCTAGCTTTAGGAGATGGGTGGGTATTGGCCCAGAATTGAGAACAATGTCAGGGCATTGTCTAAAGCCAAAATAGGTTGACAAATGCCGGCAATCAACATATCTTTAAATATTCGCGGGATGTAGCGCAGTCTGGGAGCGCACCTGAATGGGGTTCAGGGGGCCGCAGGTTCAAATCCTGCCATCCCGACCAATGATTTCAAGGGGTTGGGCGTAACGCTTGACCCCTTTTTTATGGAGCACTCATTTTTTGTCCCCAACTAGAGTTTAGAGTTTCCTCCTATACCCTGTTCTTTATTTCGGGAATGAAGAAAGTTTTGCTGTAGTTCTAGGGAGTTATTCAAGAACTCGAATTTTACTACAACGAAACTTGGCTCTATAACCATGGCTCTATAAACAGCCTTACTATTATGGCAGCAATTCTTTCCCTGGGGCCGAGGGTTCTGCAAACTGGGCGTAAACTGTGTGAGCGACGGCCTGTTTGTAGAATTCTCGGACCTCTGGACAATAAGTTTCGTTGTAGTTATTGCCAAAATAAGTCTCGCCGCTTACCCCTCTAAGAAACAGCAACTATAACCCGCGTCTTCTTATGTAAACTTTTACTGGCCGGAATCTCGCCCAAGCTTTCCTTGATCCCAAGGCCGTGTTTGGCAAGTACTTGGGTCGGCAAGCAGGTCGGAAAGGTGGTCGGCCCAGCCGAAAAGACTTTGCCCAGACTTGTTAGCCCGGTTTTACCATGATATAGGAATGCTTACGATCTAAAAAATCGGCTGTGGTATTTTGCCCCAAGTACATGCGGCCTTCGCGCCTTAGGTACAGGAGGTGGTTTGCGTGTCTAGGCGCAGTTTGACCCTGGATCTGCATCCTATATACAATAAAGGCAAAGAAATAGATGCCGCTTTGAATAATGCCTTTGTGGAAGCCAAGCAGAAAAAGGCCAAGGAATTGGAAATTATTTGCGGCAAGGGGACCGGGCAGCTAAAAAAACGCGTGCTGCGTTTTTTGGACAGAAAGGATATCAGGGAGTTGTATCACAGGATAGATAAGGATAAGGATAATTCGGGCCGGGTATTTGTTTATTTTCGTTGGTCCCGGGGGCAGTAGGAAGTTGGTGGTTGCCAATTCTGAACCCATCAAGCAATATCCGGAGCAAGTTTTTGGATTAAAAATATATCACTGAACACTTAAAACCCAAACTAGGAGTAAGTATGGCAGAAGAAAACGGCACCCCAAAAGATGAAGAGTTTACCTGGGACGAGATCGCTTATTACAACATGGTTCAGCATGAGGCCTTGATCAACCTGCTTATCAAAAAGGAAATAATTTCCGAAAACGAGTACTTGGAGCAGATCCAGGAGGTATCCAAGTCGCTGCAGGAGAGAAACCAGCAGGAATAGGACGTTTTTGCTGGCTGAAGAGAGTTTGTTTGATACTTGATGATTTGAGAGTTAAAAGCAAAAGGTAAAAGTAAGATAGGAAAATCAGTACGTTAAGTTGTGGAAATTTATGGCCATTGAGAACGTTGGAAGTTCTCAATAAAGATAAGGCGTTGTTAGTATCTTTTGACTCTGGAGTTGATAACTCAGGGATATCAACGTTTTTTCAGGGATAGGCAGGAAGAAATCTCTTTATGGAGGGGTTTTGAGTTTTAAAGCCTTTCCAGGGCGATCTTTCCGTATGATTGTGTTAAAGTAGCCAACAAAGGGGGAGTACACCCCTTTGTTGGCTATAGCAGTTTACATTTCATGGCATCCATCGCAGGATACAGGGGCAGCCTCATGCTCTTCGTGGCAGCCTTCCATACACATCTGATGATAGGCTTCCTCGAAATAGTAGATTTCATCCCTGTCGCCTAGTTCATCCTTGTTGGCCACGTCATGGCATCCGGCGTCCATACATCCCTGATCCACTTCTCCGAGGTGGTGGCACTTTTCACATTCAAATTCAGCGTGCACGTCATGGTCAAAAGGTGTGGGGCCCCACGGAGTTTCTGCTTCATATTCTTTTGGGGGATAAAGCATGATTACGTCCGGGTACTCCCCTTCATGCTGGTAGGTTAGGCCTGCGTAGAGTGTGGGTAAAAGCAAAAACCCAAAAAAGAATGCAACAAGAACCCCGATTACAACAGATTTTCTCATGATTACTGACCTCCTCGGTTTTTGTTAATTAAACCTTATCAATCCCATGTAACTGATAAGTATGACTATAGCACAGAAAGCCTGATTGCGTTTGTTCTCTCGCAATCAAGCCGGCTGCCATTTATAGGCCCTGAATTGAGCTCAACAGGGGCTAGCAAGCCCAATTTTCGTACTCTTATTGCCTATGATTGCTGGCTCTCCTGTGATTAAAATATCTAGCTCCCAAATTTTTACCTGGGACTCACGTTAGTAACACATGCGAAGAGAAAGTCTAGCAAAGACTTTTATCCTGCGCGGGTATAGTGATCAAAAAGAAAATTTGTAAAACAATTTACAGTTTAAACGCGAGCCATGCAAGTATTTTACGGCCGGCAGCGATGTTTGTGGTGCTCGTGATAACAATGATTCTCACGGTCCAAACAAGCGTCACTTAATCCTCGAACCTCTCAAGGGCACGCTGGCTGAAACTTCAAAGTGCATGTGCTTCTTAAGTCTAGCGTATGTGGCAGTCGTTGCAAAGCACTGGAGCTCCCTTGTCTTTTTCTTCAATGTGACAGCCCATGCACATCTCATGATAGGCTTCCTCAAAATAATAGATCCGATCCCTGTCGTTAAGGTCTTCCTCTACTGCTACATCGTGGCACCCAGTTTCCATACAACCATCGCGTACGGTTCCGTAGTGATGACATTCGTCACAAGCTATGTGATCATGCACGTCATGATCAAAAGGAACCGGCTCCAAAATCCTTTCACCCTTCTTCTCCTCGTATTCTTGAGGTGGATAAAGAATGATTGTGTCCGGGTAGCTGCCCTCGTGCTGGTAGGTAAGCGCATGTAGGGTGGGTAGCAACAAAAACCCAAAGAAAAATAAAAACAACGTACCAAAAACAATGGATTTTTTCATGAACTCCGACCTCCTGCTTTTTAAGGGGTGAATTTTTACAAAAACTTTGCCTTTTGTATGTTGGTCTAGCGGATTATTAGCGCCCAAGGGGCTATGATTTTGCCGAGCGTATCAAAGATCAATTCCGGCGAGAGAGATGGGTTTACGCCTGTATTCTTGGGCTTTCCTTGCCGGAAACAATTGTGCATATGTGAACAAGTAAAATTTACTTAGCATGTTCTGTATGGGTTATGCAACCTCTTCCTGGGATGAACGATAATTGTTTTGCTTTTGGTCCCAAGTTTTTGGGCGTGTCATTTTGACTCTACAAGTGTGTTTTTTGTCACATCGAACGCTTGGAGGATGTTATAATTCAAGCAGGACATTTGTCCCAAAGGAGTGGATAGGCAAAGGTTTAACCCAGGGAACCACTTTTTTACCTGTAGGTGCGGCAGGTGTTTAACTGTGAATTATTCCGGCTCAATGTGTAATGTAGCAACGTACGTGCCAGAATATATAGGGGCTAGCAGGTTTGTATATGGAACCAGAAATTTTGTTTGGGGTATAGTCTTGAGGCAAGCTTTATGCTGCAGAAGAAAGGGTTTTTTCGCGGGGTCCCATCAATGAAGGAACCCCGCTTCAGGAGGGGTATGTAAAGAAGGAGGGGTTATATGGAATTAGAAGGCCTCTTCTTCTTCAGGGGCTTCGTAACCCTCTCCTTCGGGAGGCTCATAGCCTTCGGGCTCCTCGTATGCATCAGGTGCAGGCTCTTCATAGCCCTCTTCAGGTGTGCCAGGCTCTTCTCCCAGGGGATCCTCCTGTTCTGGCTCGCATCCCAGGGAGAAGCCAAGCATAAGTATTCCTGCCAATGATAGTATTAAACCTTTAAACCACATGTGTCCTCCTTCTGTTTTATTTAATATTCTCCTTCCAGCCTATCCAAGAGCTCGTTCCTCAGTTCTTCGTCCATTTGGGCGGCTTCCATGACCTGGTTGTAAGTCTCAACATCCAAGCCGGTTTCTTCTACCGCTTCCACCATTTTTTCACCAGCCTCTTCCTGCATCTGTTGAGCTCTTTCCGGATCCTCTACTTCTTCCAGGTCTGCCTGAAAGTCTTCCCGGACTTCAGTAACATTCAGGTATGCTTCTGCAACCTGGTCCATCTCGGACTCAGTCAAGTCGACTTCAGGGGCCTCTTGCTGCATCATTTCCTGTTGATACTGCTCTTGCTGCTGTTGGTGCTGCTCCTGTTCATACCCCTCCTGGGCGCTGGCCTTCCAGCCCAGGCCCAGCACAAACACAAAAGCCATAGTGCAGGTCAAAATCCGCATTCCTTTTCTTTGGGACATGTAATCCTCCTTAGATTAATTAAACAATTTTATATAAAACCTCGTTCTTCGCTTCATTAAGCAATGAACGTGCCAAAAATTTTGAAGGCTTTACAGACTGAGGCAACAGTGTCTTCAAGCTTGTAAGTCCCGCTCAGATAGTTATGCTGAGGCCGGCAACAAAAGCACATGTGCATATTTGGCACAGAAATGTGCTCAGGCCCCTGGGAGCAGGGGCCTGAGGGGTCCGGCAACGTTGCCGGGCAGGTTTGTAGGTTGTGCAGCATGTCTAAAAGCCCATATCTTCCTGTTCTTCTGGCTCCGGCGGTTCATATCCCTCTGGTGCTCCGTTGTCTTCTGGAGGCTCCGGTGGTTCATATCCCTCGGGTGGTTCATATTCTTCAGGCGGCTCATAGCCCTCAGGCGGCTCATACCCTTCAGGTGCCCCTGGCGCCCCAGGCTCTTCTCCAGGTGCACCAGGTTCAGCTCCGGGAGCTCCCGGCTCACCAGGCGCTCCCGGCTCCGTACCAGGCGCTCCTGGCTCGCCTGGTGCTCCTGGTTCACCTGGTGCTCCTGGTTCACCTGGTGCTCCTGGTTCACCTGGTGCTCCTGGCTCACCGCCTGGTGCTCCTGGTTCACCGCCTGGTGCTCCCGGCTGTTCTTCTGGTGCTCCGGGCTGTTCACCCCCGGGAGCTTCTGGCTCTTCTGCCTGGAACCCTTCCTGGGCATGAACCTTAAGGCCCAGGCCAAGTACCAGCATGAAGGCAAACGCAATGCTTAACAGCTTCGTACCTTTGGTGGTCATGTTCTACCTCCTGTAATAGGAAAAAATTTAGCCCCTTGTTAAAAAAAAGGTAGTCTTCTTGATGCAACTTTCGTTCCAGTAGTTAGTAGGAATTATGGGTGCAAAAAGGTGCTGTCTGGACTAAGTTGTTGGCTCAAGACGTGTACAAGGATCATTTCTTTAATCTGAGCAAAAGAGATTGTCTCAACTTTTCATCTGTATTCACTGCTTCCATGGTTTGAGAGTATTTTTCAAAATCCAGTCCCTGGGCTTTTATGGCTTCCATCATTTCTCTGCTGGCCTGTTCCAGAAGATGCTGGGTTTTTTCCGGGTCAGAGACATTGTTTAGTTCGTAATGAAAGATTTCCTTGATCCTGCTTACGGACTTGTAGGCTTCAGCTATCTTGTCCAGTTCCGAGCTGCTAAGGCTCGCGCCCAGGGAATATCCGTTTTTCGAAGTCATGCCGAACCTCTGTTTGTCTAGGATTGTAATTTCTATAAAGCATAAGCAATGACTGTGCCAAGATAGATCCAAGGGAAAAGTCTAAGTGAAAGGGCCTGCAATCATAGAGAGATGTTTTTTGCATGTTTTTCATGGTAAATACATATACATGTGCCAGATTTGCATGCTTTTTGCTTGATTTGTAGTGGTTAGTGTTAGCGGTAAATTCAGGCTTAAAATTTTTGTAATTATTCTCAAGGTTACCATTTTTTTAAGGATTGTTTGAGTGAATCAACAAACGGGGTGAGCGGCGGTATGTTAATCCGGTATGCAAGGTGGATAGTGGGTGTCCTGGTCGTTGCTGCATGGTTGTGGATGCCTATATGGACTTGGGCTGGTGGAATGCCTGAAGAGGTGCTAAATGATTTCCAGAAGGCCCATCCAGGGCATGCACCCGAATCTTTGCCTCAGATAAAAAAACAAGAACCAGAAGTGTTGGAACGTGTTACGAAAGCCCGTGCAGGGGTGGCATTGACTTTTGATGCTTGCAGCACCTGGGAGGCATCAGGTTATGATCCCCGGGTGATAGAGCTTCTTCGCCAGACCGAGACCCCGGCAACACTTTTTCTGGGAGGGCTCTGGATGCTTAGGCATCAGGAAGTGACCCAAGAACTGCACAAAGATCCGCTTTTCGAGTTGGGCAATCACTCCTACTCCCACCCGGATTTGACCCATAACGATCCTTCAGACATAAGTCGTGAACTAGGCTATACTCAACTTATAGCCTACGAACTTACCGGGGAGACACCGGTCTACTTCCGTCCTCCCCATGTCAAAAAAGATGATAAGGTGGTAGAGATAGCCGGGAAATGGGGAATGGTAACAGTACAGTACGATATTGCCAGCGGAGATGCAGATGCTGAAGCCTGTCCAGAGGAAATAGCCGATTATGTTGTGGGTACAGCCAGGCCAGGCAGCATTGTGGTCCTGCACATGAACAATCCTGATTTGCCTACAGCCAAGGCCTTGCCACGAATTATCCTGGGCTTGCAATTACGGGGCTTGGAACCGGTTACTGTTTGCGAACTGCATGTCAACGAATGAGTTTGTTGGGGACAAGCTTGTCCCTGGGTGGGAGGCACTGTAGAAGTCTAGTTCTTCGTAATTTGGGGTTTTTTAGGCTCCTCAGATGGAATTTTGCTAGAAGCGGGATTTTAATGAGGGAAGGGCCGGAACTTGAAAATTGGGCCCCCCGTGAGGAGGGCCCATTGGGCAGGAGGCTGGAAACGAAGACGAGGTATTTCCAGAGGGGTTAAAACCCGGGCTCTGGTTCCTGCCCAGGCTCTCTGTATCCCTCATCTTCAGGGGGTCCGTATTCCTCGGGAGCGGGTTCCTCGTACTCTTCGGGAGCTCCGGGTTCACCCACGGGCTCCTGCGGTCCGCAGCCCTGGGAAAATCCCAGCATAAACATTAAGGCCAGGGTCAGCAAAAATCCTTTCAACCACATGAATCGATCCTCCTTTACGTCTAGTTGCACGAGCCCAGGTAATATATAATCAGCAAGGAGCGTGCCAAAAATTTTTACTTAGTTCAATCCAGTCGTGGGTGGAGTTCATTGGCAACAGAAATAGATCTAAAGATATACTTGGCCCAAAACAATTGAAGCACATGTGACGTAATGGCACACAACCCGAAAGGTTCCAGGTTTTAATCAAGTTTGGGGGCAGAATTGGGCTGAATCATACCCTGTTCCATGCTCAGGACCCTGTCCATGTACTGCAAGCCCTTTTCCTTGTGGGTGATGAAAAGAACTGTTCTGCCTGCCATAAGCGGCTCCAGGGTGGACAGAAGGTCCTGCTCGGTTTGCGGATCCAGGCCCTCGGTAGGTTCATCCAGCAGCAATATGGGGGCTTGTTTCAAGATAGTTCTGGCTATAGCCACCCGTCTGGCCTGACCGCCGGAGAGACTTAGTCCGGCCCGGCCTACTTGTGTATCCAGCTTGTCCGGCAAGGAGAGGACAAATTCCTCCAGCCGGGCGGTTCGTAGGGCGGCATACAATTCGGGCTCCTCGGCCTCCGGGTGGGCCAAGAGAAGATTTTCCCGGATGCTGGAGTTGAAGAGGTATGGTTGCTGGGCAATTACCCCGATCCAGGAACGCATCTTTTCCGGATGATAATCGCAAATACTACGTCCGCCCAAAAGAATGTCCCCGGAGGAGAAAGGGTAGAATCTGAGAATCAGGTTGATCAGACTGGTTTTGCCGGAGCCGGTAGCCCCGACAACCCCGAGCTTTTCTCCTTCTCCAGCCCGGAAGCTTGCATTGGCCAGGGCCGGTTCGCTGCTATCCGGGTATGTAAAGTGTACCTCCCTGAATTCTATTTCCCAGTTGCGAGGATGGTGCGAAAAGGATTCCGGGACCTGAATCGCAGGTTCCCGGTCGATGATCTGAAAGAGCCGCTCCGCACTGGCTCGGATTCGGCCCCAGGCCTGCAAAGCCCCAGGAAGTTGCTGGACCGCCTCAAAGCTTATCAGGGCTAGGACTGCCAAGAGAGACAAATGCTCCGGTGTCAGGGTCCCGTTTTGGACATGGGGAATGGCCCAAAAGAGCATTCCCCAGAGAGCCAGGCCGAGCATCAAAGTCATGCCGGCTTCGCTAAGGCCCTGCAACCTGGCGGATTTGGTCTGCAGCCAGCAAAGGGTCCGGTTTTCCCGGGTTAGCCTATTCAAAAACTCCTGGTTTTTGCCAAAAACCGTTAATTCCTCCAGGCCCCGGATGAGATCCACAACTTGCGTGCGCATCCGGGACATGGAAAAGACTTGTTCTCTACCCGAAGCATAGCCTAGGCGCATGGTGAGCAAAGGAAGGGCGATTCCGGCCATAAACCAGAGCACAAGCAGATATCCGGCCAGCATCCAGCTGAAATATCCCAAGAAGATCAGTATCAGGCAGAGTACTATGGCAGCGGAACTTATAGGGAGAGCGATTCTAAGGTAGAATTCGTCCAATTGGTCAATATCAGCCTTGATCCTACCGAACAGGTCCCCGCTGTGCAGGTCGTGCAAGGCTGCCGGGGCCAAGGGTTCCAGGCGGCTGAAGAAAAATACCCGCAAACCGGTGAGAAGCCTGAAGGTGCCCTCGTGACTCAGGAGACGTTCAGCGTATCTGCCCAAGATGCGCAACCCGGCCAAAAGGTGCAGGGCTGCTAGGGGCAAGGTGTAGGAAAATGTGACCACGCCCGCCCCGGCCAGGGCCATGCAGGTCACGAACCAGGCAGCCAGGCTCAATAGGGCAGTGTTAGCCAAAAGGGTGAGCACGGACGCCCCCAGTCCCAGCATCAACCATATCCAGGAAGGTTTCATGAGCTTGATCAGGCGCCAGAGCGGCTGCATTTCAGGATCCTTCCCGGTTAATGCTTATTGCCTTGTCTGCCCGGGACAGTATTTCCAGGTCATGGGTGCTTACGATCACCGCCCGAGTTCGGGCCAAATCCAGCACGGACTGATGGACAACCTCTCGACTGGAGGGATCCAGGCCTGAAACGGGCTCGTCCATGAGTACCAGGGGACAGTCCCGGATGAAGGCCCTGGCCAGGGCCAGCCTCTGCCGCTGTCCCCCGGACAGGTCCTGGCCGTCCTCTCCCAGTAGAGTGGAGTATCCCTGAGGAAGATTCAATATGTCTTGCTCTATTCCGGCCCAGCGGGCCGCATCCCGGATTTCTGCAAAGGTGGCGCTGGATTTTCCCAGCCGGATGTTGTCAGCCACGCTCTGGCTCAAGAGGTGCGGAGCTTGGGGCAGGTAGGCAATATGCCTGTGCCAGAGGTCAAGGTCTATCTCTTCCAGAGGGGTCTGGTTGATAAGGACCTGTCCGCTGTTCGGGGGAAGCAGCCCCAGGATGAGGCGCAAAACAGTACTTTTGCCGGCACCGCTTTCACCGTAGATGCATGTTAGTCCTGTATCCAAGGCGGTAAAGCTTAAATTTCGGATTGCAGTCCGCCCGGGTTCATACTCGAAATCCACTTTTTCCAGGCAGACCTCGATTCTGGAATAGTGCGGCTTGAAATTGGTTTCCCGGGTTTTATATCTGGGCAGGCTAAGTAGGTTCAAGATTTTCTCTGCAGTGCTCGCAGCTGACATACGGGCATGGAAATGGGTGCCCAAGTTGCGCAGGGGCAGAAAAAATTCCGGGGCCAGAAGCAGGATAAAAAATCCGGCCTGAAAATCCAATTCCCCCCAAAACAGCCTGAGGCCTATGAACATGGCCACCAAAGCCACGCTCATGGTGGCCAAAAGTTCCAGGACCAGGGCGCTTAAAAAAGCCACCCGGAGTACGGACAGGGTGCTTTGGCGGTATTCATCCGAGATTTTGCCAACTACCCGGGCTTCTCTTTTGCCGGCGTTGAACATCTTCAGGGTGGTTAGGCCCTGGATTGCGTCCAAAAATCTGTGGCTCAGGCGGGTGATTTTTTGCCACTGCTCCTGGTTCAGCTTTTCTGCCTTGCGGCCTATGCGGACCATGCACAAGGGGATAAGGGGGGCAGTGACCAAGAGTATCAGGCCCGAGATCCAATCCAAAGGAAAGACAAAGGCCAGAATGGCGGCCGGGATAAGGGCGGCCAGGGCGATCTGGGGGAGATACCCGGAAAAATATCCTTCCAGGGACTCGGGCCCATCCACGGCCAGGTGGACAAGGTCCCCGGAGGAGCGGGAAGCTAGGCTGAGCGGGTTGGCTTGTCCCATATTTTCCAGGATACGGTTGCGAACGGACTCCTTGACCCTGGAGGCGGCAAGGGAGGAACAGTGCCTGGAGAGCCAGACCAGAACCGAGCGCAAAACAATCAGGACCAGAATAAGCCACAGCCCGGCCATCACGTCACTTAGTTCCTGGGACTCCATCACCACTTGGTGAACCACCCAGGCCAGAACGGAGGCCTGCAGGATCAAGAATATCCCGGATGAAAGTCCCAGGCCAACCGAAAGGGCCAAATATCCCCCGGCTGTTTTTTTGAACCCTGAAAGCCATCTTATGGATGCTGGATAGGTCAAAAAAATCTCCTGTTTGTTTAATTGACAGGCCAAATTGGTGGAAAGTCCTGAAAACGGTCATACTCAAAACAGCTTTCAGGGTCGAGGGGGAAAAGGTTGGCAGGCTTGGGCCGGTAGGAAAAACCCGGAAGCAACCTGTCCCTAACAAAGATGAAGGTGGCTGGCGTTGTCCAGGGATAAGAGGAGAGCAAACATAGATGCGGCGGACTTGCCGCGGAAACGCGGACCCGAGGACTAAAAGTTGAAATTCAGCCTCTCCCGGACCAGATCCATGGTCTGGACTGCCTCCTGCCTGGCCTGTTCGTTCCCGCCGTGCAGGATCTGCGTGATCTTTTCCGGCTGATTGTCCAGCTCCCTGCGCCGTTCCTGCAGGGGGGCCAAAAATTCTTCCAGGTGACTTAAGAGAATCTTCTTGCAGTCCACGCAGCCTTTTTGAGCCTGGGTGCAGTTCTCCCGGATCTCGACCTGAATGCTTTCCGGAGTAACTAAGCGATGGTAGGGAAAAAGGTTGCAGATGTCCGGATCCCCGGGATCGGATTTGCGCATGCGATTGGTGTCCGTGAGCATGGACATGATCTTGGGCCGCACGGACTCCATGTCCTCTCCCAGATAGATGCAGTTCTCGTAGCTCTTGCTCATCTTGCGGCCATCCAGACCTGGAAGTTTGGCGGACTCAGTGAGCTTAGCCTGGGGTTCCGGGAAAAAATCGTTGTAGAAGTAGTTGAAGCGCCTAGCGATTTCCCGGGTCAGTTCCAGATGGGGCAGCTGGTCATGTCCCACAGGCACATAATCCGGGCGGTAGATAAGTATGTCAGCGGCCTGCAGCACAGGATATCCCAGGAAGCCGTGGGTGTTCAGATCCTTGTTTATGAGCTCCTGCTTGATCTCCTTGTAGGTGGGGTTGCGCTCCAGCCAACCCAAAGGCGTGATCATGCTCAGGAGCAGATTGAGCTCAGCGTGCTCCTTGATCTGGGATTGCTGGAACAGGACGCATTTTTCCGGATCCAGGCCGGCTGCTATCCAATCCTTGATCAGCTCGAAGACAAAGGGCTTGATTTTGTGTGGGTCGCCGTATTCGCTGGTCAAGGCGTGCCAATCCGCTATAAAGTAGTAACAGGTGTAGTTTTCCTGGAATTGGATCCAGTTCTGCAAAACCCCGAAATAATGGCCCAGGTGCAGTGCCCCTGTGGGCCGCATCCCTGAAACCACTCTCTTATCGCCGCCTTGTCGCATGCATCACACTCCTTTAAAAAAACGCTATGTCTGAACCGTATTGATACCAGCTATGCCTGGCAAGTTAAGGACCTCAGGGTCTCAGCGAAGATCTTCAAGATCAGCGGTTAGTAGCTTTTGGACGCTGATCTACGCTCCACGACTAGTGTGTTCCTGTTGTTATGATCTGATTGAATAGCCTGCAAAATGTGAGATCAACTACAGATTTGGGTCCCGTACTTTGTTGAAGTTTTTGGGGCCAAGAATTGAAGGGGTTATCCCCCCAGAACCAGGCGGTAGACAATGTTGATCACGTATCCAAAGATCCCCTGAAAAACTCCCAGAAATATCAACCCGATAATTATGAGAAAACCGTATTTCTCCAGCTGCATGTACTGCCTGGCCATGTGTCCGGGCAGAAAGGTGGCCACGATCTTGCCCCCGTCCAGGGGAGGGATGGGAAAGAGGTTAAAGATGCCCAGAATAATATTGAGTATGATCCCGTAAAAGCAGATGGCGGTGGCGATCTCCAGCAAGTCTGCGGCACCTCCGGTGGCAAATACCGACTGCAGAAAGAGCATAACATTGAACAGCACGTAGAAGCCTACAGCCAGGGCAAAGTTGGCTGCCGGACCGGCCAGGGATACCCAGAAGATTCCCTTCTGGGGATCCTGGAAGTAAGCCGGATTTATGGGCACTGGCTTGGCCCAACCGATCATTCGGGTGACCACCAAAACTATGGTACCCAGGGGGTCCAAATGCTTAATGGGATTCAGGGTCAAGCGCCCGGCGTTCTTGGCTGTAGGATCCCCGAAACGGTAGGCGGTATAACCGTGGGCCACCTCGTGAAAAGTGATACCCATGAGCAGGGGAATGGCCACTAAAGCCAGCTCGCTTAATATTTGTCCGATATCAAACATGGCAGAAAGCTGCTAACATTATCCCGGTAATTGAGCAAGGCAATAAACCTGGAAATTTAAAACTTGGGTTTTTCCTTTCTGGCTTGCAAACGGGCCCGGAGCTCGTTGCGCCTTTGCTGAACCAGGTTGATTTCACGGTTTAACTCCTGGACTTCTTCCCGGGAAGCGGATGCCTGGGCTTTTTGGAGTCTTTCCAACTCCTTTTCCAATTGGTATAGTTCCCGGGCTAGGCTGCTAAGGGACATGAAAGGTTACCAACATGGGTTTGGATTTTAGGTTTCCGGAAGCAAAGGTTTTTCCTTTTTGTAGGCAGTCCCCTGGAAAGTTGCCACCAGGCGGTCCTGGTCATCCTTGACCTGTACAGTATAACCGGACAGGGTACGGTGTGAGAAGACCTCAGAGGCCCTGGCTGTCAGTATTGTGCCTTCTTGGGCCGGGCGGATATAGGTTATGGAAGCGTTGATGCTTACAGCTGCCTGGCCGCGGGAGTTGGAGGCAGCGGCAAAAGCCAGGTCTGCCAGAGTGAACACAGCACCACCATGGACAATGTTTAAACCGTTCAAATGGATATCTTGGACGGTCATCCGGGTCAGGGCGGTGCCCTCACCCATTTCCTCCAGGGAGATTCCGGACAGCCGTGCAAACCTGTCGTGCTGGTTGATAAAATCCTTTAGCGCTGACATTGATTAACAATAACCGCAACAGCCGGGTTTGGCAACATTTAAAAGCGCTCTGTTTTATTGTAGGTATAGGTAAAAAGGAGCACGACATGGGAAGCGATTACGAGCCCGGTCTTCACCTGTGGCTGGAAAAGAACGGGGAAACAGTTTTTTGCCAGGGCAGAGCCCTGCTCCTGGAAAGGATAAGGGATCAAGGCTCCCTGCGGAAGGCTGCCAAGAGTTTGGGCATGTCATACAGGGCGGCCTGGGGCAAGCTGAAAAAGACCCAGGATATACTGGGTTTTGACCTGGTGGTTCTGACCGGTTCCAGTCCCAAACACTATGAATTGACCCCCAGGGGGGAAGAGATTTTAGCCGCTTTTCAGGCCTGGCAGGAGAAGGTTCAGGGTTATGCAGACCGTGAGGCGGATACGGTTTTCGGTCTTTGCGGTTCTTCTTGTGATAACTAGCCTTTCTTACCGGCTCTCACCGAACAAAATCCTCCAGATCATTCCTGGAGCCCCTCCCTTCACCCTATGTTTTTTTTAACACAAATTTACAGACCCTTTGACTTTGCTATTATTAGCCTGCTTTCAGGATTGTGTTCCAGCCGATTTTTCCGGGATGCAGCGGAACTCGTGGGTAAATCTTTATTGAAAGGAGGCAAACAATGGCCAGATTTTTTCGCTGGATTTTGATGGCAGCTTTTTTTCTAATCTTGTCCGCAGCCGGACCAGCCCCAGCTCAGGACAAGGTGCTTACCATGAGCACCACCACCAGCACCGAGGCTTCGGGGCTTTTGGATTACCTGTTGCCTGAATTCCAGGAGGATACTGGCATCACTGTCCGGGTCATGGCCAAGGGTACTGGAGCTGCTCTGCGCGACGGCATGGACGGCAACTGCGACGTGGTCATGGTCCATGATGTGGAGCGGGAGAAGGAATTTGTGGAAAAGGGCTACGGCACAGAGCGCTATTATGTAATGTACAACGATTTTGTTATTGTCGGGCCTGAAGAGGATCCGGCCGGCATCAGCGGTGCAGAGGACGTTGCTGAGGCCATGAGGCTCATTGCTGATGCCGGGGAGCCTTTTGTTTCCAGAGGGGATGACAGCGGCGCCCACGGCAGGGAAAAGCAGCTCTGGGAGGAAACCGGTCTGGAGCTTACCAGGGACATGGCCCCGGCAGAAGGAGCTGGCTGGTATTTCTCCATAGGCCAGGGCATGGGACAGGCCCTGCTTTTTGCCCAGGAAAAGTACGGCTACGTTCTGGCGGACAGGGGAACTTTTCTGCAGTATAATTACGGCAGAGATGCAGAATATGACCTGGAGATCGTTTTTGAGGGCGGAGACATGCTAGAGAATCCTTATGGGGTGATTCCGGTGAACCCGGAGAGGCATCCCCACGTGGAATACGAGCTGGCCAAGAAATTCGCTGAATGGCTGGTTTCCGATCGCGGTCAGGAGGTCATCGGATCCTACGAGCTCCTAGGGCAACAGCTTTTTATTCCGGATGCAAAGTAGAAATAACTTGAATCCATGCAGCTGTACTGCATCTGAAACAGCTGTTCACCGGTTTTTTTGGGAATGCCGGTGAACAGCCTCAATCCATAAAATAAGGATTTATTACCGTATGGAAGGCTTTTTAATCAGCAGCCTGGCTGAAGCGGTGCGTATGCTCTGGTCC